>NZ_JBLWMN010000022.1:0-53809 GCF_048380895.1 Halorubrum rarum | reverse complement strand
CCTGGTGGGCGCTCGGAGGCACGCGCCACCGCGTCGTTCGTTTATAAGCGTCCGTCGCCGCTACTCACGGCCATTTAAATACTATGTCGCGACCGACGAACTGCAATACTCACTCCCGTTATCGATCGCCGCAGTGTCCGTACTGATCGCGATCGGAACGATATGTCTGATAGGAAGGATTCCAGCAGAGCCATTTAAAAGGGATCGCGATTCCGAGAGCGAAGCGAACGGGAGCACGAGAGCCTCGACGTCGAATCCCGTCGCGGACGCCACTTCACGGAGCGAACCGATAAGAGAACGAAACGGAGCGCGCGCAGTCGGCTACGCGAACCGTTCTTCGAGTGCCGGCTTAACGTACGGCCCGAGCAGGATCACGAAGATGAGCGCCGTGATAATGAGCGACAGTGGCTTCGTCACGAAGATCAGGTACGATCCGTCGGAGATCTGCAACGATCGGATCAGGTTCTCCTCGGCGATCGGCCCCAACACGACGCCGAGCACGAACGCGATGATGGAGTAGTTCTCCTTCACCATGATGTATCCGAGGAATCCCAACCCGAGCACCGTGATCACGTCGACCCAGTTGGACCGAAGCGTGTAGCCACCGACCATCGACAACACGAAGATCATCGGGATGATGATATGCGTGTCGACCTGGGTGAGTTTGGCGAGCCGCGTGACGACGAACACGCCGACGAGGATGATGAACACGTTCCCGATCAGCAGCGCGAGCAGGAACGCGTACGTGATGTGGAGGTCGGCCTCGAACAGCTGCGGACCGGGTCGCAGCCCGTGCATCAACAGGCCACCGAGCAGCACCGCAGTGGATCCGCTTCCGGGGATCCCGAACGAGATCGTCGGGATGAGCGACCCGCCGATCGTCCCGTTGTTCGACGCCTCACTGGAGATGACGCCGAGCGGTTCGCCGTGCCCGAACGCGTCCGGGTCCTTCGAGCTCCGCATCGCCTCCCCGTACGCGAGGAAGTTCGAGACGGTTGCACCGGCACCGGGAACCGCGCCGATGAGCATTCCGATGTAGCCGGATTTGACGAGCGTCACCGGGTGCGTGAACGTCTCTTTAACCCCCGAGAAGACGCTCCCGGACAGGTCGATCTCCTGGTCGGCGATCCCGCCCTCCTGCCCGGCGAGTTTCAGCATCTCGGCGACCGCGAACATGCCGATCAGCGCGGCGATGAAGTCGATCCCGTCGTACAGTCCGAGACTGCCGAACGTGTACCGAAGCTCCGGCGAGTTGGGTGCGATCCCGATCGTCGTGATGAGCAGGCCGGCCGCACCGGCGACGAGCCCCTTGATCATCGACCCCTCCGCGACGACGGTGATCATCGACAGGCCGAGAATGGCCATCAGGAAGTACTCCGGCGAGCCGAACAGTAACACGACCTCGATGAGGATCGGCGAGATGAGAAGCAGCGTGAGCACGGAGAGGAACCCGGCGGTCGCGGAGGCGGTCGCGGACATTGAGAGCGCGTCGACGGCCCGCCCCTGTTTCGACATCGGATACCCGTCGAACGTCGTCGCCGCTGCGCCACCGGTCCCCGGAACGTTCACCAGGATCGCGGCGATACTCCCGCCGTACATCGCACCGCTGTACATACTGACGAGCAGGATGATAGCGTTGATCGGCCCGAGCGGGAGCGTCAGCGGAAGCATGATCGCCATCCCCAGCGCGGAGCCGATCCCGGGGAGCGCGCCGGCGATGATACCGAGCGTCAGCCCGATGATCACCCAGATGGGCGTCGGCCAGGTGAAGAGGATCTCCCCGGCCTCGAACAGTGCGGCAAGTGCACTCATTCAGAACACCCCGTCCGTGAGCAGTATCTCGCCGCGGTCAAGCGGGACGCCGAGCACCGTCATGAACCCGTAGGCGATGGCGAAGCCGGCGACGGTGAGGATCGCCGTGATGTATCGTGGGAGCTTGAACCAGTAGCCGTACGCGACGACGAAAAGCGGCGTTGCCCAGAGGATACCGACCGTGAACCCGACGAGGCCGTACAGGGTCACGATGATGGCACCGAACACCGAGTCGTGTATCGGTCGACCGACCGTGGAGATATCAGTCGCCTCCCGTTCCTCCTCGTCGATCGTCTCAGCGTGCCGCTTCTCGGCCTCGCTTTGCCGTTCTTCGAACTCCTCATCCGCCTGGAACACCTCCGGCGACTCCTCGATGGCCGTACGGAGCGACTCCGGCAGGTACGACGAGAACAACAGGAGCAACGCGCCGATGAACACGACGGACGCCGTGAGCCTCGGGAACCGCGCGGCTCCGCTGATACCGAACCGGAACGTTTCAATGAGTGCGAAGCCCGACGCGAACGCGAAGACGACGAGGAGAAACGTCTCCTGGTCGAACCGTTCGTACGCCCGACGGTACAGTGTTTCAAACGACATCTATGGCTGGTACTGGATCGTGATCGTTATTAATACACATGGTCTCTCGGCCGCGGGTCAGTTTATAAAACGAGCGATGCTCCGACGGCGACGCGCGGTGCGTCGACTACTCGTCGGCGGCTTCGCGGACTTCCTCGAGGTCGACGTTCTCGGGGATCTGCTCGAACGCGTCGGCGACCGCGTTGCCCGCGCTCTCCGGGCCACCGTATTCGACGACGTTCCCCGTGTCCTCGGACCACTGCTGGACCTCGTCGGACTGCAGCGCGGTCTCGAGCCCCTCGGAGAGGATGTCGATCTGTTCCTGGTCCGTCCCGTTCGGCGCGAAGACCCCGCGGACCAGCTGTCCGAGGAAGTCGATGTTGTCGTAGCCGAGGTCGGTCACGGTCGGGGCGTCCGGGAACACTTCGGATCCCTGACTGGAGAGACAGCCGAGGACGTCGACGCGTCCGTCCTCCGCCGCACCGGCGGCGGCGGTGTCGGTACTGATGGCACAGGGGACCTCGTCGGAGATGACCGCCTGCACCGCGGGGCCGGAGCCGTCGTAGCCGACGTACCGGTCCCACTGGTGGTCGTAGCTGTCATTGCCCTGCATCAGCAGCGCCAGCACGTGGTCGACGCCACCGCGCTCCTTGCCGGAGAAGATCTCCAGCTCGTCGTCAGCGTAGCGGTCGAGCATGTCCGAGAAGTCCTCGATCTCGTAGTCGGGGTTGCTGACGACGACGAACGGCGTCCGAGCGTACGTCGCGACGCCCTCGAGCTCGGTCATGTCGTAGTCCGGCGGGTTGACCATCGCGGAGACGGGCGTCGACGGTGGGTTGAACCCGCCGATCGTGTAGCCGTCGTTATCGGAGTTGTACAGCTGTCCGGTTCCGCGGAGCGAGGCGGCCCCCGGGACGTTCTCGATGGCGATGTTGGTGTCGAGCGCGTCCGCCCAGTGGGAGACGAACTGTCGCGCATACGTGTCGGTACCCCCGCCCTCGGAGAACGGGATGATGTACGTGATGTCGTCGTTCGGGTATTCCCCGTCGTCGTCGCCGAGACATCCAGCGAGACCGGTAAACGCTGCTGCGGAGGCAGCACCGGTGTATTTGATGTAATCGCGGCGAGTGGCGGACGATCGATCGTTATTGTCTACCATTGTACAACTGATAGTAGACATAGACATATTTGAATCTGTTGGTACGCATTCCGCGGTGGTGACAGCGTTTTGGTAACAAACGAAACGATGAGGTACTGGACGAAACGAGTGATGAATCCACGGCCGAATACGGGCCGAAAAGTAAGGGTTTTAAATTTCCGAGTCGACGTTCAGAAGAACGTGAAGTCGCCGTCCTCGACGACGACTTCGCCGTCGAGTTCGAGCGTCGGTTCGGCCATCATCGCGTCGAAGTGGACGGGTGCACGGGTCGTCCCGCCGAGGTTGCTGCTGGTTCCGATCCCGAAGTGGACGTTGCCGTAGCGGCCGTGATCGTTCGAGAACCAGCCGTTGAACTCGGGACACTCGGGGTTCATACCGACGGCGAGCTGAGCGATGTTGTAGACGGCCGGATCGTCGTGTTCCGCCCAGACGCGCTCGATCGTCTTCGCCTCCTTCCCGCCCTCGACGGAGATGACCGCACCGTCCTCGATCTCCATTCTGACCGGCTCCTCGAGCACGCCGATGTCGAGGTTCGGGATCGCGCCGTCGAAGACGACGGTCCCATCGGTACCGCCCTCGACCGGTGCGATGTTCGACTCGATGTGAACGAGCGCGGTGAACTCGCCGGGTTCGTCCGCGATCCCCGGATGGGCGTTACCGTCACGGCCTTCCAGGTCGACGGTGACGTCGGTTCCCTGCGGTGAGGTGACGCGAGCCTCGCTCGCCTCGGTGAACTTGCGGGCCATCTCCTCGCAGTGGGGGCGCATTCCCTCGTAATCGGCGTACAGCCCGCCACGGACGAGCTGTTCGTCGGTGAACTTCACCATGCTGATGACGCGTGCGCCGTTCTCTTTCGCCTCCGCCGTGGCGCTCGAATGGGTGATCGATCGGTGAACCGGCGTGATGATCACGTCGGCCTCCATCATCGCGGCGGCGACCGTGTCCTCGGGCTCGTTGCCGTCGTACTCGCGAGGCTCCATCATCGCCATCGTCACGTTGGCGTCGCGCTCGTTGGCCGCGGCGGCGACGCGCTCGGCGACGTCCGAGACCTGCCAGTCGGTCACGACGAGGACGTCCTCGTCGGGTTCGATCGCGGCACAGGTGTCGACGACGATACTCGCTCCCTTCATCTCTTGGACGGAATCCATGCATAGATATCACACAGGCGGATACAAATACGTTCCTGAAACGGTCGACCGTGATGGAAATCGCGCCGGACGACGAGAGCGGTTGTGACCCGTTCGCGAACGCAGTTCCCATCGAGTACTGGTCCGTGCGATCGGTCCACACGGATGAGCGTCACGGATGGTCGACACGGCTGGCTGACACGGATGGTCGGTAATGGCCGACACGGCTGGCCGGAATGAACGATCTACCGTGTGAGCGGCTCCCACCGATGTTTTTATGTGGTTCCCAATGGTCGATCGATCCGAAATGTTAGACGTCGAAATGGCGGCAGCAGCACGTGGTATCGTCGAGGACTGTCTCGACGTCCAGCCCGGCGAGGAAGTCCTCGTCATCGCGGACGCGAGAAAGGAACGGGTCGCACGGAGCATCGCGCGGGCCGCCGCGGGCGCGGGTGCGGAGGCGATCACGACGACGATGCCGCTTCTCGACAGCCACGGGAACGAGCCGCCGAAGACGGTCGCGGAGGCGATGGCGGCCGCGGACGTCGCGTTCACCTGCACGAGCCACGCGATCACGCACACTCGATCCCGGCTCGAGGCCGCCGAGGCCGGTACCCGCTTCGGAATCCTCCGCAGCGTCACCGAGGACATGATGGTCGAGGGCGCGATGAGCGTCGACTTCGAGGAGCTCCGTCGCCGGACGGAGGCGGTCCGGGACGTCCTCGACGCCGCCACCGAGGCACACGTCACGAGCGACAAGGGCACCGACATCACGTTCAGCCTGGAGGGCTGCTCGGCGTTCTCGCTCGACGGCTACTACCACGAGAACTACGGGTTCGCGACGCTCCCGCCGGGAGAGGCCCCGACCCACCCGGCCGAGGGAACGGCGAACGGCGAGATCGTCATCGACGTCTCGATGGACAACCTCGGACAGGTCGACGAGCCGATCACCCTGGTGGTCGAGGACGGCTTCGTCAGCGACGTCCGCGGCGGCGACGACGCCGACGAGCTCCGCCGGATCATCGACGAGAACGACGAGAACGCGGGCAACATCGCCGAGTTCGCGATCGGAACCAACCCGGAGGCAAAGCTCATCGGCAACCTCGCCGAGGACAAAAAGCGGGCGGGAACGGTCCACTTCGCGGTCGGCGACAACGAGTCGCTCGGCGGCACCCTCAAAAGCGACATCCACCTCGACGGCGTCGTCCGGACGCCGACCGTCCGACTCGACGGCGAGGTCGTCGTCGACGACGGCGAACTCGTCGAGTCGATCTTCGAGTAAGCCACCGATCGGTCCGCTTTTTTCGACGATCCACGCGACGACCGAGGAGGGACCCGAGACCCCTACACTCGATCGGAACCTACACTCGATCGGGATCCCGAGCGAACGCCGTCCCGCTCATCAGAAGCCGCGCCGTCCGGTCGATGGAGACGGCGTCGATGACGGTCGGTTTGTCGTCTCCCGTCAACTCCTCGTCGCCTCTCGCCTCGACCCCGATCCGGATCGTCCCCTTCGGATGGCCGATGCGGACCGCATCACCCGAGCCGCGGGCGACCGACTCGGTGATCGTTCCCGGCACCCGCGTCGCGGCCGCCAGACACATCGCACCCGTGGTGGCGTAGGCGTGATGTGGATGCCCCGTCGACACCATCCGCGCGACCACGTCGACGTCGCCGGCATCGACCGTCGACCCGACCGTCGTCGTGTACCCGCGCGGCGGGGCGACGACGGCGATGAACGGCATCGTCGGTCGCTCGTCGGCCGCGTCTGTGGGGTCGTCGACGAGGCCGAGTTCGACGCAGGCCGCGCCGCGGATCCGTTCGAGGCGTTCGAGGAGCCCCTCATGCTCCGCGAGCTCCGTCGGGGATTCCGTCCCGTCGAGTCCGAGGTCGGCCGCGCGGAGAAACACCGTCACGTTCGTCGCGTCGACGACGGAGACCGTGTACGTCTCGCCGTCGACGGAGAGCTCGTCGGTCGCGTTCCCGGTGGGGAGCGTCGATCCGAGCATGCCGCCACCGGGATCGAGGTACCGCGTCGGGATCCGCGCGCCCGACCCGGGAACCCCGTCGATCCGACAGGAGCCGTACGGGGTCGGCTCACCGTCGACGACGGGGACGTCCTGCTCGAGGATCGACTCGGTGTTCTCGCTGTAGATTCGTACCGTCGTCGTCGGTTCGGTCGCATCGACGAGTCCCTCGAGGATCCCGTAGACGCCGACAGCGCTCGCGAGGTTCCCGCAGTTGCCGTCCCAGTCGACGGTCGGGTTCTCGATCCCGACCTGCGCGTACCGGTACGCCAGATCGGCGTCGTCACGGTCGGCGGCGTCGACGAGCATGAGCTTGCTCGTGTGGGTGTGTGACCCGCCGAGTCCGTCGACCTGTAGCGGGTCCGGCGAGCCGAACAGTTCGAGGACGAACTCGTCTCGCGCCGTCGGGTCCGTCGGGAGGATCGCGCTCGACGCGAAGAACCCCTTGCTCGTCCCGCCGCGGATCAGGTGCCCGTCGACCCCGCGTTGGTGCCGCGAGTCGTGTTGAACCATGCGTGCCGATGGCTCGCGTCAGGTATAAGCCCACCCGATCCACCCGGGGACGACCGCGAAAACGTCTTAGCGCGTCGCATCGAGCGGTCGGTATGGATACTACCGGATCGACGTGTACGATCGCCGCGGCGGGCGACGCGATCGTCACCCGTCGCCTCATGCCGTACGCCGAGTCGAACGGGCGGATCGACGAACTACGAACCGTGATCGACGCCACCGACGCGGCGGTGGCGAACCTCGAGGTCGTGTTTCCCGAGCGGGACGCGTCCGCGACGCCCCTGCCGCCGGTTCCGTCGCAGTACCAGTACCTCAGCCCGCTCGCGGGGATCTTGATGCGGGCCGAGCCGTTCGTGCTCGACGAGCTCGCCGAGTTCGGATTCGATCTGTTCGCGACGGGATCGAACCACTCGTTCGACTACGGGCGGGAGGGGATGCGTTCGACGATGAACGCCCTCCGCGAGCGCGACCTCCCGTTCGCGGGGATGGGCGAAACCCTCGCGGACGCGCGACGACCGGGGTACGTCGACACCCCCGGCGGTCGGATCGGGCTGGTCGCCGCGAACACGAGCATCGCGCCGGGAAGCGAGGCGGGGCCCGCCTCGCCCGCCCATCCGGGACGAACGGGGATCAACCCGCTCCATCTCCGGTGGATACACGGCGCGACCGCCGAACAGCTCCACCGGCTCCGGGAGCTGCGTGCGGATCTCGGCCTCGACGAGTTGCACGAGACGTGGCTGGTTCGCGAGGACCCCGACTGGGAGGACCGGCCGTACGAGCCGTTCATGCACGCGTTCTTCGAGGCGGTCGACGACGGCGGAACGGACGGACCGACGGTACGGTTCGAGCCGCTCACGGCCGACCGTCGGGCGTACCTCGATTCGGTCGCCGCGGCGGCGGCGAAGTCCGACCACGCGATCGCGAGCCTCCACAGCCACCAAGCGCCCGGCGGAGTCCGGAACACCGCGGAAACCCCTGCGTTCCTCCGGTCGTTCGCGCGCGACTGCATCGACGCCGGGGCGGACCTGTTCGTCGGGACGGGACCGCACGTCCTTCGCGGGATGGAGATCTATCGCGGGCGGCCGATCTTCTACTCGCTCGGAAATCTCGCGTACCAGACCGAGACGATCGAGCGGCTGCCGGCGGAGAGCTACGACTACTACGGCGTCGACGACGCGACCGATCCGGCGGCGCTGTTCCGTTCGCGCTACCGCGACGAGGACGGTGAGCCGGCGGGGAGCCTCGACCGGGACGAGTACTGGGAGACGGTCGTCCCGGTCTGTGCGTTCGAGGGCGACGACCTCGCGTCGGTGCGACTGTACCCGTGTTCGCTCGGACAGGATCGGGCGTTGCCGAGGCGGGGAACGCCGGCGCTCGCGACGGGCGACCACGCGGAAGCGATCCTCGCCCGATTGGCGGCCCTCTCGGAGCCGTTCGAGACCGAAATCGGCGTCGACGACGGGGTCGGCGTCATCGAGCTGTAGGCGGTCGTCGCCGGACGTCGCGTGTGACTGATCGCCGCCAACCGCCTCGAACGCCACGTCGGCTCCCAGCCCGCGGGTCGCCTCACGGACGGTCTCGATCGAGCGTGTCGTCTGCGAACGAAACGTCTCCCTTGGAGTCCTCCGCGAACGAAACGTCTCCCTCGGAGTCGTCCGCGGACGAAACGTCTATGTCGGTGCCGTGGGAGAGTTCGGTAAGGATGACTACCGTGACCGATCGAGCCGTCGCCGGCCGTGGAATCGATGTGGAAGAGCCGTCGAGACGCGCGGAGGCGATGGAGCCCGAACACGCGGAGGTGGACGAATGACGCCCGAGCCCGTCGGTGACCAGCAGGCGATCGAGTGTTCGCTGGTCCGTGGCGGAACGAGCAAGGGCGTGTTCATTCCCCGATCGAACCTGCCGGAGGAGAATCAGGACGAGGTTATTCTCTCGCTGTTCGGCAGCCCGGACGACAGGCAGATCGACGGGCTCGGCGGAGCGACGTCGACGACGTCGAAGCTGATGATCGTCTCCCCGAGCGACCGGGAGGGGATCGACGTCGACTACACGTTCGGACAGGTAGCCGTCGACGAGGCGGTCGTCGACTACGGCGGTAACTGCGGAAACCTCACCTGTGCGATCGGGTCGTTCGCCGTCGACGAGGGAATGGTTCCCGTCGATGCCGCCGCCGAGGAAACCACCATCGAACTGTACAACACGAACACGGACGCGGAGATCACACAGACGGTCCCGCTGGTCGACGGACGCGCGGGAAGCGTCGGCGATTTCAAGATCCACGGCGTTCCGGGAACTGGCGCACGGATCGACACGACGTTCCATGATCCGGCCGGCGCGATGACCGACGGGCTGTTCCCGCTCGGCGGCCCGACGATCGATCTCGACGTCGACGGCGAGACCCTCGAGGCGACCGTCCTCGACGTGACGACGCCGATCGCGTTCGTTCGCGCGGCGGATCTGGGGCTTACGGCGACGGAGGGGCGCGCGGAGATCGACGGCGACGAGGAGCTGCTCGAACGACTCGAACGGATCAGAGGAACGGTCGCCGTGGAGCTCGGATTCGTCGACGACCCGGACGACGCGTCGATCGAGACGCCCGGATATCCGAAACTCGTGTTCGTGGCACCGCCGACCGACTACACGACACCCGAGGGCGGCGACGTCGCGGCCGACGAGATCGATCTGACGGCGAGATACATGAGCATGGGGAAGCTGCACCCGGTGTACGCCGTTACCGGCGTCTCGTGTACGTCCGCGGCGGCGCAGATCCCCGGCACGATCCCGAACGAGGTCGCATCGGATCCCGGATCGACGGTGACGCTTGGGCACCCGAAGGGGACGATGGCGGCGACCGCGGCGGTCGACCGGGACGTTCCCGAAGTCGAGTCGGTGACCGTGTACCGCACGCAGCGTCGCCTGATGGACGGAAACGGCTACTATCGGCCGGAATAGTCGAGAAACGGAGGAGCCGACCCGGCGTTCCATCCGCGAACACGACGATCGGAACGCGAACGGCACACCAGCGGGGCGTCCTCGACGACTAAGCAGAATTTCCCGCGATGCGGGACAATTATAACACATGAGCCCGTCCGTGGCGATATGACTGACGCGCCGGAGCGATCACGGGTCAAATCGGTCGATACGACGCTCGACGTCGTACAATACCTCCACCGAGTCAAATCGGCGAGCATCGACGACGTCGCGAGCGCCATCGGGATCGGAACGAGTACGGCGCATCGACATCTCACTACCCTACACCAACGAGGATACGTCGTCGTCGACGGGAACGAGTACGAACTAAGTCTCCAATTTCTCACCCACGGCGGCCGACGGCGGGAGGACCTTCCCGCAAACGAACTGATAAACAGGAAGGTTCGACAGCTGAGCGAGGAGACGGCCGAGCGCGCCCAGTTCATCACGGAGGAGCACGGAGATCGCGTGTACATGTACACGCACGCGGGGCCAGACGCCGTCAAAACCGACGCGACGATCGGAAAGCGCGGCCCGCTCTACGTGAGTGCGGCCGGGAAGGCGATACTGGCGAACCTCCCGTCCGAGCGCTCCGAACGGATCCTCGATGCGGCGGACGACCCCGAAACGGAGATCGGGACGCCGGAGCGGGAGGCACTCGACGAGGAGCTACGGGTGGTTCGTGAGCAGGGATACGCGTTTAACGACGAGGAGTCGACGTCCGGACTCCGAGCCGTCGGTGTTCCCGTTCGGTACACGAACGGAACGGTACTGGGAGCGATCAGCGTGTCGGGGCCGGCGAACCGCCTGACGGGCAAGTACTTCCGCCAAGAGATCCCGGAACTCCTGTTGGGAACCGTCAACGAGATAGAGTTGAACATCGAGTACCTGTAACCCTCGGCTCAGTGTCCCGGGAATCGCCGCCCTCGCGGATGCCACCGCTCACGAAGACGCCGTGGTGGATGGCCACCGCTCACGAAGACGCCGTGATCGGCCATCCCGCATCACGGGAAGGATTGTTCGGATGAACGACGAGAGCACCGAACAACGGCGCGATCTCCGCGTACCATCACGATAATCGAAAGGATCGATCGATAATGTGTCCCGTAATACGGGATAAAGAAACGGACATTCAGTACCAACGTGCGGGGAAAGCGACACCAATAGATTTGTAATGGGAAGCGGTTCAACGGAGCTTCGATCGATCGGAGACGATCCAGCTACGGTCAGTGCATGCAGTACACATAATAAAACAAGAATATAATTATATCCGATAAGAATCGGAATCAAGGAAGAATAAACGGTTCGAATTTGTGAATTCCAGTGATATATGATATGATATTAGTTTAGAGTTGGTAGTTAGAAGATAAAAACCGCTCGAACATATACTATATAGTAGCCAATCAAATATCGAGGATCATATCATAGTATAGTAGTATCCCAGTATTATACAGTATATTATATATACAGAGAGGTAGGGAAATGCGAACCGAGGGGTGTGCACGTACACCGCCGTCGGTCACGGGACTGATCGGAGACCGAGAACGACCGGATCGTCGCAATGCGGCGAGGGAGTGAACCGCTCACCAACGATCGCGATCGCGGTCCGACTCCGATCGATCCCGACCACGATCCGGGTCCGATCACGGCGTCGCGTCGTTATTCCCCCCGCTCACGAAGTCGCGCGATCCGGTCGCCGAGCGGGGGCTGGACCTCGAACCACGTCGACCAGTCGCCGGTCTCCGGCTCGACGCCTCGAAGGTCGGCGACGTGCTCGAAGGCGTTCGCGACCAGGTCCGCACCCACGGCGTCGGCCGCGCGGTCGTCGGCGACGTACTGCACCCGTCGCCCGACCCAGAACGCGGCGACGCCGACGAGGATCACGGAGAGGAACCCGGAGTCGAACGGGACGATAGTCGTGACGATCGCCGCCAGGAGGCCCACGACCGCTGCGACGGCGACCGCCCGAAACTCGCCGTAGTACGTTCGCACGCGACCGGCCTCCGCGGCGATCAGTCCGAGCGCAACGTCCTCTGGCATCCCGTCGAGCACGTAATCAGTGATGAACAGCACTTGCCGACGAGGCGGGCCACGGACCGCGACGTCGACGGATTCGACCCCTTCGGTCTCCACGACGGCGACGCGCTCGACGTCGAGTCCGGCCTCGCCGCGGAGCCGGTCGAGATACGCTCGCTCGGGGTCCGTCGGGTCTCGAAGGTCGCGGAAGCGGTCGTTGACGTACAACGGCCCGACCTCGACCGCGAGGAACGCGACGACCGCGACGACGACGAGGAAGACAACCGGAAGCATCGTTCGAGAACGCGGGTCGCGGACGGTTAAAAGGGCGCGATCGCTCTCGGCGCATGGCGACGTCTCCGGTCGACGTGAGCGGGAACGACCGATCGATGTGAGCCGAGAACGAAAACGTCAGTTCGGGGTCGACTGCGATCCGCGATAGATCGGCTGCGATCCGGAGTTGATCGAACGGCGATACGACGGGAAGTTCGGGGGTGTGTAAGCGTGTCCTACCGAGCGCTTACATCGCACCGCCCATACCGCCCATGCCGCCCATGCCGCCCATGCCGCCACCGCCCGGCGGCATCTCCTCGTCGCCGCCGTCGTCGGAGCCGCCGCCCTTGAGGTCGCCGGCCGCGATGACGTCGTCGATGCGGAGGATCATGACGGCCGCCTCGGTGGCGGATTCGATGGCCTGCGTCTTCACGCGGAGGGGCTCGACGACGCCCTCGGCCTCCATGTCGATCACGTCGCCCGTGTACGCGTCGAGACCGGCTCCGAACTCGCCGCCGTCGTGGCGGGAGCGGAGGTCGACGAGCGAGTCGATGGGGTCGAGACCGGCGTTCTCGGCGAGCGTGCGCGGGATGACCTCCAGCGCATCGGCGAACGCCTCGACCGCGAGCTGCTCGCGGCCGCCGACGGAGTCGGCGAAGTCGCGGAGCTGTAAGGCGAGCTCCGCCTCGGGAGCACCGCCGCCGGGCAGCACCTGCCCGTCGAGCAGCGTCGTGCGGACGACGCCGAGCGAGTCGTCGATGGCGCGCTCGACCTCGTCGACGACGTGTTCCGTGCCGCCGCGGAGGATCAGCGTGACGGACTTGGCCTCCTCGACGTCCTCGACGAAGATGCGCTCGTCGCCGCCGATGTCCTTCTGGGCGACGGAGCCGGCGAAGCCGAGGTCGTCCGCCTCGATGTCGTCGAGGTTGGAGACGACGCGGCCGCCGGTCGCGCGGGCGAGTCGGTTGAGGTCGTCGGATTTCGCACGGCGGACGGCGAGAATGCCCTCCTGTGCGAGGTAGTGCTGGGCCATGTCGTCGATGCCGTCACCGACGAACACGACGTCAGCGCCGACGTCGACGAGCTGGTCGACCAGCTCGCGGAGCTGTTTTTCCTCCTGGTCGAGGAACTGCTGGAGCTGGTCGGGGTCGGTGACGTTGACCTCGGCGTCGATCTCGGTCTCCTTGACCTCGATCGCCCCGTCGAACAGCGCGACGTTCGCGTCCTCGACCGCGTAGGGCATGTTCTCGTCGACGCGTTCCTTGTCGACGATGACGCCCTCGACGAGCTCGGACTCGTCGATGGAGCCGCCGACGACCTTCTCCACGGAGACGTTCTCGGTGTCGATATCGTCTTCGTCGGCGACCGCGAGCACGGCGTCGACGACGAGCTCCGCCAGCAGGTCCTTGGCGTTCTCCGCGCCCTTGCCCGTCATCGCCGTGGCGGCGATCTCGACGAGCGTGTCACGGTCATCGGTGGAGACGTCGATCGCCTCCTCGTCGAGGATCTCCTTGGCCTTCTCGGCGGCCTGACGGTACCCCTGCGCGAGCGTGGTCGCGTGGATGTCCTGATCGAGGAGCTCCTCGGCCTGATCGAGGAGCTCGCCGGCGACGACGACGGCGGACGTCGTGCCGTCGCCGACCTCGTCCTCCTGCGTCTCGGCGACCTCGACGATCATGTTCGCCGCCGGGTGGTCGATGTCCATCTCCTTGAGGATGGTGACACCGTCGTTCGTGACGACGACCGAGCCGCCCGAGTCGACGAGCATCTTGTCCATACCTTTCGGGCCGAGCGTGGTGCGGACGGACTCCGCGACAGCCTTGCCGGCCGTGATGTTCATGTTCTGAGCGTCCTTCCCGGAGGTGCGCTGCGATTCCTCGGAGAGTACGATCATTGGCTGGTTGCCCATCCGCTGTCGCTGAGACATAATCACTCATTGATTGTTTGTGATTCTATATAAACCTTTTGAACACGTCGTACGGAACCGCAGCACGGGGAGAATACACGGTAGTGTGTGTCATACCCGCATGGTATTTAAATACGGATCGACACGGTTGAAGGAGCGGACGATAGCGGCGGAACGGCCCGTGTTTCGGCCTCAATATATCAAAGTAAGATCCAATTATCGAATAATTTATTGACAACTGTTATAATGAGTCTGTTGTCAGTATGAATCTCCCAAGTAGGATTTTTGCAGTCGGGGGGGCTGGAAAGGCGATAACGTACGAACTCCTCCGTGCCGACTGGGTACAGGAGGCCGTGCTTCGACCCCGACCGAACCCCGAGTCGTTGACGGTGACGATCATCGATACCGCAGAAGAGGAGGAGAATCGCGATCTGGAGCGCATTCGAGAGATCGAAGCGGAGATCCAAGAGACGAAGGACCGCCTCCGACAGGACCGCTCCGGACGACCGGGCGAGATCACCATCGAGTACCTGCCGCTCACCCGGAACGTTCAGCTACACGATCAGAACGACCTCATCGGCGAGTCCGTCGTGCCACGGATCGCGTCCGGCGTCGGGATGAACGAGGAGAACTGGTGGCTTCAACCGGAGTTCATCAACGAGAACCTCGATTTCGCAACCGGTGTCGTCCGGAAGCGCGGGCTCGGTAAGGGGCTCTACTACAAGGCGTACGCCGAGGACGACGACGTTCGTACGGCGATCGACCTTCCCGACCGCGGCAAGGTAGCGGTGATCGCTGGACTCGGTGGCGGCTCCGGCTCCGGGATCTTCATCGACCTCGTCGAGCACCTGAAGCGGACCCAGCGGACCGCCGAGATAACGCTGTTCGGCGTGCTCCCGAACGACGACGAGGGCGACGCCGAGAACGCGAACGCCCACGCCGCCCTCTCCGAGCTCGAACACCTCAGCCTGCAGAACGAGGATCTGTTCAAAGATCGGATCCTGATCCCGATCGATCCGACCGGCTTCGGCGGGAAGAAGGCAAACATCCTCCAGAGCTCGGACGCACTCGTCGAGTTCGACCGTGCCGCGATCTATCTGATCGCGACGTACTACAACATGATGGACATGGAGGACCCGTTCGCGGACACGCCCTCGTACGCGCCGTTCATCATCGGGATCCCGCAGGTGCTCCGATACAACGTCGACGCGATACAGGATGCCAAGTCGGTGACGAAGGAGATCCTGAACGCGAAACAGGACGCACTCGAGGCCGAAGAGGACATCTACGCCGGTATCGACCGGTTCCTCTCGCGGGAGTGGAGTCCCGACGCGATGAACGGCGAGCTTCACGACTCCGACCGTACCGACCTGGAGACGCGGCTCGGAAACGTCAAGTCGCTGATCGAGCTCGACCTGTTCACCGAGCTCGATTACGAGTCCGTCTCGATCTACCGGGAGATCATCTCGGAAGCGGAGGCTGAAAGCGACGACATCATCGAGCAGATCGAAGTCATCGGCGGATCGATCCGCGCGGGAACCGCCGAGGTCAGCACCGACGGTGAACAGTTCGTCGACAGCATCGACAAACAGCTTGGCGACGTGATCAGTGAGGAGCTCAGCCGGATCGCCCACCGAAAGGACCTGCTCGTCCGGCTGCGGGCGATCGACGACAACAGAGTCGAGAGCACGATCAGCTACCTCCTCGCGCTGGAGGACGAGGGTATCAACGCGGGAGTGCGGCTCAATCAGCTGGAGGCGAAACTCGAGGAGGCCGCCGATCGGCGCGATCGGCTCCAATCGGACCGCGACGACGCCGTCGAGGAGCTCGAGCGGAGACAACGCGAACAGCAGGACGAGGTCGACCGGCGGGTACAAAAGTGGGAGCGGACGGTCCGGCCGCTGTACGAGGAGTACAACGAATGCCGGTCGATCCCGATCGAGAGCGTCACGAACGATCTCGAGATGGCGCTCGAGACGTTTGCCCGAGAGGTGGAGAACGCGGAGACCGACGACCAGATAGAAGCCATCAACGACGGACAGGTGCGGGACGCGTTGAGTACGCTGTCCGAGGAGTTCGAGTCGGTCGGGATGGACATCACCGACGTGGAACGTCGGATCAACGCGTCGCTCGCGGACCTCACGGACGCGAAGCGGTCGTTCCTGCGGATGAACGAGGATGAGGGGACGCTGGAGTCGATCCTCCCGTGGGACACCTCCAGCGAGGAGGAGCGCAAGCAGGCACAGAAGAACTACCGAATGAAGCGGAACCAGCTCGACGACAACGAGGTGTTCGCGATGTCGCGAGCCGGAAGCTCGTTGTCCGTCGAACCCGAGTTCTCCGCGAGCCGCCTCGAACGGCTGGTCGAGGACGAAGCGGTCGAGCGTCGGCGCAAGATACTCAACGAGAGTCGTGCCGAACTGGAGGAGGACCACTCGGTCGCGATGAGCGACATCGAGCGCGACCTGGAGGCCGGGACGAACTTCCCCGAACTGATGCACACGTTCGAGGAACTGGTCACCGAGGAGGCGGTCGAGACCGACGACGTCGAAAAACGCCGCGACGAGTTGGAGACCGAACTGGCGGCAGCCGAACGGAAGGCGGATCTCTACGAGACGACCGTCAACCTGTTCGAGGAGCTCAACGGCCCGCGAGATCTGTTCTTGTCCGCACAGGAGAAGTACCGACGGCTCAGGGAGAACTACAACGAGAGCCGAGAGACGTCCGTGTCGACGGAGACGGAGGAGTACAGCTACGTGAAAACCATCAAACCACACGACATCCTCCAGCTCCGTGACGACGCCGACATCGCGGAGAGCAAGCTGTTCGATGACGATACGGAACGACAGCGCCTCCGGGGCTCGCTCGAGGAGCTCGCGAAGAACGCGCACAATCCGAAGTACACCGGGATCCGGAAACGACGGATCAGTAGCGACCGCGCCCGGTACAACGAAATGAACATCGTCGTGGGAGTGATGAGCCAGGCGATCAATCAGATCGGTGATGTCGCGGATCTGAAACCCGTGTTCCAGGGCGCGTTCAATCTCGGTGCGGGAAGCGAGAACTTCGCGTCGTTCCCCGTCGAGGCCGGAAACAGCTGGGACGTCGGGCTCGGCATCTTCATCGACGGGATCTTCCTCGACAACCTCCGGGCGGAGGTGGAGGCCGACGGGTACCACACGGGGTACCGCTCACGCGAACAGTCGGACGACACCGACATTCTCGTCCACCACACGCTCGGTCTCGAGGACGGGTACTACGTCCGCAGAAATGAGGTGTTGAACCTCGAGAACCCGAACGACGTCGAGTTCTTCCTGCGCGATGAGTCCGAGATCAGAAACGACCTGCTCGAGGAGTACAGCGAGGTCGTCGAGTTCACCGCGGACGACGCCGAGGCCGACATCCCCGCCGAGGGGGGGGAGTGATCGGTAGATGAGTTCGATCGGAGAGTTTCTTGAAGACAACGGCGAGAAGGTGCTTCTCGTCGTCTACTTCGTAGTGATGGTCATCGTCGCCGGACCGCTGTTTTTAGTGCTCGGCGAAGCGTGGCAGACGTCGGATATCGTTCAGCCGCTAGTCAGGTCGCTCAACCCGTTGATATCCGTCGATCTCGAGCAGTTCTCGTCGGTGATGTTCGGCGGATATCTCGGGCTGTTGGTGCTGTTGACGCTCGATCCGAAAAAGCGCGTGCAGGGGTTGCTACTCTGGCTTGGAACCCTCTCGGCGCTGATCGGACTCCTCTCGATCGGGCTGTTCATCCCGAACATCGACTTCACCGACAACGTCTTGTGGATCCTCTCCGGGTTCGTCGTCGGAGCGGTCGGCGGCGGCGGCAGACAGCTGCTTGAGGTGCGGACGGCGACTGCACTGGAGTTCCGTCGCTCCGCGGCGCTTTTGTTCTACCTCGTGAGCGCCATCGTCGTCGTCGGACTGATCGAGTACCACGTGAACCTCCCGCAGATCGTCCAGATCGCCGGCGATCAGGTCCAAGTTCAGGCCGCGAACCCCGGCGTCGAGATCGACTGGGACAGCATCGGGCGAAACACGGTGATGGCCGGCGTGTTCGTCGTGACGCTTCGCCAGTTCGTGACGTACGACGCCTCCGAGAGCTTCTTCATTCTCGGGCCGCCGGGATCGGGGAAGTCGCTATTCCTCGTCGGGAAGTACCTCGCGGCGCTCGACGACGCGGTCGGCCGCGAGGCTGACACCCCGTTGAACCCGAGCAGCGACCTCATGGAGCTCGTGGGGGCACTCGACGCCGCCTCGAAGGACACCGGATGGAAGCTCGACTCGACGGGGGCGACCGACGTCGAGGACCTCCAGTTCCGCTTCATCGACGGGCGGGTGTTCCCGAAGAACATCGAGCTGTCGAGTCTCGACTACGCGGGTGAGTACCTCGAGGAGCTCCCGAACGCGTTGATGAGCGCGGACGACGAGATCGACAACTCGACCGTGCGACTGCTCGCACAGCGGGTCCGCAGCGCCAACACGTTGGTGTTGATCATCGACGTCGAGCGGTACCACAACAACGAGCCGCTGGAGATCGAGCCGTACTTCGATATCCTGAACGCGGCCTCGAACAAGGACGTCATCCTCGTCGCGACCAAATGTGACATCCTCGCCGAGGAGTTCCGCAACACGCAGGCGCTGGAGGCACACCAGTACTTCGACGAGTTCCAGGAGTTCGTCAACGAGACGCTGATCGAGAACAACCAGGCCGTTCGGACGCTCGTTCAGGACACGTCGGGCTCGAAGATCCACCCGGTGTACTACCAGACCACGACGAACGAGAACGGCGAGCGGGTCCCGATGCGTGACCGGAACGGGAACGTACAGACCGTGGGGTTCGACGAACTCCTCGAGAAAATGGGGTGACAACGCATGCCATCACTACGAATATACGACACGAAAGGGAACGAGTACTCCCCGAGCGGCGGGACGGGACGAACGAACGAGCGGATAAAAGAGCAGTTCTACGCGGGCGTCCGCTTCGCGGTCGAGTCGGTCGGCGAGACGCGCATCACCGCCTTCTTCCGTGCTCGAGAGACTCGTGACGCCCGAAGCGAGCAGTTCTACGCGGAGTACACCGTCCACGGAACGTCGAATCCCATCGACGAGTTCGACGACGCGCTCAGACGGCGCGTCGAGTCCGAGTGGGGATACACGATAGACGACACCTCCGAGGAGATGAGCGTGTTCCGTGCGGTGACACGGAACGACGCGACCGTACCCGGAAGCGATCAGGACAGGCGCGTTCTCCGCGAGATGGTCGGGTCCGGGTCGCTTGCGAACGTCGGAGTCAGGGACGCCAGCACCGCCGTCGGCCTGATACGGGAGATGGCGGACGCGTGTTCTCGTGTCGCGATCACCGACTCGGCGAACACCGACTCCCTGTCGGAGTTCGATCTGGCCATCGTCACCGGCGGTCACGCCGGAATCGAACCGCTCGGGGGGACTGAGAGTCGCTGGGAGCGGACGGAGCAGTCGCTCCGAACGCAGTTCATCGACGAGGAGATCGGTCGGATCGAGGACGCGGTGCAGGCGCTCTCGCGGGACCACGGTCTGTCGAGTTCGGAGATACGGAATCGAGTCACTCGTCGGGTTCCGGCGCTCAAAGGGTCGAGCGGCGGATCGTCCTCGATCGGAAGCGTGTCCGGTCCCACGAGTCGGAAGCAGAAGCTCCTCTCCGCGGAGGTCGGAAAGTACGTTGCCATCGCCGCGGTGGCGCTGCTCGTACTCATCGGCGGCGTCTTCGGTGCTGGAATGCTCGGCTTCGGTCCGTTCGCCGCCGGCGGCGACACGATACAGGGGACCGTGTACGACGGTGACGTCGACGGCGACGACGCCGGAGGAGTGGCGAACGCGACGGTCGAACTGCTGGATGAGAGGGGGTCGGTCGACGAGGAGACGACCGACGAGGGCGGGAACTTCACGTTCAACGACCTCGATGACGGCAACTACACGCTGCGCGTCGAGACGAGCGAACACGAGTACGAACAGATGGACGACGTCTCGCCCGGCGGGGAGCCAGTCGAGTTCACGCCGGTATCGTCGGACGACGCCGTGTCCGGCGAGGTCGTCGACGCGGAGACGCGAGAGCCCGTCGAAGACGCGAGCGTGACGCTGTACGATGATGACGACGCCGAGATCGATAGCGCCACCGGCGGCGAGTTCACGTTCGAGGTCGACGATCCCGACGCCACGTACACAGTGCGGGCGAGCGCGGACGGCTACGAGGAGGGCACCGTCGAGGCTACCGTCGAGGAGCCGATGACGATCGAACTCGCGGAGGGCCACACCGTTCTCTCCGGTGAGGTCCGAAACGGCAGCGACGGTGAGACGGTCGAGGGAGCGACCGTCACCGCCGAGAACGACGCCGGTGAGACCGAAACGGTCGAGACGAACGACGACGGACGCTACGAGCTCGAACTGGCTCGTGGCGAGTACGAGGTGACAGCCGACGCCGGCGGGTTCGCCGAGCAGAGCGAGTCGGTGACGCTCGACGGAGACGCCGTGACGCAGGACTTCGAACTCGACGCGCAGGCGTCGTGGAGCGGGGTCGTTCGGGACGCGGACGACGATTCCGAGATCACCGGTGCATCAGTCGAACTGTTCGTTGATGATGAGAAAGTCGACGAAAAGTCCGACATCGCCTCGGCCAGCTTCGAGTTTGAAGGACTCGATCCGGTTGCACACACCGTCGAGGTAGAGGTGAACAGCTGGGAGAACGAAACGTTGACGCGGGAGTTCGAGCCCGGCGAGACACGCGAAGCGGATATCAGACTGGAGTCGGAGTAACGTCGTTTGGCGTCTTGACTTCGATATCCAAGCTACCACGACCGCTTCGTAGCGGTCACCAATGATCACGTCATGACACAAGAGACGCACGTTTCGACGCCGGAGGAGTTTCCCGATGCGGTTCGGGTGTATCTGTCCGACGCGATCGGCAACAGCGAGGAGTTCCGCTGTGGGGTCGTCACCGAGGGCGGGCTGTTCCGGTCGGGGCCGGCGATCGCGGTCACCTCGGATCGGATCCTAATCGTCCGGAGCGGTCTCGTCGACACCCGTGGACGGGTCGTTTCGCCGGAGGACGTGGAGGCGTTCCGGTTCGAGCAGACGGACGACGCGCTCGTTCGATTTGAGATCGTTCTCGAATCGACCGCGATCGAGTTCACGATCCGCGAGTTTCCCGACCGGTTCGCCGACCGACTCGCAGAGCTGTTCGGCGGCGTACCGGTACGGGTCGACCTCCCGGAGCACCGCTCCGAGCGACGAACCGACCCCCGAGAGCGGGCCGAGCGAGCGGTCGCGGCGGCCGACGACGCACGCGAAGACGGGAATGTCGAGACGGCGATCGCCGAGTTAGAGACGGCAATCGACCGATACAAGCGGGCGGACGGGGACGACGTCGCCGACGCGATCGAACTGGTCGGCGAGCGCGTCGAGTCGCTCCGACGGCTCGAGGCGGTCAGAGCCGAGCTTCGAGCGGATCTCGCCGAGGTGGAACGAGCGTTTCACACGGCGGTCGCCGCACACGCGAACGGGAAACGGACCCTCGCCCGGATCCGATACCGACAGGCGCGAGATGGATACGCCGCCGCGGCGGCGACGGTGGACGACGCGCCCGTGGACGCGCTGGTCGGCGGGCTCGAGGTGACCGTGACGTTCGACGGCGATCCGCCGCCGGAGCGACTGTCCGAGCTCCGACCGCCGGGAGACGCGACCGTGACGGCTTCCGTCAGCGACGTCGTGGGCGACGATATGGCAGCACTGCGGGACGGCTCCACGGGCGACCTCGCTCGACTCCATCGCGACGCGTCGCTCCGCGGTGGTCTCGGTGGACTGTTGCTCCTGCTCGCGGTGTGGAACGGCGAGGGAACGCGACGGTTCGAGGATCGATCGGCGATCGAGTACCGGGAGCGGCTGGCCGCCGTGGGGTTCGCTAGCTGTCAGTGAGCGCTCTCGACGTCACTGCGGCACGTCGAAGCTCACGTCGTCGTTGAGTTCGTTCGATTTGCGTTCGAGGTACGAGTACACCGCGCCGTGGGGTGCGCCGTCGAGGAGCATCCCCACCGCCCGGCGGACCACCTGCAGTTCCTCGGGGCCGCCGATGGCACCGACGGTGGTCCCGTAGATCACGACGTTCGCACCGGTGAGCTCTTCGATCAGCTCCCGAGTTCGGCCGCTCTCGCCGATGATCCGACCCTTCTTGCGCTGGAGGTCGTTGTCGTTACGGGTGTGTTCGGTCAGGTCGATCAGTTCGAGCGTTCGGAGGTCGTGATCGAGGATCGACAGCGCCGTTTCGGGTTTGAACCCTCGACCGATCGCCTTGATCACGTCCGGCGCGACCATCGCCGTGACCGGATCGCCCGACTCCTCGACCGCGACGCTGCCGGTCTCCGAATCGACGTCGAGCCGCACGTTCGCCTGCTCTTCGATCTCGCGTAAGGTCTCGCCTCCGGCACCGATCACGACGCCGATGCGGTCCTGCGGAACCGTCACGTGTTGCATACACATCGGTATCCGTCCGAGCCTTTTAAACGTGTTCCGCGAGGGACACGGTGACCCCGACGCGGGGACGTATGAGGGCCGCTACCGCGGTATCACGGGGCGACCGTAACGGAGACGCCGGCACACGACGGCCACCGGGACGGCTCCCCTTGAACGCCGAAAGACGCTGCAGTTCGACACGGCGGAGACCGAGTGCATCGGCGTATCGCTCACACCCGACAACCGGTAGGATAAGTGTCCTCAGCCCCACCCATCCAATAACTAATGGCTCGTTTACCAACCACGCGAATCACCGGTGGATCGCCGGGCGATAACTGATGAGCAAGGACTACATCGAGGTCCGCGGAGCCGAGGAGCACAACCTCAAGGACCTCGACGTCCGGATCCCGCGCGAGGAGTTCACCGTCGTCACCGGTCTCTCGGGGTCGGGGAAGTCGTCGCTCGCGTTCGACACCGTGTACGCCGAGGGACAGCGCCGGTACATCGAGTCGCTGTCGGCGTACGCCCGGAACTTCCTTGGACAGATGGACAAACCGAAGGTGGAGGCGGTCGAGGGGCTGTCACCGGCCATCTCCATCGACCAGAAGAACGCCGCCAACAACCCCCGATCGACGGTCGGCACCGTCACCGAACTGCACGACTACCTTCGCCTCCTGTACGCCCGGATCGGTACCCAGTACGACCCGATCACCGGCGAGGAGGTCGGCGAGCAGTCCGCACAGGACATGGTGGCACAGATCCTCGAACTCCCCGAGGGGACCCGCGCGAAGATCGCCGCACCGGTCGTTCGCGACCAGAAGGGCGCGTTCGAGGACCTCTTCGCGGAGCTGGTCTCCGACGGCTACAGCCGCGTCGAAGTGGACGGCGAGCCCGTCGATCTGACCCTCGACGACCCCGACCTCGACCAGAACTACGACCACACGATCGACGTGATCGTCGACCGCGTGAAAATTGCCCCCGGGGCTCGCTCGCGACTCACGGACTCCGTCGAGACCGCGTTAACCGAGGCCGACGGCGCGCTCAAACTGATCGTCCCGGAGCCGCCGGCGGACGTGCCGTTCGCGTCGAACACGCGGTCGACCGGGTCGCTCGCGGCCGACGCCGAGGGCGACGACCGACTGGTCGTCGAGTTCTCCGAGGAGCTGGGCAACCCCAACTCCGAGTTCCAGTTCTCCGAGATCGAGACCCGCTCGTTCTCGTTTAACAGCCCGTACGGGGCCTGCCCTGAGTGTGAGGGGATCGGCTCGACGAAGGAGGTCGACGAGGACCTCGTCGTCGTCGACCCCGAGAAACCGCTCAAGGACGTGTTCGAGGCGTGGTCGTACTCCCGCTCGTACTACCGCACCCGGATCGACTCCGTGGCGGCCCACTTCGGCGTCTCCGTCGAGACGCCGTGGGCCGAGACCGACGACGACGTCAAACGCCAGTTCCTCTACGGGACGGACGAGCAGGTCGTATTTGAGCGGCAGACGAAGAACGGAACCCGCCGCAAGGAAAAGCGGTTCGAGGGCGTGATCCCCAACCTGGAGCGACGCCACGTTGAGACGGAGTCGCAGTCGACCCGCGAGCACATCGAGGAGTACATGGCCGTGACGACGTGCCCGGCCTGCGAGGGGAGCCGGTTGAAAACGCAGTCGCGCCACGTGCTCGTCGCCGGCACGTCGATCGACGAGGTGAACCGGATGTCGATCGGCGACGCCCGCCGTCACTTCGAGGGACTGGAAGCGGAGCTGACCGAGCGCGAGACGACGATCGCAACGGAGATCGTAAAAGAGATCCGCGCCCGGCTCGGCTTCATGGAGGAGGTCGGGCTGGAGTACCTCACGCTCGATCGGGAGGCGTCGACGCTCTCCGGCGGCGAGAGCCAGCGCATCCGACTCGCCACGCAGGTCGGGTCGGGGCTCGTCGGCGTCCTCTACGTCCTCGACGAGCCCTCCATCGGGCTCCACCAGCGCGACAACGACAGGCTGTTGGACACGCTCGAAGGGCTTCGCGACCTCGGAAACACCCTCATCGTCGTCGAACACGACGAGGAGACGATGCGTCGGGCGGACGGCATCATCGACATGGGCCCCGGCCCCGGCAAGCGTGGCGGCGAAGTGGTCGCACAGGGCGACTTCGACGAGATCGTCGACACCGACGGGTCGATCACGGGCGACTATCTCGCCGGGCGCGAGGATATCCCGGTGCCCGAGGAGCGCCGCGAGCCCGACGGCGAACTCGTCGTGCGGGGTGCCCGCCAGCACAACTTGAAAGCGCTCGACGTCCCGATCCCGATCGGGACGCTCACGGCGATCACGGGCGTCTCCGGCTCCGGGAAGTCGACGCTGATACACGACGTTCTTTATAAAGGGCTCGTGCGGGAGATGAACGACAACACGAGCGTCGACCCCGGTGACCACGACGCGATCGAGGGGATCGAGTCGATCGAGACGGTGCGGCTCATCGACCAGTCGCCGATCGGTCGAACGCCGCGGTCGAACCCGGCGACGTACACGGACGTGTTCGACTACGTCCGCGAGCTGTTCGCCGAGACGAAGCTCTCCAAGCGCCGCGGCTACGAGAAGGGCCGGTTCTCCTTCAACGTGAAGGGCGGGCGCTGTGAGGAGTGCGGCGGCCAGGGCACCGTGAAGATCGAGATGAACTTCCTGTCGGACGTGTACGTCCCCTGCGAGCAGTGCGGCGGGGCGCGGTACAACGACGAGACGCTCGACGTGACGTATAAGGGCGCGACCATCGCGGACGTCCTCGACATGAGCGTCGAGGAGGCGTACGACTTCTTCGAGAGCCATCAGGGGCTCCAGCGCCGTCTCAAGCTCTTAAAAGACGTCGGACTCGGCTACATGGAACTGGGCCAGCCGTCGACGACGCTGTCGGGCGGGGAGGCCCAGCGCGTGAAACTCGCCGAGGAGCTCGGTAAGAAGGCGACCGGCGACACGCTCTACCTGCTCGACGAGCCGACGACGGGGCTTCACAAGGCGGACGAGCGCAAGCTGATCGACGTGCTCCACCGACTCGTCGACGGCGGCAACACGGTCGCCGTCATCGAGCACGAACTCGACCTCGTGAAGAACGCCGACCGCGTGATCGACCTCGGTCCCGAGGGCGGCGAGGGCGGCGGCGAACTCGTCGCGAGCGGAACCCCGGAGGCGGTCGCCCGCGACGATGACTCGCACACGGGTCGCTATCTGCGGGACCTGCTTCCGGACGTCGACGTCGAGGGGCCACGGAGCGATCGCCGGAAGCCCGCCAAGGCCGCGAGCGACGACTGAGTCGGGGCGGCCGCGACGGGCGCTCACGAGCGGTGATCCGTCCCGTTCTCGCGGACGACGCCGTCGGCGACATCGACCGCCGTGACGGAGCAGTTGTCGAACGAGAGGTCCGTGAGCGCGCGGACGACGTCGAACCCGCGCGCCTCGCCGACGACGAGGCGGATCGGGTTGACGTGCGTGACGGCGACGACGGTTCCCTCCCGATCGAGGAGGTCGTCCGCCGCGGCCAGCACGCGTTCGCGGACGTCGAGCCAGCTCTCGGCGCTCTCGGGCGTGTACGCCGCGGCGTCCGCGCCGTTCTCCAGCAGGTCCATCTCGGGGAAACGCTCGAAGAAGCCGGTCGATCGGAGCCCCTGGTAGCTCCCGAAATCGCGCTCACGGAGCCGGCGGTCGGTTTCGACGTCGACGTCGGCGGCGTCGGCGATCGCCTCGGCCGTCTCGAGCGCGCGAACCAGATCGGAGCTGACGACCGCATCGACGTCGTGCCGAGCAGCGAGCGACGCACCGACCTCTGCGGCCTCCGTACGGCCCCGATCGGAGAGCGGCACCGGAGCCCACCCCTGGATCCGTCCCTCGGCGTTCCACGCCGTCTCCCCGTGTCGGACGAACAGCGTCTCGGTCACGGCGGCGGTTCGGGCCGAAGCGTGATACCGGTTTCCTCCGTCGACGATGAACCCTATCCGTCGACGATGAACCCTATCCGTCGGCGACGGGCCCGTATCCGTCGACGATAAACCCTATCCGTCGGCGACAGGCCCTTATCCGTCGGCGACAGGCCCTTATCCGTCGGCGAGGTATCGGTCGCCATGGACGAAGCGGTCGGGGCGAGGACGCGGAACGCGCTGTCGGCTGTCGCCACCCGACTTCGGGCCGCACGCCGCGACGCGCTCGCCGAGGCGGCCGTCCCCGAGAGCGAACGGAAGTGGGAGTACGCCGGTCGCACGTGGTCGTGGCCCGCCGGCGAGGCGATGACCCACTTCCGAGCGCTCGCACCGGACGAGCGGGCCGTCCTGGACCGCGCGGCCGACGACCACGGGATCGAGGTGCTCGGCGTCGGCACCGGTCGAGTCGCCGTCGCGCTTCCCGACGAGATCGGCGACGAGCCGCTGGTCGCGAAGCTCGCTCGGTACGGCCCGTCGGCGGAGATGGGTGCCGGAAAACCGCAGAACCGCCGGGAGCGACGCGTGTGGGATGCGATCGGTGAGCATCCGTTCCTTCCCGTCCGCGACGGCGACGAGGCGGGGAACTGGCTCGTCATGCCCGAGGTGGACGTCGTGGCCGACGACAGCGAGACGTCCACCGCGACCGCCAACGGGACCGATGTCTCGATCGACGACGCGCTCGATCAGGTTCGAGCGGCACTCACACACCACCTCGACCGGTTCCACCTCGACGAGCTCAAACCGGAGAACGTCGGCGCGTACGACGGTCGCTACTGGATCATCGATTACGGCCGGCCGGCCGGCGAGTCGCTGTTCGTCGAGCCGCCGGAGACGGAGTGAACACGTTCGCGAGGGTCGGAGCGCTGTGTACGAACGCCGTCGCGCGGACCGGGGACACCGGATTCGTCCGGATCGAGTCCGTTCGTCGGCCCCGCCTCGACCGTCAGTCGAGGTCGGTCGTGTCGGCGACGTCGGCCGTGTCAGCGACGTCGGTCGTATCGTCGACGCCGGCCGTGTCGGCGACGTCGGCCGTGTCAGCGACGTCGGTCGTATCGTCGACGCCGGCCGTGTCAGCGACGTCGGTCGTATCGTCGACGCCGGCCGTGTCGGCGACGTCGGCCGTGTCAGCGACGTCGGTCGTATCGTCGATGCCGGCCGTGTCGTCGACGCCGGCCGTGTCCGTCATCGAGACCTCACGCCCCATCGGCGTCGGCGGTGGGTGCCGTCGACGCGGACCGCCAGCACTCGAAGTACGCGCTTGCCGGGTGGTAGTCGGGTTCGACGCCCGGCGGACCCGGGGCGACGAGGTCGCCGCCGTCCGCGGCCGCGAACCGCTTCTCGTACCAGAAGCCGGCCGGACCGCGGAACAGATCGGTACAGACCGTAAGTCGGCGGTTCCACTCGCGAAGCCGACCGGCCTCGTCGGCGTCGTCGCGGGCGGCGGCCCGCTCCGCGAGCGCGGCGGACGCCCCCAGCGCCTCGGCGAGCGCCCAGCCGTACTGATCGGCGACGATCGGCACGCCGGTCTCGTCGTGGGTGTACACGAAGCCGTTCTCGGTCCATCCGTGTTCGATCGCGGCGTCGAACAGTTCCGTCGCGCGCGCGTACCAGCCGCCCTCCGGGGCGTCCTCGTCAGCAGTCGCCGATCCGTGCTCGTCTCCCGGAGCGTCGACGCCGACGGTCGCGTCGTCGTATCGATCGAGCAGCGCGAGGAACTTCGCCCACTCGACGTGGTGGCCCGGCTGGTAGCCCGGCGGCCGGAACTGGTGGCGCGGCTCGTCGGCGTTGTACTCGAAGTCGTGGTCCCAGTCGGCGGTGTAGTGTTCCCACAACAGCCCGTCGGTTTCGCTCGCGAGGTCGACGGTGATGGCCCGCGCGAGGTGTCGCGCGCGGTCGAGATACATCCCGTCGTCGGTCGCCTCGTAGGCTGCGAGATACGCCTCACAGGCGTGCATGTTCGCGTTCTGGCCGCGGTACGGCTCCCGTTCGATCCAGTCCGGGTCGCAGTCGCTGCGGAGCATCCCGGCGTCGTCGCGGAACCGCTCGTCGATCAGGCGGTGTGTCGCCGCCAGATCCGTCTCGGCACCGTCGAGGCCGGCGGCCGCCGCGCGGGCGTACGCCAGCAGGACGAACGCGTGGCCGTACGCTGACCGGGTCCGGTCGACCGGCTCCCCGTCCCCGTCGACGACGAGGTGATACCCGCCGTCCTCGCTGCGGTGCGCCTCACGGAGGAACGCGAGTCCGTGCTCCGCGGCGTCGACACACCAACTCGGACCGTCCGCCAGCGCTCCCGCGGAGAAGTTCGCGACGGATCGGCAGGTGGCAACGAGGTGTCGCCGGTCACCGGTGTACGGTTCGCCAGTCTCCGGATGCAACAGCCGAAACCCCCGGTCGGCGAGCCCGTCGGGGTGCTGGAGTCGAAGCGTTGCGAGCAGTCGCCCGCGATGTACCACCGTGTCGTCCAGTGCCATAGTGCCAATGTACAACTACCGGAGGTAAATCGTTGTTATCGCTCCTCGAGAACGATATGAAAATTTATTCGTGTTTGAGTAAAGAACCCGCAGCGTTATCCGGGACGGGGACGAACGAGAGGTATGAGCATCGAAACGATACTACTCGCGCTTGATACCGAAGACGAGGCGCGCGCGGAGCGACTGGCCGAGGAGACGATCGACGTCGCCGGACCGACCGGTGCGGCGGTCGTGTTGGTACACGTGTTCACGGACGCCGAGTTCGACGACGTCCGCGAGAAGTTGGACGTCGACCCGAGAAGCGAGGAGGCAACCCCCGACGCCGTCGCGAAGCGACACACGACGACCCGGACCATCTCGAAGGCGCTGTCGGCGGCCGACGTCGACCACACGATACGCGGTGCGGTCGGCGATCACGCCGACGAGATCGTCGCGATCGCGGCGGACGTCGACGCCGATCGCGTGATCGTCGGCGGTCGAAACCGCTCACCGACCGGCAAGGCCGTCTTCGGGAGCGTCGCACAGGAGGTGATACTCACGGCACCGTGCCCGGTGACGTTCGTCCGGAACGGGTCGAAATAGCCGGCGATGGGGCCGTCGGATCCGGTCGAAGCGTCCCGCTTAAGTGAGACGGGGGCGGCTGTACACCCGATGTACTACGTGGGCGTCGATCTCGGCGCGACGAACGTCCGCGCGGTCGTTGGCGACGAGACCGCGACCGTGCTCGGAGCTGACGAACGCGGGACGCCACGCGGCCCGAACGGCATCGCCGTCACGGAAGCCGTGTTAAGCGTCGTGCGGAACGCCTGCACCGAGGCGGACGTCGACCCCGCCGACGTCGTCGCCGCCGGCATCGGCTCGATCGGTCCCCTCGATCTGGCCACCGGGATCGTGCAGGGCCCGGCGAACCTCCCGGACGTGATCGAGCGGATCCCGCTCACCGGACCGCTCTCCCAGCTCCTGGACACCGACGAGGTGTACCTCCACAACGACACCAACGCCGGCGTGATCGGCGAGCGGTTCCACTCCGAGCGCAATCCCGACGACATGGTGTACCTCACGATATCCTCGGGGGTCGGTGCCGGCGTCGCCGTCGACGGGAACGTCCTCGCCGGATGGGACGGCAACGCCGGGGAGGTCGGTCACATGACGATCGATCCACACGGGTTCATGACCTGTGGCTGCGGTCACGACGGCCACTGGGAGGCGTACTGCTCGGGCAACAACATCCCGTCATACGCCCGCGAACTCCACGCGGAGGACCCCGTCGACACCGACCTCCCGATCGACGACCCCGAGTTCACCGCCGTCGACGTGTTCGCTGCGGCGGACGACGACAGGTTCGCGGACCACGTGATCGACCAGGTGTCACACTGGAACGCGATGGGGATCGCGAACGTCATCCACGCGTACGCTCCGCTCGTCGTCAGCGTCGGTGGCGCGGTCGCGTTGAACAACCCCGAGCGGATCCTCGATCCCATCCGGGAGAAGCTCGCCGAAATGGTGTTCATCAACGTCCCCGAGATCCGGCTGACAGAACTCGGCGACGACGTCGTCGTCAAGGGCGCGCTCGCGAGCGCGCTCACCGGCGGTACCGGGGACCGCTCGCGCGTCGACGCCGTCGCCGAGTGAGGAGCCTCACTCGAACTCGGTCAGCTCGGAGTCGGGCGGGGGACTGTCGTACGAATCGAGGTACGCGTCGCGATACCGCCAGATCTTCCGGAGGAGGAGGTAGCCGAAGAAGCCCTGGAACGCGATGACGAACAGGAACAGCGACGGGACCTGCGGGATCCCCGTCAGCCCGGATATTCCGGTCGTCACGGGGCCGACGAGGCTGTTGTACAGCGCGTGGATCGTCGCCGCGATGAGGAGCCCCTTCACGACGATCGGACCCCGGTTATCGGGGTTGAACTTCGCCAACCCGAGATAGTAGCCGGCAAACGCGGAGTAGATGACGTGTCCCGGTCCCGCGAGCGCGCGGATCGTGGCGATCCCGTCGCCCGCGCCGAGCACGGAGAGCCCGAGCTGGAGCTCGTCGATGTCGACGTTGCCGGCGATGTACACGAAGTTCTCGATGACGACGAAGCCGAGCCCCGCGATCGCGCCGTACACCGCACCGTCGATGACGGCGTCGAAGCGGTCGTCCGTGTACGCGTACAGCCGAACCGCGAGGAGCTTCACCGACTCCTCGACGGGGCCGACGATCAGGAAGAAAAAGAGCACGAGTCCGAGATATCCCAGCGGCGCGAAGAACGGCTGGGTGAACCCGTTGAGCACGGCCGCGAACGTCGCGGTGAGCACCGACAGCAGGAACGTCGCCACGAGGACGGAGAGCGGCTCCGCGGTGGTCACGTCGGAGACGTACACGTACGCGGCGAGCCCGAGCGCGGGGATCGCCGACATCGCGACGAGCCCGGCGACGACCGGATCCAAGACGAGCCCGATACCGAACGACGCGACGATCGTCACGAGGATCAGGAACGCGGTGAACAACACGAGGAACTTCGTCATCCGCGTGACGAGCCAGTACACCGCGACTGAGAGCCCGTCGAGCGAGGTCCGCTCCTCCCACGTGGCGACGTCGTAGAGGTCCCGGTCCTCGTCGGCGGCGGCCTCTACCGGGTCCGACCGTGATGACATACGGGTTCGTTCGTGCGGAACCGGTTAAGACCTTGCCGCCGTCCGGCGGCGTTCTCGCGGTCGCGGGCACCGCGGCGAGCGACAGGATTGAAACCGCGGGGCACCAACGGACGGTATGCACTTCGACGGACGGACCCAACGAGCGCTCCACGAGGCCGGCATGGACACCGACGAGATCGCGGTCGTCTCCGACCGCGTCGCCGAACTCGTCGCGGCGGACGCCGACCGACTCACCGACTTCTTCAGCGGCAGCGACACCACGTACTCGGACATGGAGCTGGCCCACGGGACCGCCGACGTACAGGAGCACCCGGTCGCCGACGTCGACCTGTTCACCCACGGAAGCGACCTCCGCGGCTACCTCTCGCTGGACGGCTGGGGCGTCCCCGTCGAGGACGGCCGGATACTGACGACCGACGAGGACGGCGACCCGACCGTCGTGGAGCTCACGCTCGGGGAGACGATCCACGACCGGGTGCGGTTCGCTCGCGACCGGGAGCAGGTATGAACGCGCGGGTCAGGGTTCGCGGGATATACGCGACGGCGCTCACGCGACTGCTGCTCGATGCGGGACACACGGTCGTCGACGCGTCGCCGCCGATCCGCCGCCGGTTCGACGAGTCGTTCCCGTCGACCCCGCCCGACGCCACGGTCGCGACGACCGAGGACCGGTTGGGCGTGGGCGTCTCCGGCGATCCGGACGCGGTAGCGACGGTTCGCGACCTGCTCGCCGGCGTCGGCATCGACGCGGTCCAGTGGACGGACCCGACCCCGCCCGGAACCGTCCTCGACGGCGAGGTTACCGACACGCTCGGCGGCGGCGCGGTGGTGTCGCTCGCGGCGGGAGGGGATGAAAACGGGGCCCCGCCCGGCGAGCGCGTCGAGGGGTACCTCCCGTACGGGGACGTCGACGCCCGGATCGAGGAGGGCGACCACGTCCGCGTGCAGGTGCGCGAGACCGTCGCGACGTGGGAGAGCCACCGACCGGAGCTCGACGCGACGCTTCGTGCGGGGGGTGGGATCGTGACGCTCGAACCCGGCTCGGGCATCCGCGTCGACACACGCGACGACGAGGCCGCTCGCGAGTTGGCGGGAATGACCGACCTGCTCGGACTGGAAGCCCCGAACGGCTGGCGGACCGTCTGGAGGGCGTCCGCGGTCGACGCCGACATGGAGGCGCTCGAGGCGGGACTGGAGCGGGCGGTCGATTCCGCGGAGCGGCTCGCCGAGGCCGTCGGCGAGACGGGCGTCATCGACGCCGCCGACGCGAGCGACTCGCCGGTCGCGGAGCCGACCGCCGGCGCGTGGATCCGGTTCGGTCGCGAGTGTCGATTCGCGCTCGATGACCACAGGCGTGCGGTGACGGCGACGATGCCCGGACACCATCGCGTGAAAGCCGGGTCCGCGGACGCGTCCGCCGGAGTCGACCTCGCGGAGGCGCTCTGTGAGCCCGACCCGGACGCCGCGTTCCCCTTCGAGACCGTCCGAGCGGTGTTCGGACCCGCCGAGGGCGACTCGCTCCGGATCGAACACGGCAAGCCCGACGGGCGGCTGATCACGCTCGGCGAGGGCGAGGTGACCGCCGTCGACGACGAGGGCAGCGTCACCGTCCGGCGGTCGATGACCGCGGGCGGCAGCTACGACGCGCTCGATATTCCCCGCGAGTCGGGCGACGTCGCGGTCACCAAGCTGAAGGAGGGACGATGGTGGTATCCGACGACGTATCGCACGAGCGACGGCGCGGTGAAGGGAACGTACGTCAACGTCTGTACGCCCGTCGAGGTGTTCCCGGACGCCGCCAGCTACGTCGACCTCCACGTCGACGTGGTGAAACACGCCGACGGAACGGTCGAGCGAGTCGACGACGACGTCCTCGACGAGTCGGTCGCCGACGGCGACACCCCCGAACCGCTCGCCGAGAAGGCGCGGAGCGTGGCGTCGGCGCTCGAGAACGCGTTATAAACCGAGTCCCGCCGCGATACGCTTAAAAGTGACCCGCGGACTCCGTCTCGTGTTGGAGCTCGCCGCCGCGTCCCCCCTCGACCGTCGAGGCTCCCTGATCGCCCGTCGACGGGACCTTCACGTGGACCTCGGAGACCTCGTCGAACTCCATGATGAGGTCCCGACGGATGTTGTCCGCGGTGACGTTCGAGATGCCGCACCCGGAGCAGGTGCCGCCGAGTTCGACGACGACCACGCCCGTCTCCTCGTCGACCTCGCGCACGACGCTGGTCCCGCCGTGCATCTGGATGATCGGCATCTGGCCGACCATCCACCGCTCGATCCGGTCCGCGAGGCTCTCGTCGCTCATTACCGTCCGTTCGTCCCCGAGCCTTTGGTAGCTTGCGGTTTGCCACCCCGACGACGAGGCGAAAGCAACTACGTCACGGTTTAACACGCATTCGTGGCCGTCCGACCCCTCGGTCACTCCTCATCGGCGTGATCGGCGGCGTCATCGACGGCGTCATCGGCGGCGTCAGCCCCGTCCATGTCGTTCGTCCGATCCGCGTCGCCCGTGCGATCCGTGTCGTTCGTCCGATCCGCCGTCGGCAGCCGAGTCGGATCCGCGGGATCGTCGCCGTGCATCGAATCGTCCCGTTCGAGCGCGTACAGCAGGGGGCCGAGCGCGGCCAACACGAGAACGCCGGGCAACGGAGCGTCGGGGACGAGAAGCGTCGTCGCGAGCCCGGCACCGGCGGTGAGCGCAACGAACGCGGCCCACAGCGCCGGCGTCCCGGCGTCGACGCCGACCCGGCCGGCGTCACGGTACACGAGCACGGCGGCGACCGCGATGGCGACGCCGCCGGCGAGCGCAGTGAGGAGCGACATACGGCGAGTTGGACCGAGTCGCGAAAAAGGGTGTCGCGACGAGCGAGGAGTCTCGGAGCGAGGCGGTGCGGAGCGACGGCGTTCGTGCGAGGGAGCGACGGCGTTCGTGCGAGGGAGCGACGGTCCGAGGTCAGGGCGCTTCGCCCGTCTCGATGGTAAAGGAGTCGCGCGGGTACGCCACGCAGGTCAGGGTGTAGCCGTCGTCCAGTTCGGCCTCCTCGAGCATCTGCTGGTTGTCGTGTTCGACGTAGTCCTCCGAGGGCCCGTCCGTGATGTGGCCGGCACAGGAGACGCACTGGCCTTGGCGGCAGGCGTACGGAAGGTCCCAGCCCTGGTCCTCGCCCTGATCGAGGATCGTCTCGTTGTTGGCGAGTTCGATCGTCTCGCCCTGTTTGGCGAACTCGACGTCGTAGTACTCGATCTCGTCCTCCGGGATGTCGCCGGGGCCGGCGGACGCGCCGTCGCCCTCCTCGAGTTCACCCTCGCCCCCCTCGCCGCCGGCCGGAATGGCACCGCCGCCGCCACCGCCACCGCCGATGGCGCGGTTGCCGGGCTCGGGAAAGTCGGTTTCGGGCACTGCGGCCGCACGCTTCTCCAGAATCCCGTCCGAGACGTCCGCCGTGGGCTCCCACCCCGTCCCCTTCAGGGAGCTGACGAGGACGACGGTCAGCGTCGCGATCGCCGCGAGCGCGATCGCCAGTGGGTCGTACATACGAGCGCCTACGGAGAGGTTGCATAAGGCGGTTTTGATCGAACCGTCAGCCGATTCGGCCGAGACGCGAAGAAGTGGCCCCGCTCCGCGGTAGCCGACTCACTCCGTCACCCACAGCGCCGCAGCCCCGACGGCCGCGAGTGCGAGCGCGCCGGCGAGCAACCCGAACGCGACCCGGAAGCTGAAGACGTCGGCGATGATCCCGACGATCCCGGGAGCGAACGCGCCCGCGATCATGAGCACCGTTCTGACGACACCGAGCCCACCGCCCGCGAGCCAGTCCGGCAGGATCTCCATCAAGTATGCGCCGCGGACCGGCTGAAACCCGTGTGAACCGACCCCGATGGCGGCGATCAGCGCACCGAGCACGATCGGGCCGGCCGACGGCGTGAGCACGATCCCCCACAGGGCGGCCGCCGCCAGTCCACCGGTCGCGACCATCACCGGGAACCGACCGACCCGATCGGAGAGGTCGCCCGTGACGAGCTGGACGAACGTGACCCAGAAGAAAAGCGAGTACAGCAGGCTCGCGGTCGCCGTCGCCAGTCCGGACACCCGTGAGAGGTACAGGGGGAGAAACGCGACCAGTCCGTTGTGGGCGAACGACATGCCGACGGTAACGAGGACGAAGGCGGTGAACCGTCCGTCGCGAAACAGTGCGACGTAGTCCCGTACGCCCGGTTCCCGACGAGCCGCCTCGTCGTCGCCCTCACGCGCACGGTCTCCGTCGCTCTCGCCGGGAAGACGGCCGCGAAGACGGAGCCCGAACGCGGCCGCGAGCACGAGCGCGGCGACGCCGGTCAGAAGGAACACGCCGCGCCAGTCCGCACCCGGCAGCCGGTCGAGCAACCACGCGAGCGCGGGCGGTGCGGACAGGAAAACCACGACCGCCGTCGGGGCGGCGACTCCGCCGAACGCACCGAGCGTGTCGTGTGCGCCGAGCGCGCGTCCCGTCCGGGTCGGATACACGCGCGCGATCAGCCGAACGGCCACGGTCTTGTGAACGCCCGTTCCAGCACCGATGACCAGCATGGCCGCCACGAGGACCGGAAACGGCGAGTCGACGACGAGCGCGAGCGCGCCCAGCCCGGAGACCGTCGCGCCCGCGACGACGACCCGCACCGCACCGATCCGGTCCGCCACCACCCCGCTGGGGAACTGCATCAGCGCGTACACGACCATGAGACCGGAGAGCGCACCCCCGATGACCGTGTTACTGACGCCGTACGTCGCCTGGAGCAGCTCGAACAACGGCGGGAACGCGTACCGGACGAACTTCCCGAGAAACCAGATGAGAGAAACCAGGATCAGCACGTCGTAGTCGGCGAGCCGACGGAGCTTCATCGACGGTCGTTGTCCGGTCGTATGCTTAAAAGGGCGGAAGTCGGCAGAAGCCGAGCCGAAGGCGGACGCGATGGCGTCGCAGTCACGAGCGAGGACGGACTATCCGAACGGTCCCTTACCGCCGCCCATCATGTCGCCGAGACCGCCGCCTCCGCCGCCCATCTTCTTCATCATCCGCTGCATGTCTCCTTCGCCCATCCCCTGGAACTGGCTGATGGTTTGATCCATCATGCTGTGCTGTTCGAGCAGCTGACGGACCGTCTCCTCGTCGGTGCCGGAGCCGCGGGCGATCCGCTCGGTACGCGACTGACCGACGACGCGGGGGTTCTCGAGTTCCTCCTCGGTCATCGAATCCATGATCCGGTCGAACTTTCGCATCCGGTCCTGGGTGACGTCCATCGCGTCGTCCGGAAGCTGGTCCATCATGCCGCCGCCCATCCCCGGGATCATGTCCATCACCTGATCGAGCGGGCCCATGCGGTTCATCGCGTCCATCTGCTTTTGCATGTCCTTCAGGGTGAAGTTCCCCTCCAGAAGCTGTTCGGGGTCCCAGTCCTCGTCGTCCTCCTGTGCCTCCGCCATCGCGCGCTCGACGCGCTCGGAGAGCTGCTTGAGGTCGCCCATCCCGAGCAGCCGGGAGATGAATCCGGAGGGCTCGAAGCGCTCGATGTCCTGGACCGTCTCGCCGGTCCCCAGGAAGGCGATCGAGGAGCTCGTCTCGTTGACCGCGGTGAGGGCACCGCCACCCTTCGCCGTCCCGTCGAGTTTCGTGATGACGACGCCCTCGATGCCGATCGACTCCTCGAACTGCTGGGCCTGCTCCTTCGCTCCCTGTCCGATCGCGGCGTCGAGCACGAGCAGCGAGCGGTCGGGGTCGACCGCGCGCTCGATCTCCTCGATCTCCGCGATGAGGTCGTCCTCCAGCGCGTGTCGACCCGCCGTGTCGACGATGTGGACGTCGGCGTCGGCGGTCGCCGCCATCCCCTCGCGGGCGATCTCGACGGGGTCGTCGCCGTCGGGGTCGCCGTAGAACTCGACCTCCGCGCGCTCGCACATCTGTTTCGCCTGGTCGTACGCGCCGGGCCGGAACGTGTCCGTCTGGATCACCGCGGGGCGGAGTCCCTTCTTCGAGAACCACCACGCCATCTTCGCCGCGGAGGTCGTCTTCCCCGAGCCCTGGAGGCCGGCCAGCAGGATCGTCTGGTCCTCCAGGGGAAGCTCCGTGGAGTCGCCCACCAGCGCGACCATCTCCTCGTACACGATCTTGAGGACGTGGTCGCGGGCCGTGGTGCCGCCGGGCGGCTCCTCCTCCAGCGCGCGGGTCTCTATCGAGTCCGACAGCTCCATGACGAGCGAGACGTCGACGTCGGCGGAGAGCAGCGACCGCTGGATCTCCTTGACGATCTCCTCGACGTCGTCCTCGTCGAGCCGGGCCTTCCCCTGGAGCGTGTCGAGCGTGCCCCGCAGGGACGTACCGAGGTCGTCGAGTACCATTTGCGGGTCCGTAGACGGCCCACGCGGTAAAGGCTTCCTTCGTCGAGCGGACCGACACACCTCGCACCGAGTGAATCGTCGATGGGAGTCCAGTCGGGTCCGCAGTGGACGGAGACACACCACGTACCGAATGAGTCGGAAGTGTGAGTTCAAGAGCGCGGACAAAACCGAGTCGGAGGCACACCACGTACCGAGTGAATCGTGTCGAGGACGTTGTATCGGAGAGATACACCTCGCACCGAGTGATATCGGCCAATCAATGGTCGTCAAGCCCTTTGGTGACGACCTCGGGCGAGCGAAGCAACCGATGAACGCGATAGCTCCCCTCCCCGTGTCCGCCACCCGTGTGTTCACTCTCCGTAACACCGAGAAACGCCTGCTCCCTAAGTAGACGCTGGACGCGGTCGTAGCTCAAGGGATTCGCGTCGACCTGATCGGCAATTCGCTGATAGGCGTCGTACACTTCTGCGGTCCGAAAATTCCGTCGATCCGTCTGTTCCGTGAGTAGTGCGAGAGCACGGAGGATGTGTTTGACGTGAGGGGTCTGTCCACTGATCAGCTTCTGGAACCGGTTGATCTCGGCTCGTTCTACCGCCGCATCCACGTGCGTTTCGGTGACCCGATTCGCACGCTCTTTTTCGGCTAATCGGCCCGCTTCGTACAGCATATCGATGGCTTTGCGTGCATCACCGTGCTCACGTGCAGCAAGCGCCGCAGTCTTCGGGATGACACCGTCATCGAGCACATCGTCTACGAACGCGTCCCGACGTCGTGACAGGATCGCCTCCAACTGTGTCGCGTCGTACGGATCAAACACGAGTTCGTTGTCCTGCAAGGACGAGTCGACCCGCTCACTAAGTCGATCTCTGTACTCGATCTTATTACTGATACAGATCGCACCGATGAGTGCCTCTACTTTTCCGCTCTCTCGGGCACGGGACAAACTCCGTAGCAGGTCGTCTCCATCGAGCTTATCAACCTCGTCGAGAACAACGACGAACGACTGGACGTCACCTTCGGCAAGCAGCTCCCACGTTATATCGCGGTAGTCCGCAGCACTGATCCCTTTTCTCGGGATCGATCGCTCCTCAACCGTGCCATCGAGACCGGTCTGAAGCTCTCGAGCCATCTGTCTGCTCGCTTGCGTCTCCGTTCCGTAGTCGGAACAGTCGACGTACGCGTACGCGAAGATATGTCCGTTCTCCGCGGAACGATGCTTTGCCTCTCGAGTGACACACCTCGCAACGAGTGACTTTCCGGTTCCCGTTTTTCCGTAGATAATAGTCGTTTCCGGTGGACCACCCCGGACAGCAGGAGCAAGGGCACTACCGATAGCGTCGATCTCGTCGTCGCGACCGACGACCCGGTCAAGGTCCGGGACGTGGCCGACACGAACGAGTTGCCGATCTCTGAAGATCTCGCCCGTCTCGAAGATGTCACCACGATTCGCCATACCAACGAACCCGCGTTCTTATCACAAAAATGCACCGACCTCGAACCGAGTGAGATTATATAATAATCCGACATACCCATTGAGCGGACAGTACATTAGAATATTAAATAGTATATCAGACCAAAGTACACACTCCATGACGAGTGAGTTACTGAGTAGGGTAACGATCCACCGCCTCCAAGCGTTCCAAAACTACACTCGGTGCGAGGTGTGTCTATCCACCCCGACGGATCCCACGGAGCGACATCACCGACTGCTCGCTCGACGACTCACGCATCATCTCGCTCGACGAGCCGCGCGCCGGCCGCGTGCGTGTGACAGACCGCCGGGTCGTAGCCGGCGTCGGAGAGGCCGGTGCCGAGCGCGAACGCCGTCCGCCCGAGCATCGCCATCGACGCCGACCCGCCGGCCGCCTCGACCGCGTCGAGCGCCTCGGCGACCGCCGGAACGAGCAGATCGGCCCCCGCCGCGAACTCCCGAGAGGCGGTCATGAGCGTCGACAGCCGGGGGTCCCGGCGGAGCGTGGTCAGCGCACGCTCGCCGGCGGCGGAGAGGCCGGAGGTGTCACCCGCGAGCACCGCCTCCGTCGAGAGCTCGCCGAACGTCACGTACTCGACGCGCTCGCTCGCGGGGATCCCGTCGAGCTCGCCGTGTCCGGGCGCACCCGGCTGAACGCGGATCGGGACTCCGCCTCGCGCCTGCGCGACGACGTCGCCGAGGCCGGTTCCGCGCTCGACCTCCGCGACGTGAGCGGTCCGGACGAGTTCGTTCTCGGAGCGTCCCAGATCGAACGCGTCGTTCGCGGCGAGCGCGGTCCCGAGCGCTGCCGCGCCGGAGACGCCGAACCCCGCGCCGACAGGGAGGTCGCTCTCGATCGCGACCCGTGCCGTCGCGTCGGCGACGCCGAGCGCCGCGAGCACGTCGTCGACGACGCCGATCGTCGCCGGATCGCCGTCCAGCGTCACCGTGTCGGCCGCGACCGTCTCGCTCGTGACGGACGGAGACGGAGCAACGGTCGTCTCCACGCCGTCGGTCAGCGTGATCCCGGCACCGCGCGAACCGGCAGCCGCCGGATCGTCGGCCGGGTGTGCACTGAAGAAGGCCGTGACGTGGCCGGGGACGAACGCCGTCGCCCGCTCCGTGGTCATATCCCGTCCGAGACGGAGCGGGTGATTAACGGTTATCATCCGGCGGTGACGAGAAGTGACGGTAACCGATCGGAGCTACGAACCGTTTAGTCGGGGTAGACACATGGGACGGACAACGACCGCTCCATGACCGACACACGGATCGGCGTCGACGTCGGCGGCACGTTCACGGACGTGACGCTGCTCGTCGACGACGACCTCACCACCGCGAAGGTACCGACCACGACCGACCAGAGCGTCGGCGTCATCGACGGGGTCCGGAAGGCCTGCGAGACGGCCGGGATCGAGCCGACCGAGATCGACGCGTTCGCCCACGCGATGACCGTCTCCGTGAACGCCCTGCTCGAACGCGACGGCGCGCGGACGGCGCTCGTCACGACCGAGGGGTTCCGGGACGTCCTCGAGATCGGCCGCCAGACGCGCCCCGACCTGTACGATCTCGACGCCGAGAAGCCGGACCCGCTGGTGCCGCGCCGTCGACGCTTCGAGGTCGACGAGCGAGCGATCCCGGAGGCGATCGAGGAGACGGTCGACGCCGAGGCGGTCCGGGCGATCGCCGACGAGATCCGGGCGTCGGACGCCGAGAGCGCCGCCGTCTGTCTCCTCCACGCGTACGCGCAGCCAAGCAACGAGCGCCGGGTCGCCGAGCTGCTGCGCGAGGAGCTCTCGGTTCCGGTGTCCGCCTCCCACGAGGTGCTCCCGGAGTTCCGCGAGTTCGAGCGCACGGCGACGACCGCCGCCGAGGCGTACGTGACCCCCGGGATCGACGGCTACCTGGGCCGACTGCTCGACGGCGCACGCGAGGAAGGGCTCCCGGACCCGCGGATCATGGGCTCGAACGGCGGCGTCGCCGACGTCGAGACGGCCCGGTCGAACGCGATTCGGACGGTGCTGTCCGGCCCGGCCGCGGGCGTCGTCGGCGCGGCGGCGGCGGTCGGCGAGGACGCGGGCGATGCGGCGACGGGTGACCGAGACCGCGAGGGCGTCGTCACCTTCGACATGGGCGGGACCTCGAGCGACGTGAGCCTCGTGCGCGACGGGAGCGCCGAGCGCACGTCCGACACGGAGATCGACGGCATCCCGATCCGGACGCCGATGGTCGACGTCGAGACGGTCGGGGCGGGCGGCGGCTCGATCGCGTGGACCGACGCGGGCGGCGCGTTACGCGTCGGTCCCGAGTCGGCCGGCGCGGAGCCGGGCCCGGCCTGCTACGGTAAGGGCGGAACCCGGGCGACGGTGACGGACGCGAACGTCGTTCTCGGCTACATCGGCCCGGACGCGGCGCTCGGCGGCGAGCTCTCGATCGACGTTGACGCCGCCGACGACGCGCTCGACCGGCTGGCCGACGAGGCCGGGCTGGCGGACGCGACCGAGGCCGCCCTCGGGGTCCACCGCGTCGCGAACGCGACGATGACCCGCGCGATCCGGTCGGTGACCGTCGAACGGGGCCACGATCCGCGCCGGTTCGGACTCGTCGCGTTCGGCGGCGCGGGGCCGATGCACGCCGCCGCGCTCGCCGAGGGACTCGACGTCTCCCGCGTGATCGTTCCCGGACCGGCCGGGGTGTTGTCGGCGTACGGCCTGCTCGCGGCCGACGAGAGCCACGACGCGGTCCGAACCGTTCGGATCCCGCTGTCGGGCGGGGACGCGCTCGGAGCCGACGCGACCGGAGCGGATGCGACCGGAACCGATGCGACCGGAACCGACCACGCGGAGTCCGCGGTCGAAGAGGCCGAATCGACCTACGACGCGGTGACAGATCGGGTGCTCGCGGACGTCTCAGACCCGGACACGGCACGGATCGAACGAGGGGCCGACTGTCGGTACGTCGGGCAGAGTTTCGAGCTGACCGTTCCGGTCGAGAGCGGTTCCGGTGAGTTCGACCCCGCAGTCGTCGCAGAGCGGTTCCACGACGCCCACGAGCGCGCGTACGGGTACCGGCTTGACGAGGCCGTCGAGGCGGTGAACCTCCGGGTCACCGCGACCGTCGACACCGATCCACCCGGCGTACGTTACGCGGGCGGGGGCGATGCCGAGATCGGCTCGCGGGCGGCGACGTTTCCGGAGACGGGACCCGTCGATGCGACCGTGTACGACCGGAGCGCTCTGTCGGTCGGCGAGCGCGTGCGGGGGCCGGCTGTGCTCGAACAGGCCGAGAGCACGACCGTCGTCCCGCCCGGCTGGGCCGGAGAGATCCGACAGAACGGAACGCTGGTCCTGGATAGGGTCGTGGAAGCGGGAGGGAAGATCGAGGGCGACAGGGAAGCAGCCGACTCCGGAGGTGACCAATGAGCGACGAGATCGATCCCGTCACCCTCGAAGTGCTCCGGAACCAGCTCGAGGGGGTCGCGGAGGAGATGGGCCAAGTACTCATCCGTGGCGCATACTCGCCGAACATCAAGGAGCGGCAGGACTGCTCGACCGCGCTGTTCGACGCCGACGGACGCATGGTCGCGCAGGCGGAACACATCCCCGTCCACCTCGGCGCGATGCCGGAAGCCGTGGCGGCCGTCCGCGAGCGCGACCCGGTGCCGGGAGACGTGTTCGTGCTCAACGACCCGTTCACCGGCGGGACGCACCTGCCCGACGTCACGCTCGTCTCGCCGATCGCGCTCGACGGTAGCGGCGGAGACGAGGACAGTGAGTCCGGCACGATCGGCCTCGCGAGCGACGACCGCGAGATCGTCGGCTACGCCGTCTCCCGCGCACACCACGCCGACGTCGGCGGGATGACGCCCGGCAGCATGCCTGCGGGAGCCCGCGAGATTCACCAGGAGGGGCTCAGGCTCCCGCCGATCCGGCTCGTGAAGGCGGGCGATCGCGACGAGGCGCTGTTCGAACTGCTGCTCGCGAACGTCCGGAGCCCGGACGAGCGCCGCGCGGACCTCAGGGCACAGATCGCGGCGAACGAGCGGGCCGAGAGTCGGCTCCGCGAACTCGTCTCCGACCACGGCCGCGGGCGGATCGAGGCGGCGTTCGACGCCGTGATCGGTTACTCGTACGACCGGATCGTCGACGAGGTCCGGGCGCTTCCGGACGGGACCTACGAGGCGGCCGACGTGCTGGAGGGGGACGGCGTGACCGACGAGGACGTCCCGATCCGCGTCGCGGTGACGGTCGACGGCGAGGCGATCGACGTCGATTTCGCGGGCACCGCCGACCAGGTCGCGGGCAACCTCAACGCGCCGCTGGCGGTGGCGAAAAGCGCCGTCTACTTCGTCGTACGCTGCGTAACCGACCCCGAGATCCCGCCGAACCACGGCTGTTACGAGCCGATCCGCATCGATGCGCCCGAGGGATCGCTTTTGAACCCCGCACCGCCGGCCGCGGTCGTCGGCGGCAACGTGGAGACGAGCCAGCGCGTCACCGACGTCGTCCTCGCCGCCTTCGCGAACGCCGCGCCGGACCGGGTTCCCGCGGCAAGCCAGGGAACGATGAACAACCTCACGATCGGCGGTCGAGGACGGTCCGGGGAGGGTGACAGTCCGACCGACGGCACGTTCACCTACTACGAGACGATCGGCGGCGGCTTCGGTGGACGCTCGGAGAAGGACGGGATGGACGGCGTGCAGGTCGGCATGACGAACACGCTCAACACCCCCGTCGAGGCGCTGGAGACCGAGTACCCGCTCCGCGTCGAACGCTACGCGCTCCGCCCGGACAGCGGGGGCGACGGGCGGCATCGCGGCGGGCTCGGGATCGAGCGATCCGTCCGGCTGGCGGCGGACGCGACCGTCTCGCTGCTCACCGAGCGCCGCCGTCATCCCCCCGCGGGCGTCGACGGCGGCGAGTCCGGTGCGCTCGGCGAGAACCTGATCGACGGCGAGCCCGTCGGCGCGAAGACGACGGTCGACGTGCCCGCCGGCACGACGGTGACCGTCCGAACGCCCGGCGGCGGCGGCCACGGCGACCCCGGGGAACGGGATCCGGACGCCATCGACGCCGACCGCGCCGACGGGAAGGTGACCGGCGACGAGTGAACGGCCGGCCGCGAACGGGCGGCTCCGAAGCTTCTTGCGTCCCGTCGGTCCATATCGAGTATGCCAACCGACGCCCAGCAGGCGTGTTTCGAGGCGGGGATCAAGTTCGGATCGCTGTATCACCAGTTCGCGGGGACGCCCGTGAGCCCGCGGAGCGCCCGGAGCCTGGAGACCGCGATGGCGGAGGCGATCGGGAACCAGCCGTACTGCGAGTCCGTCTCCGTCTCCATCGACGACGAGCGCGTCGCGGCGGCGATCGACCACGAGAACGGCTACACGGAGCTGACCGGGTCGCTGATGGACGTCGAGATGCGGATCGACTACGAGGACGTCAGCATCCGGACCAGAATGGCGATGCGGGACGGCTATCCACTGATGGAACTCGTCGACGTCGAGGAGTCGACGGATGCGGCGTGAACGACACGGCACGTGAATCGATCGTCGGACGACTCGTCCAACGCCGGCGCGCGAGTCGCGAGGGTGACCGAAGGATCCGCCGAGCGGTCGACGATGCCGAGGCGGAACTGAACGGCGATAGCGGTCCGAATCGGCGTGAGACGCCGCGGCGAGCCGCGTTCCACTTCCGCTTTCGGGCGCGATTTTAAAAGGGACGGGACCGACATCCGGAGTATGCCCCAGTCCACGTTCGACGACGACGACCTGTTCGGCGAGGCCGCCGAGGAAACCCGCGCCGAAGTCGCGGACCACCTCGCGGCCGCCCGCGAGGAGCTCCCCGATCCCGACGACGTGTGGCTGACCGACGCGGACAACGTGCTCGGCGCGCTCAACGGGCTCAAATCCGCGCTCGACGTCGGCGACGCCGTCGACCACGTCCGGTCGGCGAAGAAGGCGTACGTCCTCGGCGAGCGCGCCGACGCGTTCGAGGACGCCGACGACCTGAAAGCGGAGGTCGAGGAGCTGGAGTCGCTCGTCGCCGACATCGAGGCGGCCGCCGAGGAAGTCGCCTCGCTCACCGGAACGGTCCCCGCCATCCGCGGCGCGTTACAGGACGCCGCGGACGACGCGGACGACGAGTAGCCGCGGGCGCATCGAGCGGTCAACGGTCGGCTCTGGACGGCCCCGCTGGTCGCGGGCCAAGAGCTGACTGAACCCATCAGATGGGATGCGATTGGGATTATGCCCTATTATCATATATATGAAGTCCTTATAACACAGTAGCTGGATGGATGATCCGGAAGACCGCATAATGGTAGACGATTCTGAACTATCCGATCTCACCGTTGCAGCGTATCACGATCGCCTTCGAGACGGTCGGCTCACCGTCGAGTCCGTCGTCGAACAGTACCTCGACCGGATCGAGCGGTACGACCGGTCCGGACCGGAGCTCAACGCGATACTCACGGTCAACCCCGAGGCGCTCGACAGAGCACGGGCGCTCGACGACCGACTCGAAGCGGTGGAGGTCGGCGGGTCGCTGTACGGCGTGCCGGTCCTGATAAAAGACCAGGCGATGACCGAGGGCGTGACGACGACGTTCGGTTCCGAGGCGTTCGCGGAGTACGTCCCGGACCGGAACGCGACGGTGGTCGACCGCCTCGAGGACGCGGGAGCCGTCGTGCTCGCGAAGACGAACCTCCCGGACTTCGCCGCCGGATTCGTCGGCTACTCCTCGGCGGGCGGACAGACCCGGAACCCGTACGATCTCGAACGAGATGCGGGCGGATCGAGCGCGGGCACCGGCTCGGGGATCGCGGCGAATCTCGGACTCGTGGGGATCGGCGAGGACACCGGGGGATCGATCCGCGTGCCCGCATCGTTCTGTAACCTGTTCGGCCTGCGCGTCACGACCGGCCTGATAAGTCGCGCGGGACTCTCGCCGTTGGTCACCGAACAGGACACCGCCGGCCCGATGTGTCGCACCGTCGAGGACCTCGCTCGGACGCTCGATGCGATCGTCGGGTTCGACCCCGACGACGAGGCGACCGCGATCCACGCGGCATGGGACGGCGCTCGAGGGTTCCGTGCGGCGGCCGACGCCGCCGATCGGTCGACGCTCGCGTCGACGCGGATCGGCGTCCTCCGTGACGCGTTCGGCGACGACTCGCGTGCGATGCCCGTCACCGAGGTGGTCGACGCGGCGCTCGAAACGATGACCGAGGCCGGCGCGACGGTCGTCGACCCCGTATCGATCCCCGATCTGGCGTCGTTCGTCGACGACACGGCGCTGTACGAGCTCGTCGCCAAGCGGAATCTGAACGCGTTCTTCGCCGAACTCACCGATTCCCCGGTCGACTCGCTCGACGAACTGTACGACTCCGGCGCGTACCACGATCGACTGGAGCTGATCGAAACGATCGCGGGCGGTCCCACGGACCCGACCGGCGATCGAGAGTACTGGTGGCGGCTCGCACGCCAGACGGCGTTCCGTCGAGCGATCGAGTACACACTCGCGACGACGGAGCTGGACGCGATCGCCTTTCCGGACGTGCAGGTCGTCCCGCCGATCGCCGAGGGGTATCACACCGGCGAGACGACGCGGGCTGACGTCCCGACGAACACGTTCATCGCCTCCCAGTCCGGCTGTCCGGCGATCTCCATGCCAGCGGGGTTCACCGACGACGGGCTTCCCGTCGGCATCGAACTGCTCGGCGCGCCGCTGTCCGATCGTCGCCTCGTCGCGCTTGCGGCGGCGTACGAGTCGATCGCGGAGCCGCGTGTCCCGCCCGTGCTCGACGCGACCGATACGATCGACGGGGAGCGTCCGTGAGCGAGCCGCTGTCGACGGACGACGTCCACGACGATCCCGCACCGTACTCGCAGGGAATAATGACCGGGCGGACGATCCGTCTCGCCGGACAGGTGCCCGACGACCGGGACGGACGGATCGTGGGGACGGGCATCGAGAGCCAGACGCGACAGGCGGTCGCGAACGTGGAGGCGCTGCTCGCGGTCGCCGACGCCACGCTTCGTGACGTCGTCTCCGTCACGGCGTACCTCGTCGATCGGGGCGACGTCGACGGGTTCAACGCGACGTACGCGGCGGCGTTCCCTGAGCCGAGGCCGGCGCGCGCGACGGTGATCGTCGAGGACCTCGTGGTCGACGCGCTGGTCGAGATCCAAGCCACCGCAGTCCGACCCGCTGGAGAGTCGCCGGGATCAGCCCCGTCGGCGCTCGACGGCTCGTCCGACTGAAACGGCGGGGCGGCGTCAGGCCGTCCGCCAGGAGAACGCCCGTTGCTGGATCGGGCTCAACACGAGGTACTCGATAACCAACACGACGCCGATGAACAGCACCGCGTACGCGAGCACTTCCGCGATGTTCCCCTGCAGGAACCAGAACCTGACCCGTGCGCCGACGCCGTTGCTTATCCCGAACACCTCCGCGATAACCGCGACCTTCCAGGTCATCCCGAAGAGGTATCGAAGCGAAGCGAACACGTACGACAGCAGGTGTGGGACATACACGTACCGCCAGATCAACGACCGGTCGGCCTCGAACGCTCGGCCCATCTCGACGAGGTTCGGATCGAGGTCCTGGATGCCCTGCCAGATCGTCACGAGTGCGAACGGAGTGTAAACGAACGCGACCGAGAGGACGACCGCCTGCGAGTTGAACCCGACGATAACCATCACGATGAGGATGACGACCACGTCCGGTGGGGTCATCCACACGGGAAGCCACGCCTCGAAGACGCGAGCGACCCGGTCGTTCGCCTTCATCGCGATCCCAATCGCGACGGCGAGCGTCAACGCCAGCGCCGTCGCCAACAGGACGCGGCCGAACGTCACCCACAGGTGATACAGTGCGGAGTTGCCGTCGATGTCCCCGTCGACCGTGAACTCGACTATCAGCTCGGCGACGGTGAGCGGCGGCGGGAACATGCGCGCGTCGTACAGCGACAGCAGCGTCCATGCAACGAGTACCCCCGCGATCGAGACGGCGATCCGGCTCGTTCGGTTCATTCGTCGTCGGGACCAGCGTCGGCTTCCAGATGGACGAAGAACCGGTCCATCATCCGTGATTCGTGTTCGATCAGTTCCTCGTCGCCGATCGCTCTCGGGCGCGGCACGTCGACGCTGACCTGATCGAAGAGCCGACCGTCCCCGTCGAGGACCAGGATCTCGTCGGAGAGGAACACCGCCTCACTACTGTTGTGCGTCACGAAGACGATCGTCTTACCCGTCTCCTTCCAGATCTCGAGGAGATCCTGTCTGAGCTCTTTCGCCGTGAACTCGTCGAGGCTGCTGAACGGCTCGTCCATGAGCAGGATCTCGGGGTCGACTGCCAGTGCGCGAGCGATCCCGACCCGCTGGCGCATCCCCCCGGAGAGCTGCTGGGGATAGCTGTCGATCTCCGTTTCGAGCCCGACGAGTTCGAGGTACCGGTAGATCCGACCGGCGTGGTCCTCCGGCGGGACGCCCTGGGCCCGGAGTGCGAACCGAACGTTCTCGCCGATCGTGATCCAGTCGAGCAACCGGGGCTCTTGGAACACGTAGCTGTAGAAGAACTCGCCCGGCTCGACCACCTCGCCGTTTCGGGTGATCGTCCCCTCGTCGGGCACGATCAGCCCGGAGATGACGTTGAGCAGCGTCGACTTGCCACAGCCCGACGGACCCATGATCGACGTGAACGCGCCCTCGGCGAGCTCGAAGGAGAGATCCTCGAAGACCGTGAACGTGCCGTCGCCGTCCGCGAACGATTTCCGGAGGTTCGAGAACCGGATGGTTCCCTCGGCGTCGACGTCGGCGGCATCGCTGGCATCGACGGCACCGTCGGCATCGCTGGCATCAGCGACATCGTCGGCACGCTGTGGCGGCGGCGACCGTCCGGCGGGCTCCGACGACTCCGAGCGTTCCGCCGCCGTTGACCCCTCGGCCGGGGAGCGACGGGAGGCGTCGTCGGAGCTCATCGGACCCCAGTCGTCAAGCGACCGGACCGTCGGTCTCGCGCGATCGTGTCAGACACGGAGCGTGGCACCGACATTCACGACTCCGCCTCCTCGCGGAGCGCGTCGATCGAGATGACGTGGTCCTCGCGTGGCGGGACGGCCTCGACCGATCCCAGCTCCTCCATCGCCTCGATCAGCTGCCACTGGGAGTCGATGAGTTCGTCGTCGTACTCGTCGACCGGGAGGTGTAGATCGCCCGATGCCGCGAGATCGACGACTGCCTCCCGGTCCTCGAAGGCGACGCCCGCGAGCTGCCCGTACTGCTCGACGACGCTCTCCGCGTTCGACTCGACGTGCGACTGTGCGGCGGCCCAGCCCTCGACGAGCGCCAGTGCGACGTCGTAGTTGTTCTCGAGCCAGCTCCGAGTGGCGCACCACGGGGTGATGAGCGGCGGGTAGCCGGTCTGTTCCTCCCACGCTTCCCACGCGTTGAACACTGGACGGACCTCGTCGGGGTTCGCCAAGCCGCGAACCGTCTGCCCGGTGAACTGTAGCATCGCGTCGACCTCGTCCTGTTCGACCATCAGGTCCCACAGGGTGGCTGGGTCGGAGTCGACGTCCTCGTTCGCCTCGCGAATGTCGAACCCGTACTGCTCGGCGATGATCGCCTGCGTGTACGTGCCGGTACCCGTCGCCCAGCCCGGATGCCCGAACCTGACGCCCTGTAAGTCCTCGACGGTCTCGATGTCGGAGTCAGTCGGGACGAAAATGGAGTTGATCTGCGTGAGACAGGGGCCGAACTGGACGAGATCCTCACCCGCCGAGACGTACTGTGAGAGGTTGTTGTACTCGAGCAGTCCGACCTCGTTTGCACCCGTCGGAAGGGCGTTGACGAACCGGCCGTACGCCGCGACCTCCGGGTTGAAATCGACGCCCTCGTCGTTCCAGAGCCCCTCGTCGGTGCCCGAGAGGAAGTGGATGATGTTGAGGTTCCCCTCCGGCGTCAACAGATCGACGGATCCGATCGGACCGTCCGCGTCAGCGCCATCTCCGATGTCGGACTCCGCATCGCCGTCATCACCGAGACACCCCGCGACTCCCGCCGCCATCATGAGTGCGGAAGTCCCGGACGTTTTGAGCATCGATCTTCGACTTATATCGGGTTTCTGCATTACAATCGTTGTCTGTCGCAGTTTGTTTTAATGTTTTTGTAGTGTTAAAGAACAATTAAGTATACACTTGGTTGGGGGAAGAGGGTACGTCCTAATATTCGTATTCGATCAGCTTTCGTCCGTATAACGCACGATCCGTCGGACCGGGGGACGACCGAACCCGGACCAAGCGGTGGGATGCGTCGAGAGGAAGGGTCGGAGCTGACGGAGTGGATCCGTTGAAATCCTATTCGGTAGACACGGTTTCGCCTGAAAAAGCCGGTCGGTGAAGAGTGCTTTGGCTCTGTTGAGATCCTTCACAACTGATACGAACTGCGTGCTGAATACAGGGCGCGCAACAGTCATCAGAATTGGCTCAGAAAACATCGGCTGATCCGATACAAACAGCGGAAAACAATACTGTGACTATCGAATTCTCCTCAGTTTTTGTAAGGATTCGCGTGTGGAATACAAAAGTTACTGGCACAGACTGTCTTCCTTTCCAAAGAGCAAGGCTTATCCAGAGCATATTTGTTTTGATTATTATGGTGAATCGTGATGAGTCAATCTCTGTGTTATGTGTTGATGATGAACCCGGTCTCGCAGATCTGACAGCCACGTTTCTGGAGCGCTTCGCCGAGCAGTTCGACACGAGTACCGCCGAAACCGCACAAGAGGGGCTGAACTATCTGGATGAAAATCCCGTGGATTGCATTGTAAGTGACTACGATATGCCGGGGATGGATGGGCTTGCATTTCTTCAAGCTATCCGGGCAACGAGTCCCGAGCTTCCTTTTATTTTGTTCACTGGCCGTGGCTCAGAAGAAATTGCCAGTGACGCGATTTCAGCGGGTGTTAGCGATTATATGCAGAAAGAATCCGGCAATGAGCAGTACGCCATGCTTGGTCAGCGGATACGGAACGTCGTGAACAGATACCGCTCACACAGTGAAAAGCGAGAAGCCGAAACCAGAGCAGAGACCATACTCGAAGCCTCGCCCGACGCCATCCTCGTTAGTGTCGAGAGTGAGTTCGTCTATACCAATCATGCCGCCTGTGACCTCTATGAGGTATCCGAGAAGTCTGCGCTTCTTGGTCGACAGGTCGGTGAGTTTATTCATCCAGATTACCGCGACGATGTCGACAAACAATTACGACAGGTCGAAACTGGCGAAAAACCTGCTGACCACATTCCAAGAACGCTATTAACACTTGAGGGTAAGGAGATCCCCGTTGAAGTCACTGCCAGGCATATTGTATGGGACGGTAACCCGGGCGTTGTGGCAATCGTCCGCGACCTCTCGCTAAAAGAGGCGCAGATACGTAAACAAGAACGATACGAAGCGTCGTTCCAGCAAGCATTCGACGCGATGGTCGTTGCAGACGACGAGGGTCGGTATATTGAAGCAAATCAGAGTGCCTGTGAGCTATTCGGACTGGAAAAAGAGGAACTCCTGGGTCGGTCAATAGAAGAGTTCACGCCAGAGGGGTATGATTTTGAGGCGGTTTGGCGACAGTTAGAGGAGAACTTCACTGATAGGGGGACGTTTGAGATTGTCTGTGATGATGGTGAAAAGCGAGTTGTCGAGTACGCGGCGACAGCGAATATTGTTTCGGGGGAACATCTTTCGGTTCTTCGTGATGTGACAGATCAGGCCAAACGGGAGTGGGTACTCAGAGAGATGTATAATATCATCTCGACCCGGGACCAGTCGTTCGAGGGACAAGTCGCAGCAATGCTCGAATTGGGACGACAGGAACTCGATGTTGCCTACGGGACACTCTCTCAGATCCAGGGCGAGGACTACATGTTCGAAATTGTCGAGGCTGACGACGATAGTATTCAAGCAGGAGATGTTGTGCCGGTGACTGCGACGAACTGTGAGATTGCCGCGAACACGGAACAAACACTTGTTCTCGGAGACATCGAACGGGACGCACCTGAGGAAACGCATCGAGCGGGGTACGCCGAGTGGGGGATCTCTTGCTATCTTGGTGCTCCCGTCTTTGTTGACAACGAGGTGTACGGAACGTTTTGCTTTTATGATACAGAGTCACGCGGGGGGCAGTTCTCGGAGTGGGAGGTGACACTTGTCGATCTCATGAGTCGGTGGGTTGGCTACGAACTCCAGCGTCAGCAAGCCAATACGCGTCTCCAACAACAGAATGAAAAACTCGACCAGTTTGCATTGCTCGTCGCACATGATCTTCGAAACCCATTGAATGTCCTTCTGGGGTCACTTCAGTTCGCAGAAGAGGCCGGTGAGGGAGAGCATTTCCAGCGATGCTACAAGGCGGTTAACCGTATGGACGCACTCATCGATGACTTATTATCGTTGGCTCATGCCGGAGCGATCATTGATGAGACAGAATCAGTGTCGATCGGTTCGGTGATAGAAGAGTGTTGGCAGACGGTCGAAGTGGCGACGGGGAGGCTTGAGCTTGAACTCGATACAGCGACCGTCATCGAAGCCGATAAAAGTCGGCTCAAACAGCTTTTTGAGAACCTCATTCGGAATGCGTTCGACCACGGAACCGACGAGACGACGGTGACCGTTGGTTCGTTTGCCGATGGGTTCTACGTTGCGGATGATGGGCCAGGGATTCCCAAGGATAACCGAGAGCAGGTGTTCGAGGGAGGATTTACCACGTTAGAAGGCGGAACAGGATTCGGTCTTGCGATTGTAAAGGAGATTGTCGAAGCTCATGGATGGGAAATTCATGTCACTGCAGGTACCAGTGGTGGCGCACGGTTCGAGATCACTGACGTTGAATTCACTGCTGAATAGAACCTCTAGGCCTTGTTTAGACGCCAGCGTTCAGCGATCTGCCACCTCGATTGCGCGTTCGATGTTTCGCACCGCTGATTTCATGACAAGTTCGCGGAATTGACCGAACCACGTTCTGGCCCACAGC
>NZ_JBLWMN010000021.1:0-23147 GCF_048380895.1 Halorubrum rarum | reverse complement strand
CGACGCGAGCGAGGCGCGCAGCAAGGCGCGCGAGTCGTCGCGGCTGGGGCTTTGCAGGTGTTCACCGTCGATCCGAGTAAGACCGCTTATAAGCGAGCGGCTGGGGCTTTGCAGGTGTTTACCGTCGATCCGATTAAGACCGCTTATAAGTGAGTGACTAAGGCTTTGGAGGTGTTCACCGCCCCGTTAGCAGCTTATAAACACCCGCCAACAACACCCAAATTCGACTTATAAACGACCAGACCACCGATCTGAGTCATGTACTCCCGCTATCGATCACGAAGCACCGTTCAAACATCGGCTATTTCACGTTGTATCGTATCTGAAGAATAAGATATCAACGGGGTCGACTGAGATAGAGTTTGAGATGGACGAGGATTTCGTTACCTGTCGGTTCGACGACGTCCGTATTGGCAGAGAAAGTTGGGACGGATTTGACCCTCGATCGCTCCGCTCGCTGGCACTCGCTTCGTTCCCTGCTTCGGATCCGCAGTACCGCTTTGTCGACACTGACTGCTCACTATCGCTCGCAGTTGGGTGTCGGCAAAAGTGGGTTGGGGCGGATTTGAACCGCCGGCCTCCTCCATGTCAAGGAGGTGTCATAACCGGACTAGACTACCAACCCGACGGGGCTTTCTGACGCGTTTCATCGTTTCCGGGGGATACAATTGAACCTTTCGGATCGGGGGCCCGCACCGCGATTCCGTCACCGATTTATACGACCGCGGCGGGCCCCGTTCGCCATCGGTTTCGACCGCTTTTACTGGTTCGCGGATCAGGTTCGGATATGACCGATCTCTCCGCACGCGCCGAGCGACTGGACGAGTACCTCGATGACCGCGGACTCGAGGCCGTCTGGTTCGCCCGTCCGAACGGCTTCGCGTGGCTGACGGGCGGCGACAACGTCGTGGACGCCGACGCGAACGTCGGCGTCGCCGCCGCCGGCTACGACGGCGAGTTCTGCGTCGTCACCGACAACATCGAGGCCGAACGACTCGCCGACGAGGAGCTCCCAGACGCCGTCGCCGTCGAGTCGTTCCCGTGGTACGTCGACTCCCTCGCCGACGCGGTCGCAGAGCGGTCGCGGACGCCCGCTGCAGCCGACTTCGACGTCCCCGGATTCGAGTCGGTCGACGCGATCCGGCTCCGACAGCCGCTCACCGACGGCGACGTCGAGCGCTACCGCGAACTGGGCCGAGAGGCGGCCGCCGCCGTCGAGACGGTCTGCCGGAACCTCGAACCCGAGGACCCGGAGTACGAGGTCGCGGCCGGCGTCGACATCTCGCTCGCGTCCCGCGACGTGAACACTCCAATCGTGCTCGTCGGCGGTGCGGACCGCGCGCGGTCGTATCGCCACTACACACCGAGCGACGACGAGTTGGGTGCGTACGCGCTCGTCTCGGTCACTGCGGAGCGCGGCGGGCTGTACGCCTCGCTCACGCGGACCGTCGCGTTCGACGCTCCCGACTGGCTGGAGGAGCGCCACCGGGCCGCCGCGCGTGTCGAGGCGACGGCGCTCGCGGCGACCCGCGCGGCGGCGACCGGACGCCTCGGCGACGTTGGAGACGACGCGACCGCCACCGCTGGCGACGTGTTCGAGGCGATCCAAGCGGCGTACGACGCGGTCGGCTTCGACGGCGAGTGGGAGAAACACCACCAGGGCGGTGCCGCGGGATACGCCGGCCGCGAGTGGATCGCGACTCCGGACGCCGTCGACCCTGTCATCGAGCCGATGGGCTACGCGTGGAACCCGACCGTACAGGGCGCGAAAAGCGAGGACACTCATCTCGTCACGTCCGATCGCTTCGAAACGCTGACGAAGACCGGACAGTGGCCGACCCACAAGGTCGAACCCGTCGACGTTGCTCCTCTCAAAGGGACCGACACGGTACCGTTCGAGCTACACGCACCGGTTATTCGATAAGGCCCGAGGCGAGTCCGGGTACCGACTGGTCCGGATCCGAAACGGACGTCTCAGTACACGTACTCGCTTTCGTCGATCGTGACGTAGTCGCGTTTCGTCTTGCGTTTGTTCCACTTATACGCCACGAGGAGTTTGAACGACTCCCATCCCGATCGGTACGGCTGTGAGAGCAGTCGGTCTCCCGTCTCGGCGGCCAACATCGCGTCGGCCGCGCCGATGATCCGGTTCCAGTCGTCCGGATCGTACTCCGCGACCATGTCCGCCATCGTCACGTTACGGACGATCTCGTCACCGATCGCCTCCTTCCAGCGCCGGTTGTACGGTGCCAGATCCCCGTTTGCGGCGAGCTCCCCGGCGATCGCGCCGGTCCGGACGGCGACGTGATCGCCGCCCTCGTGGAACGCCGAGGTCGTCCCCATCGCGCCGCCGACGACGACGATCCCCGCCTCGGTCGGCGAGTCGATCGGACGAGTCGAGGAGATCGGGTACGTCTCGGTCCCGTTCCGCTTGCCGGCGTCCTCGACGAGCGGGAACGCCTCGTCGACGTCGTACTCGTCGCCGTACTGCCACTCGAGGAGCCGACTGATGTACTCGGAACCGCTCGGGATCGAGTCGTCGTCCGTCGAGAGCAGTTCGTACGCACTCGCGTCGAACTCGTCGATGTCGAGTCCGATCGGCATCGTGAGACCGATCCGACAGACGCGGTCCGCGTTCGGGAATATCCACGGGTATGCCGTCTCTCCGGGCATCACGCCCCACCAGAAGACGAGCGCGTCGTTCACCTCCTCGAACACGTCCTCCGGGACGCGTCGATACTCCTGGTAGGCGATGTGGTTGGCCTCGGGCGGGGCGAGCCGGTCGGAGCCGCCGGCACCGTCGGGGAGGTACTCGTCGAGCACTCGGTTGGTGACCGTGCGTTGTGGCCCGTCAGCGAGGACGACGTAGTCGGCACCGATCTCCTCGCCCGAAGCGAGTTCGACGACGTGTCTCGGCTCGTCGCTTCCGGGCTCCACACCGAGATCGCTATCGACGCTTCGAACGGACACGCCGACGCGATACTTCGCTCCCGCGTTCTCCGCCCGCTCCCGCATCCAGTCGTCGAAGCGGGCGCGGTGGAAGGTGTACCCGAACCCGTCGTACGAGGAGTCGATCCCGGTCGAGTACAGCGTTGCCGCCTCGTCAGGGCCGCGGAACTCCGCTCGGTTCAGCTCCCGCTGTAGCACTCCGTCGTCGAACTCGTCTGGATGGATACCCATGATGTCGACCCAGTAATCGAGGATGCCGGCGGCGTCCGTCGAGTCCGGTCCGAGTTCGGCCCTGTCGGCTCTCGGAACTCCCTTCTCCAAGACGAGAGCGTCGGTGTCGGCGCTCGCGGCTGCGTGCGCCGCGGCGGTTCCGCCCGGACCGCCACCCACGATCGCGACGTCTACGCGTTCCATGTTCGGTGAGGTCACCGTCCGGATATTAAATTCACGGTCCCCCCCGACACGAACGCCTCCGAAATCGGACCCCCGACGTCCAAGCCGAACGCCCGACATCCAGGTCGATCGGACACTCATCAAATATGTCCGTATTAAACGATCGTCCATGATTTTCTTGGCGACATATCCGGCGAAAATGACTCCTTTTTAATACCGCGGTACAGTGACCATACGACCATGGTACGTGAAACATGGGCAACGCGCGTCGGATTCATCCTCGCGGCCGTCGGCAGCGCCGTGGGGCTCGGGAACATCTGGCGGTTTCCGTTCATCACCGGACAGGAGGGTGGATCGGCGTTTCTCCTGGTGTATCTGCTTTTCATCGCACTCATCGGCTTCCCGGCACTCCTCGTCGAGTTCGTCATCGGCCGGCGGACGGAGCTGAACCCCGTCGGTGCGATACGTGAACTCGGGAGCGGGGCATGGAACTACATCGGGTGGCTGTTCGTGATAACCGGCTTCGTCATCCTATCGTACTACAGCGTCGTCGCCGGCTGGTTCCTCCGGTACACGCTGATCGGGATCACTGAGGGGTTCACCGTCGCCGACCCCGCCGAAGCAGGGGCGCTGTTCGGTGACGTCGCCACCGGACTCGACTCGCTGCTGTTCCACGCCGTGTTCATGGCGATGGTGATCGCCATCATCGCCGCGGGCGTTCGCAACGGCATCGAGATCGCAGTGAAGGTGATGGTGCCGGCGATCATCGTGCTGCTCGTCGGCCTCGCCGCGTACGGGTTCACGCTCGACGCGTCCTCGCAGGCGTACGCGTACTACCTCACTCCGGACTTCGGCGTCATCGCCGAGAACTGGACGAGCATCCTGCCGGCCGCGGCGGGACAAGCCTTCTTTACCCTCTCGCTGGGGATGGGCGTGATGATCACGTACGCCTCCTACCTCGGAGAGGACCGCAACCTCGCTGAGGACGCCGGCATCATCGTCGGGCTCGACACCGCTATCGCGGTGCTCGTCGGCTTCGTCGTGTTCCCGTTCCTCTTCGCCGCCGGCCTCGAACCCGGCGCGGGCGGAGCCGGCGAGATTTTCGTGAGTCTCACGACCGCGTTCGCGGAGATTCCCGCGGGACGCGTCATCGGGATCGTCTTCTTTGCGATGGTCGGGATCGCCGCGTTGTCGTCGGCGATCAGCATTCTCGAGGTCGTCGTCTCCTACCTGATCGACGAGTTCGACGTCGCGCGGGTCCCCGCGTCGATCGGCGTCGGGATCGCCATCTTCCTGCTCGGCGTGCCCGTCACGATCGACTTGGTCTTCCTCGACCTGCTCGACGGTGCCGCGGACGGCGTCCTGCTCGTGTTCGGCGCGCTGCTGCTCGCGATCTTCGTCGGCTGGGTGATCCCGGACGTCGCGCGCGAAGAGCTGGAGCGGGGGATCGGCGACATCGGCGGGCTCGGTGACGTGTGGATCTGGCTCGTCCGAGTGCCGATCATCCTCGTCGTGGCCGTCTCGCTGTACCTCGGCGTCGTCGACTACGTCGAGTTCCTCACCCAGGACTTCGTCGGCTGGATCGCCGCTCAGTAACGGACGGACCGCCGTCGAAACCGTCGGCAGCGATCGTCCCCGTCGCGTCCCCTCCGCCAACCCCACTTTTTAAATACGGAACGGTGCGAATCGGTTTCAGTGAGCGATCCGATCCCGACCGGCTGTGAGTCGGTCGACGACCTACTGGACGGCGGGTTCGAGCGCGGCGTCGTCACACAGGTGTACGGGCCGCCCGCGGCGGGAAAGACCAACCTCGCGCTCGTGGCCGCCGTCGAGGTCGCCGCCGCCGGCGACCGCGCGTTGTACATCGATACCGAGGGCCTCTCGATCGATCGCTTCCGCCAGATAGCCGCCTCGAAAGCGAACGCACTCGAGTCCGACGAATCCGTCGAGGATCTGGCCGCCCGGCTGATCATCACGGAGGCGTACGACTTCGACGACCAGCGCGAGGCCGTCCGCGACGCGGAGGAGCTCGCCGAGGAGGTGGAACTGATCGTGCTCGACTCGGCGACCGGGTTCTACCGGCTCGAACGCGCCGACGACGTCGAGGGCGGCGAGTCGCTCCGGAAGGTCGCAAAACAGGTGACACACCTCCTCTCGTTGGCGCGCAGACACGACATCGCCGTCGTGATCACGAATCAGGTGTTCACCGATCCCGACAGCGATCGCACGCGGGCGCTCGGCGGCAACACGCTCGAACACTGGACCGGTGCCATCGTCCGCGTCGACCGCTTCCGCGGCGGCAACCGGCGTGCAACGCTGGAGAAACATCGGTCGAAGGCGGCCGGCGACTCGGTCACGTTCCGTATCGTCGACGGCGGCCTCACGGAGGGGCCGGAGGTCTGAGCCGTCGTCGAGCGCGGCGATCGGAGACGAACGGTGACAAAGCGGGATTCAGGTCGGCGTCCCGCGTCGCATCGGCCAACGACGTGATCGCGACTCTCGGTGGCTTACAACTCGCCGAGCTTCCGGAGGAGCTGTCCGCGGTACTCCTCGTCGGCGTTGACGCCTTTGATCTCTAAGACGTTGCGCTCCAGTTTGTCGAGCGCGACGTGGAAGGCGTGTTCCGCACCGTATCCCTCGCCGGAGCCGGCGACCTGCCCCTCGTTGGTACGCAGACGGATCTGACACTGGAGCAGGGGCGTGCCGCGGAGCTTCTCTTTGTGCTCGTGGAAGCGGACGTGTGCGTGCATCACGTGCATCGCGGCGTACTTATCGGCGACCTGCTCTATCGACTCGACGACGTGTCCGCGCGAGGTGGTGCCGAGCAGATCGACGTTGGTGATCTGGACGTCCATCGACTCCTGCTCGGTGAACGTGAGGGCACGAAGCACGTCGGTTTTCGTGACGATCCCCACTACGATTCCGTCGTCATCGGACGGCGTAACGACGAGTCCGGACAGGTCGTTGTCGAACATCCGGGCGATCACCGCTTGTGCCGTCTCGTCTGGCGTTGCGGTGATGACCGGACTCGACATGATGTCGTACACGGGAAGATCGAGCATCCGGTCGATGTCGCCCGCGCGGTCGCCGCTACCCTGTCGCTCCTGATCGCGGACGACGAACTCGACGATATCGTTCGTGGTGACGACGCCCGTCAGGCGACCGTCGTCGCTGAGGACCGGCAGTCGAGAGATTCCGTTCTCCCGGAGTCGGTTGATCGCCTGCCCGACGCGGTCCTTCTCGTTGACCCCGATCACGTCCTCGGTGACGATCTGATCGACGGTGATCGCGTCGAGGCTCTCGAGCACCGCCTCGAGGATGGCGTCGACCGTGACGATCCCGTACAGCTTCTCGCCCTCGTAGACGGGGGCGATCTTCACGTCGCCCTCGACGAGGAGCCGCGCCGTCTCGCGGACGTCCTCGTGGCGGTCGACCTCCGGGGCCGCCTTCATCACGACGGACACCTTGGTGTCGTCCTCCATCCGGGACCGGAGCAGCTGTTTCTCCCCGACCACGCCCGCGTACTCGCCGTCCTCCGTCACGATGACCCCCTTCGGATTCTCCCGCTCGAAGATGGATCGGACCTTGGCGAGTCGCTCGTCGGCGTCGACTTCGACGTACTCCGGCACTGCGATATCAGCGATGTTCATGGTCCGATACGGAACAATGCCGGGCCGGGTATTGAAAGTGCGGGAGTCGTGTCGACCGTGGTAGCTGCTCACTAGGGGTATCAGAGAGTGGCACCCGAACCGTCCCCGCCCCGATCGACCAGTGAAACCTTTTTCGTGTTCGATATCCGAGTGGTGAACGTGTACGACGCCGTCGTCTTCGACAACGACGGGGTGTTGATCGGGCGCACGCCGTTCGACACGCTCCGGGAGGCTGCCTGGAACGCCTTCGAGAGCGTCGGCGTCGCCGATCCGTCGCTCGCGCACGTCGAGGATGTCGCCGTCGGCGTCGACCCCGCGACGCTGACCGACATCTGCGACCGCTACGGCGTCGATCCGACCGAGTTCTGGCGGGTCCGCGACGAAACCGCGAGCGCGGCGCAGGTCGCTGACGCCCGCCGCGGGCGCAAGACGCCGTACGACGATGTCGACGTCATCCGCCATCTCGACGCGTCGCTCGGGGTCGTCTCCTCGAACCAGCAGGCGACGGTCGACTTCCTGCTCGATCACTTCGGGCTCGCCGACAGGTTCGAAACGGCGTACGGACGCGAACCGTCGATAGCGAGCCTCTCGCGAAAGAAACCCTCTCCGTATTACATCGAGCGCGCGCTGGAGGACGTCGACGCCGGAACCGCCCTGTTCGTCGGCGACAACGAGTCCGACGTCCGTGCGGCCGACAACGCGGGGATCGACTCGGCGTTCATCCGTCGTCCCCACCGACGGTCCTACGAGCTCTCGACGCAGCCGACCTACGAGATCGACGACCTCCACGACCTCGTGAGCATCTGCGGTCGGGGGCCCGTCGGGTCGATTTAACTACCGGTCGTCCCGCGATCCGCCATGGAGCGTCCGCCGGTCGGACTCGGAACGGGATCGACGACAACGAGGCCATCGTCGAGTCGCCGCGCCGAATCACCCTTAAGTCGCCGGCTCGCGATCGTCCGCGTATGAGCTACGAGGCGGTCCTTCTGGACCTCGACGACACCCTCTATCCGTACGCTCCCTGCAACGAGGCCGGGAAGCGGGCCGCGTTGGAGGCGTTCGACGACCTCGGCTACGAGTTGGATCGCGAGACGTTCGACGAACTGTACCTGCACGCGCGTCGTGAGGCGAAGCGCGAACTCGGCGGAACCGCGGCCTCTCACGAACGATTCATCTACTTCAAACGCGCCCTGCGGAGCCACGCGGACGTCCACGACGCGGCGGCGGCGTTCACGCTCGGCCGCGCCTACTGGGACGGGTACATGGACGCGATGGAGCCGTTCGACGGCGTCGAGTCGACGCTGCGCGGGGTCCGTGACGCCGGCCTCCACGTCGTCGTCGTCACGAACCTCACGACACGGATCCAACTGGAGAAGCTCGTTCGGCTCGGCTTCGACGATCAGATCGACCGCCTCGTCACCTCCGAGGAGGTCGGTCGGGAGAAGCCGTCCGCGCTCCCCTTCACGACGGCGCTCGCCGACCTCGATATCCGACCGAGCGACGCCGTGATGGTCGGCGACAACGTCACGACCGACGTCGAGGGCGGAAACGCGGTGGGGATGGACACGGTCCTTTTCAACGCCGACCCCGGTCCGGACGGCGCTCTCCGGCCGATCGAGCGACCGGACCGTCGGATCGACGAGTTCGCGGAACTGACGGAGGTGGCGTTGTGACCGCCGACGGCGACGAGACCGGACCGGCCGACGAGACCGGACCGGCCGACGAGGACCATCTCGCCGACGGTCTCGACGTCCTCGCTCGCGAGCGCGTGGCCGTCGTCGAGTACGCGCCCGCGCTCGCCGACCTCACCCCTGGCCGGACCGGGAACCTGAGCGTGCGCCGCGGCGACGCCTTCGCGGTCACGCCCACGGGCGTCCCGTACGACTCCTTCGCTCCCGAGGACGTCCCCGTCGTCGGCCTCGACGGCGACGTGACGGCCGGCCGGATGGCCCCCTCAAGCGAGGTACCGATGCACACGGGCATTTATAAACACGACGAGCCCGGCGCGATCGTCCACACCCACTCGCCGTGGGCGACGACGATGGCGACGCTCCACCGCCCGCTCCCGCCGATCCACTACATGATCGTCGCCGTCGGGCGGGCGGTGCCGCTCGCGGACTACGCGCCGTTCGGGACCGAGGAACTGGCGGCGAACGTCGTCGCCGCGATGGCGGAGGCGGAATCCGACGCCGCGATCCTCGCGAACCACGGACTCGTCGTCACCGGCCCGGACCTGGAGACCGCCGTCGAGAACACCCGCCACGTCGAGGACCTGTGTCGGCTCTACCTCCGAGCGTCCGCGGTCGGCGAGCCGCACACGCTCACGGACGAACAGCTCGCGACCGTCGAGGCGAAGTTCGAGGGATACGGTCAGCAGCCGGACGACGCCTAGTCGGTCGGGGAGTGTCCGTCGAGTGCCCGTCGAGTTTCCGTCGAGTGTCCGTCGAGTGCCCGCCATCCGCGGGCCGCGACGCCCGGTTTTATAAATACCGCGCCGGCTACGGGATCGGTATGACGGACCGACAGCTGGCACCCGAGGTCGAGGAGACCGCGGAGGCCATCGCGACCATGGATATCCGCGGCGCGGCGACGATCGCGGCCGGAGCCGCGGAGGCGCTCGCGACGCAGGCCCGCGAGGCCGACGCGAACGAGCCGGCCGAGTTCCGCGCGTCGATGCGCGCGGCCGCCCGGCGACTCCGCGAGACGCGCCCGACGGCGGTGTCGCTGCCGAACGCCCTCCGATACGTCCTCCAGCGCATGGAGGGACGAGACGTCGACGCCCTCCGACGGAGCGTCGAGACCGCGAGCGCGGAGTTCGTCCGTCAGCTGGACCGCGCACAGGACGACCTCGGGCAGGTCGGCGCGAACCGGCTCGCCGACGGCGACACGGTGATGACTCACTGTCACTCCACGGACGCCCTCGCGTGCGTCGAGGCCGCCGTCGAGCAGGGCAAGGAGATCGAGGCGATCGTCAAGGAGACGCGTCCTCGAAACCAGGGCCACATCACCGCCGAACAGCTCCGCGACGTCGGCGTCCCGGTGACGCTCATCGTCGACTCCGCGGCGCGGCGCTTCCTCGACGACGTCGACCACGTGATCGTCGGCGCGGACTCGATCGCGGCCGACGGAGGGGTGATCAACAAGATCGGCACCTCGGGGCTCGCCGTCAACGCCCGCGAGCGCGGCGTCCCGATCATGACCGCCGCACAGACGATCAAGCTTCACCCGGAGACGCTGACGGGACACACCGTCGAGATCGAGACGCGATCGGAAACGGAGGTGATCGACGCCGAGACGCGATCGTCGATCGGCGACATCGCGGTCGAGAACCCCGCGTTCGACGTGACACCGCCGAGATACATGGACGCGATCGTCACCGAACACGGCCAGTTCCCGCCCGAGAGCATCGTCATCCTGATGCGCGAGCTGTTCGGCGAGGGGGCCGAGGAGCCGTGGGCGGAGCCATGAGCGGCGACGGTGATCGGGAGGGGACGGCATCCGGTGACGGTGATCGGGAGGGAACGGCATCCGGCGACGGTGATCGGGAGGGGACGGCCTCCGACGACGACGGCGCGGAGCCCCGAAACGATCCGGACCTGTCGCCGGAGACGTCGAGCGCGCCGCCGAGGGTGATATCGGCGGGCCACATCAACTGGGACGTGACGATGCACGTCGAGGGGCTCCCGGAGCCGGACGGCGAGACGCGGATCGAGCGGCTCGAACAGTCCGGCGGGGGAAGCGCCGCCAACGTCGCCGTCGGGCTCGTCGATCTCGGCGGACAAGCGGTCGTATACGGCAGCGTCGGCGGCGACGAGTCCGGCGCGCTGGCGCTCCGCGGACTGGCGAACGAGGGCGTCGACCCCGGACAGGTGCTGATCGACGCCGATGCGCCCACCTCGGTGAAGTACGTGATCGTCGACGAGGACGGAGAGCTGATGATGCTCGCGAACGACGGGGCCAACGAGGCGTTCACGGCCGCGGACCTCGATCACGACACGCTCGTCGCCGCCGACCACCTCCATCTGACGAGTCAACGGCCGGACACCGCTGCCGCGCTCGCGACGGCGGCCAGGGAGACCGGTGCGACCCGGAGTTTCGATCCCGGACGTCGAGTCGGCGAGCGCGAGTACGACGCCGCCGTCCACGCGTCGGACCTCCTGTTCTTGAACGAACGAGAGGCCGCGGCGCTCGCGTCAGCGAGCGACATCGACCCGTGGGAGCCGGACGACCGGATCGTCGCGATCAAGCTCGGGACGGAGGGCGCGACCGTGCGAACCCCCCAAGGCGACGTCTCGCATCCGGGGTTCGACGTGGACCCGGTCGACACGACCGGCGCGGGCGACGCGTTCGCGGCGGGGTTCCTCGGTGCGGCGCTCAGGGACCCGGAGATATCGGGAGACGGCTTCTCGGCGGACCCTCGTGACTACCAGGTGCCGATCCTGGTCGGTAACGCCTGCGGCGCGCTTGCCGCGCAGGCCGTGACCGCCCGCGTCGACCTCTCGTGGGACAAGGTGCGTTCCGTCATGGGTGACTCGCCCGAGTCGGACCTGCTGATCGAGATACGCGTGTGACCCGTCGGTCGTCGAGGACGGGTGTGATGTCGTGACGTTTTAAAGCGGTGGCCGTGACCACCCGGTATGCACGTCGAGGGGACCGTTCTCGTCGGACGCGACTTCGAGCCGGTCGAGGGGCGGGTCGTCGTCGCCGACGGCGAGATCGTCGGGATAGAGGAGTGCGAGACGGACAGCGACGACGTCGTGCTGCCGGCGTTCGTCAACGCGCACACGCACATCGGCGACTCCATCGCGAAGGAGGCCGGCGAGGGGCTCTCGCTCGACGAACTCGTCGCGCCGCCGGACGGGCTCAAACACCGGCTGCTTCGGGACGCGAGCCACGAGGAGAAGGTCGCCGCGATGGCGCGAACGCTCCGATACATGGAGTCGACCGGCACCGGTACGTTCCTCGAGTTCCGCGAGGGGGGCGTCGACGGCGTCGCCGCGATCCGGGACGCGCTGTCCGGGACCGGCGTCGAGTTCGGCGGGCGCGACATCGACGCGGTCGTTCTCGGCCGTGACGACCCGGACGTGCTGTCGGTCGCCGACGGGTACGGTGCGTCCGGCGCGCGCGACGCCGACTTCGACTCGATCCGGACGACGACTCGCGAGGCCGGCGGACTGTTCGGGATCCATGCCGGCGAGCGCGACGCCGACGATATCAACGCGGCGATGGATCTGGATCCGGACTTCCTCGTTCACATGGTCCACGCGGAGTCGATCCATCTCGACCGACTCGCTCACCGCGACACGTCGGTCGTCGTCTGTCCGCGCTCGAACCTCGTGACGAACGTCGGGGTCCCGCCGATCCGCGCGCTCGCCGATCGGACGACGGTCGCGCTCGGGACCGACAACGTCATGCTCGACTCCCCGTCGATGTTCCGCGAGATGGAGTTCGCCGCGAAGCTCGCCGACCTGTCCGCACGGGAGGTGCTTCGGATGGCGACGATCAACGGCGCGGAGATAGCCGGACTGAATCGGGGCGTCATCGAGGAGGGAGCGGACGCTCGACTGCTCGTGCTCGACGGCGACTCCGACAACCTCGCGGGCGCTCACGACCTCGTCCGTGCGATCGTTCGTCGCGCGGAGCACGCAGACGTCGAGCGAGTCGTACTCCGGCAGTGAAAATCACATCCGAAGTCGCGTTCCCGCCCGCGACGCGGGTTCTCCTCGCGAACTGCTCGGAGAACCATGCGTGGGACCGGATTTGAACCTCAGTCACTCCGCGTTGCTCCGTTCCCTGGTGGAAATCCTTGCAACATGGGTTCTCCTCGCGAACTGCTCGGAGAACCATGCGTGGGACCGGATTTGAACCGGCGGACTCCTACGAGACAGCGTCCTAAGCGCTGCGCCGTTTCCTGGCTTGGCTACCCACGCGCGTCCGTTCATACACGAAACCGACTCAAGAACCTGACGAACCGACCCGGTCGCCGTCGTCGATGGACCGGCCGGCTCCGCGATCCCTTTTTATAAACCCGTAGACAACACCCGTGTATGTACCGGGCGAGCGACCGAGTCGACAACGAGGTGTGGATCGATCGGCTCGACGACGCCCGCCGATCCCTCGATCTCGACGAGGAGGCGTTCGCGACGGCGACGGACCTGTTCCTCTCGGCGGTTCCCGACGCGGACCGATCCAAGCCGGCGACGGGTGCCGCGAGCCTCTACGCGGCCGCCCTCATCACCGGCCAGGAGCGGTCGCAGTCCGCCGTCGCCGAGGCGATGGACGTCTCCCGGCTCTCCGTCCAACAGGCGTGGAAGCCGATCCTGGAGGACGCCGGCTTCTCGCCGCCGACGTGGTAGGCTCAGTGTATCCCTCTCGCCACGCGTGGCGGCTCACTCCCCGTCGAACGCCATCGCCGCCGAGTTGATACAGAACCGCTTGCCGGTCGGCTCCGGCCCGTCGTCGAACACGTGCCCGAGATGCGAGTCGCAGTTCGCACACCGAACCTCGGTCCGTCGCATGCCGTGGCTCGTGTCGAGCGTCGTCGTCACCGACGACTCCTCGGCGGCGTAGAAGGCGGGCCACCCGCAGCCGGAGTCGTACTTCGTCTCCGAATCGAAGAGCAGCTCCCCGCAGCCCGCACAGCGGTAGCTCCCGTCAGCCTTGTGGTCGACGTACTCCCCGGAGAAGCGTGCTTCCGTCCCGCTCTCCCGAAGGACCTCGTACTGTTCGTCCGTGAGCCGCTCGCGCCACTCCTCGTCGGTCAGATCCGCCGGATCGACGGGTTCGCCCTCGCTCATGGTCCCCCTTGGTGGCGAGTGGATAAGCCGGTTGTGCCGCGCCGCCGCGAACGGTCTCCGGTCGACACCCGAATACCCGGTGTCCCAAGCGTTAGGTGTCTCTCGACCGATGTTTACGCATGCCACGTGAAGTCACACACGAGGCGAAGGGGCCACAGCGACTCGATGCCGACGATCTGGGCGACGACGGCGCGGTGTTCGTCTGTCGGTGCGGGCTCTCGGACGACCAGCCGTTCTGTGACGGCTCACACAACGCGACCGTCGACGAATCGGACGGCACACTTTATAAATACCAGAACGACGACGCCGACGGTCCCCGACGGGAGATCTCCGAGGTCGTGTACGCGGACGAGTGAGAACGGTTCCGGTCAGCGGGAGGGCACCGGGCGGCAGGACGCACCGCTCTGCGGGACGCGCCGGTCGGCGGGCGACTACGCTTCGGCGTCGTCGATTCGGTCGTCGGGTCCGGATCCGAGTCTGTCGTCGAGATCGCCGTCACCGTCGTCGTCCATCGCCCGCTCAACGAGGTGCACCACCACGTTGTCGAGCTCCTTTCGGACCGTTCGCTTCGCCAGTCGGTCCAACACGACGGAGAGCCACGTGTCGAGAGTGAATCGCGTCTCCGCGGTGATACGCGTCTCCTCGAGATCGGTGACGACGATCCGCGAGGCGCGCTCGGCGAAGAGGTTCTCTCCCGCCACCATCGTGTACTCGTACCCGTCATCTATCTCCCGAAAGGAGAACACCAGCTCCTCGTTTCGGAACGACGTCGTCACCTCCACCGCCTCGCCGACCGTCTCGACCGACTCGATCACGTACACGTCCGCGCACTCGATGATCGCCTCCGGCGTGAGCTGCGCTCGAAGGTCCTCGGCGGGGAGATCGACGGTGTAGGAGACATCGACGGTCTGCATACAGCGTATCGTGTGCAGAGACCGTTAAATATCGTCCGTTCTCATCCGATACGAGTCACGACACGCGTCACAGTACGCCCATCGCGTCGAGGCGCTCGGGGAGATACGTGTCGGTGACGAAGTCGAGCCCGCGACTCGCGAGCGACTGCTGTTCGGACTTCTTGCCGATCTCGAGCTGCAGTTCGATCTGTTCCTCCCAGTAGTCCGTCTGGAACCGCGGATCCTCCAGTTCGGACTCCAGGGCGTTGACGTCGGAGTCCGAGAGCGGATCCGACGGGAGGTCGTACTCGACGATGTCCTCGGGCTGGATGCCGACGTACTCCGCTTCGGGGGTCGCGAGGTACTTCGAGAGGTGTGCGGACTTGATCGACCCGTACGCGACCGAGCCGTAGATCCGATACGACCACGGGTCGCCGTCGGCGAACACGACGATGGGCACGTCGAGTTCGTCGTGGACGCGCTTCGTGATCCGGCGCGTCGCTCGCGCCGGCTGTCCCTTCAGGTGGATCACGAGACAGTTGTACGCCTCGTCGAAGCCGTTCTCGACGAGTCGGTCGCGCATCCCGCCGGTCTCGACGGCGAGCGCGAAATCGATGTCGTCGTCGAGGAACTCGATCATGTCGGGGTTGTTCGGGATCTGGTAGCCTCCCTCCCCGACGTCCTTCTGACAGTGGATCTCTCGTTCCCCGCGGCGCGTCTGCTCGCGGAGCAGTAGCGGTCCCATCAGGGTCGCACCGGACTCCTCCGGGCGCATGTGGAAGTCCTCACGGGTGACCCCGGTCACGACCTCCAAGTCCTCGACGAGGTCGTTCGACTCGTCCTGCGTGGAGAACTGCGCCTCCGTGTTGTCCCACGACTCCGAGAGGTAGTACAGTTCACGCAGCGTCGACGAGCGGTCCTGCTCCAGCTGCTCGGCGAGGAACTCGATCGCGTAGGCGGCCTTCAACAGCTTCCGTGCGCCGCGAACGGAGTTCGCACTCCGCGTCGACGTGCGGTCGCCGTACGTCCACACGCCGCTCGCCTCGTCGTACTCGATGTTGCTTTTCGTCCGTGTCGGGAGCGTCATCGTCGGCACCTCGCCGGCCGCGAACTGGTCGTAAAACTCCGCGGCCAGATCGATGAGCTCCTCGCGTGCTTGGGCTTCGTTCGTCATTTACGTCATCACCTCGTTCGTCATTTACGCGTTCACCGTGAGCTTCTCCGTCTCCACGCCGCCGACGCTGACGTCGAAATCGGCGTCTGCGTCGGTCTCGTAGGTCAGTTCGACGTCCGTTCCCGCCTTCACCTCGGGCGTCCACTGGACGAACCACTCGCCGTCCATGTCGACGACGGTACCGTCCGAGAGATCCGTCGGCTCCGCCGAGACGATGTCCGTGATCTCCAACTGCTCGTTGGTGTCCGAGTGGTTCTCGACGGACAGCGTCACCGTCCCGTCGGTCACCTCCCGATCGACGCTGACGTTGTTCATGATGCGCGCCAGCGCCCCGGAGATGTCGGGACGCTCGCGCCCCGTCACTTCCGAGACCTTGTCCGCCATCTCCGGAAGGATCCGGCCGAGAACGTCCTGTTTCTCGCGGCGCTGTTGCATCGAGCGCCGCTTGTTGAGATACGACTTGAGCTCCCGGGCCGCCTCCCGCACCGCGAGTTCGATCTCGTCTTCGATCGCCGGCACGTTCGCCAACGCGTCCTTCGACTCGCTGGTGAACGGCACGTTCGTGGACGCGACGTGGATGGAGATCACCGCCGGCCCGTTCGGGAGTCCCGATCCGCCCGGCTGGTCGAGTCCGTAGTTGCGCCACCCGATCGACTTGATCACGTCCGTCGTCGCGCACGCGCCGCGCTGGTAGACGAGCGGAACGCGGTTGGCGAACCGGAGGATCTCGGCGGCACCCTCCGCGGGGATATCGCCGCCGTAGGCGATCCCCGCCTCGACGATGAACGGGTCCCCGCCGTGGACCTCGGCGTCGCGGGTCGCGGCCGCATAGAAGTCCGCGTCGTACTCCTTGCGGAGCCCGGCCTCGACGAGTTCCGCCGTGATCGGTGCGAGGCAGTCGGTCGGCGGCGCGAGGATGTCCGTCACCCGCATCGCTTCGAGTAGGTCCGCGGAGGCGTCGCGGTCGGCCGCGACGTCGCGCACCTTCGGCGGGTCGTCCGGGACGGTTCGAGCCCGCGACCAGACCGCCTCGACGACGTTCTCGCGGGCGGTCTCGCCGAACGTCGCGTCGTGCTGCTCGGCCACGAAACTCGCCGCGTCCGCGACGAGCCGTTCGAGATCGTCGCGGGCTATCCGGAACGCGTCGCCGTCGAGGTCCTCGAACCGGAACGCGAGCGCCTCGGCCATCGCTCGCACCGCGGCGTCGTCCTTTCGGGTCGAGGTGGCGTCGTCGACCAAGGCGTAGGCGTCGGCGACGAGCGGCGACTCCGACGCGTCCTCCCCGACGTCGTCCGGTTCCTCACTACCGACCCCGGTTATCGCCCGCCACGCGGCGTCGACCGCGTTCTCGCGGACGGTCCCGCCGAAGGTCTTGCCCGTGTCGGTCCCGACCGTCTCCGCGACGTTGTCGACGATCGCCGCGAGCTCCGACCGGGAGAGGCGTTCGTTGCCCGTGACGGTCTCCGCGACACCTTCGGAGAAGGCGGTCGTCGCCGCCTTCCCCTTGTTGGCGACGGCGTCCGCGACCGCGGCCTCGACGTCGCGGTCGTCGTGAGCCCGCGGCGGGGACCACGTGAGCTCGCGCCCGTAGTACACGTCGCGGAAGTTATCGATGACGGAGTCCGCCGTCTTCCGGCCGACGCGCGTGAACTCCTCCTGGAGGAACCCGGAGACGGAGTACGACTCGGTCGACTCCAGCATCTTGATGAGCGCACCGAGCTCGACGCCGTGCGGGTGCGGGCGGATCTCCTCGGTCTCCGCGGGGAGCTCGTCGGTCGCCCGCTCGAACTTCAGCGGCTCGTCGAGCCCCGGCTCCCGGAGCTCGATGCGGGCGTGTGGGTTGACGACCGCCGTGTGCTTGATGTAGTCGTGGAGCTGGTTCCGAGCGCGCATGTTCGCCTCCATCTCCAGTTCGATCCGCGTTCCGTGGGGGCGGTCCCATGAGGTCTCAGCGTCGGCTTTGATCTCCGGTTCGTTCGTGTCCGTATCGATGATCAGCTCGAAGTACTGCGCCCGCGACTGTCCCTTCGGACGCGAGGTGATCTTCGCCGGCTGACCGGACGTGAGCTGGGAGTAGAGGACTGCTGCAGAGATCCCGATGCCTTGTTGCCCACGTGACTGTTCCCTGACATGAAAACGACTCCCGTACAACAGCTTCCCGAACACTTTGGGAAGCTGCTCTTTCGTGATGCCCGGTCCGTTGTCCTCGATGACGAGGCGGTAGTAATCGCCCACCTCCTCGATCTCGACGTAGATGTCGGGCAGGACGCCGGCTTCCTCGGTCGCGTCGAGGGCGTTGTCGACCGCCTCCTTGACGGCGGTGACGAGGCCTCGGGCTCCCGAGTCGAAGCCGAGCATGTGTTTGTTCTTCTCGAAGAACTCGGCGATGGAGATCTCGCGCTGGGTTTCCGCCAGCTCCTCCGCGATCCCCTCCTCGTCGCCGATCGTCGACTGGAAGGACGTCATTCGGTGCCCGTACCTTTCGCGGTAGTCCCTAAAAGCGCACCGGCAGCAAGGCGAAAGTGAACTCGAAGCCGCGTCACTCGGTCGCCTCGTTCGTCGCGCCGGCGGAATCGTCAGCCGTGTCCTCGCCGACGGAACCGTCAGCCGTGTCCTCACCGACGGAATCGTCAGCCGTGTCCTCACCGACGGAACCTCCCTCGGCGTCGTCGACCGACGCACCGTGCTCCTCGATGTTTTCCCACACGGTCGTCATCAGGTCGCCGGTCTTCGCGACGAGCCCCTCGACCGCTCCCTCGGAGTCCGCGGGCGCACAGCCGAGGTCGCGGATCGCCTTCGTCGCCGAGACGTGATGGACGTGGACGCGGTCGTCGCCCTCGCGCTCGTAGACGAGCGTCGTACACGGTAACATCCCCGCCAGCGTCGGATCGATGTCGAGGGCGGCGTACGCGATCTCCGGGTGACACACCACGATCAGCGCCGTCCGCTCGACGTCGTCGTGACCGAGCATGCCCTCGATCATCGCGTCGAGCCGAGTGACTCGAACCGTCTCGAAGTCGGCGAGCTCGTGTTCGATCTGGACGAACGGAACCGCGTCCTCGAACGGCATGTCGAGGGTCGTGTGCAACGCCTCCTCGGCGGTCGGCGCGGACGGCTCGGCTCCCGTGTCGCTCATGGTTCGTCTCGCCGCTGAACGCGCAAAAACCCGCGCTGGCTGTCAACGACTGCCGATATCTCGGACGCCCGACTCCGCTTGCCGGTCGGGACGGACTTATGGGCGTCTCGCGTCTGTGTCCGGTCGTGATCGAGTTCACTCGCGCGACGTACGACGACGTCGTGTACCACGCGTACAGCGGTGGCGAGGAGGAGATCTGTGGGGTCCTCGCGGGCACTCACGGTAGCGACGGCGATCCGAGCGTCGTGACCCGAAGCTACGAGACCGAAAACGTCGCGGACACACCGGAGATCCGGTACCTCATCGATCCGGCCGAACAGCTCGAGGTCATCGAGACGATCGAGGACGACGGACTCGACGTGGTGGGGTTCTACCACTCGCATCCCACCGGGCCGACCGAACCGAGCGAGACGGACGCTGCACGGGCAACGTGGCCCGGCTACTCCTACGTCATCTGCGCGCTAAACGGCTACCCGTTCGTCGGATCCTGGCGCTGGCGGGACGACAACGACGGCTTCGAACAGGAGACCGTCGTCGTGCGAAGCGATCGGTGATCCCCGCCGCAGCCACGCTCTCACTCTCCTCGTCGAGGAAGGGGAACGTCGCCCGGATAGATTCGGTCAGTCGTAGAATGCCGCCCGGATAGATTCGGTCAGTCGTCCGCTTCGATCTCCGGTTCCGGCTCGTCGCCGCCGACGTCGATCGCACAGGAGGCGGTGTACTCGACGTCGTGGACCGACTCGATGGCGGGGTCGTCCCCACACACCGGACAGTCGTCGCCCTTAGGGATCTCGACCTTGTCGAACTCCATCTCTAAGGCGTCGAAAAACAGCATGGAGCCGTCGAGCGTCTCGCCCTCACCGATGAGATGTTTCACCGTCTCTGTCGCCTGGAGACAGCCGACGGTTCCCGGCAGGACGCCGAGAACGCCCGCGGTCGCGCAGTTCGGCACCGTCCCAGCGGGCGGGGCCTCGGGGAACAGACACCGATAACACGGCGAGTCGTCGGTGCCCGCGAACGTCGTCACCTGCCCTTCGAACCGGAAGATGGAGCCGTGCGAGAACGGGATACCCGCGAGCGTACACGCGTCGTTGACGAGGTACCGCGTCGCGAAGTTGTCGGTCCCGTCGACGACGAAGTCGTACCCGTCGATCAGCTCCTCGATGTTGTTGGGCGTCACCCGAACCTCGTGTGTGCGGACGTCGACGTCGGGGTTGAGCCCGTTCACGTACTCCGCTGCGGAGTCGACTTTCTTCCGGCCGACGTCGTCGGTACCGTGGATGATCTGGCGCTGGAGGTTCGACAGCTCCACCTCGTCGTCGTCGGCGATCCCCAGCGTCCCGACGCCGGCGGCCGCGAGGTACTGGATGATCGGCGAGCCGAGGCCGCCCGCACCGAGGACGAGTACGTCGGCATCGAGGAGGCGTTTCTGGCCCTCCGGTCCGACGTCGTCCATGATGATGTGTCTGGAGTATCGATCGAGCTGTGTCGGATCGAGATCGAGATCGCTCATTACCACCGCGTAGCCGCTACGGACCCATAAGACACGTACCCACCGGCTCGAACTGCCGCCATCTCGGAGCGTCAGCGCGAACGCCCTGCCGGTCGTGGCCGACGCTCCGCTCCTCCGGTGAGACCGAGACACGGAGCGCCCGTCCGAGACGTAGGTCGACGTTGCCGACGGCGCGCCGCTTTTGAATTCGAACGTCGAATCGGGCGTATGGCAATAATTAAACTGCCCGCCGTGCTGGCCGGCGGCTCCGCGACCTCGAAAGTCGACGTCGCGGGAGACACGATCCGTGAACTGTTCGAGAACCACGCTGCCGAACACGGCTCCGAACTCAAGGACAGCGTTATCGAGGACGACGAGATAAAGGAGTACATCAACGTGTACGTCGACGGAGAGCCGATCGACGACCTCGACACCGAGGTCGACGAGGACGCCACGCTCCGCGTCATTCCCGCGGCCAGCGGCGGCCGATAAGACGGCGAAGCGAGCCGTTCGAACGGAGTTCAGCTCAAATACGCATCCCACAGCGGGATGTCCGCGTACTTGTCCCCGCGATCACAGAGCATGAAGACGACGACGTCGTCGTCCGCGAGCGCCCCCGCCTCGTCGAGTCCGGCGACCGCGGCCGCACCGCCCCCCGCGGAGGTCCCGACGACGAACTGATCGTCGACGCGGAGATGCTCGCGGACCGTCGCCTCGTCGTGTTTCCCGGAGTCGGCGATCGGGACCGCCCGATCCAGATATCGCTCGCGCAGCTCGCGGGCGCGGTCGTACGCGTCGTCCGTCGTGACGTACGCCGTCTCGTCGAGGACCGACTCGTCGTACGTCTCCGGGTGATAGTGGTCGCCCGTTTTGAGATATTTGAGCCCGTCGATGGCGTGGAGCGGCTCGTCCGGCTCGAAGCCGACGATTTCGACGTCGCCGTCGCTCAGGTCGATCAGTCCGCGGCCCGTTCCGGTCACCGTCCCGCCCGTGCCGACGCCGGCGACGAAGTGGGTCACGTCGCCGTCCGTCGCCTCGTATATCTCCCGGGCGGTCGTCCGTTCGTGCGTGCCCGGATTGTCGGGGTTCTCGTACTGGTTCGGGCGGTAGTACGCGTCGGGGTCGGCCGCGATGATCCCTTCGCACTCCTCGATGACGGCGTCGTAGCCGCGGTTCGCGTCGACGAAGTGGATCGTCGCGCCGGCGTCCCGGACCGCCTCGACCTTCCCGCCTGCGGCGTTGTCGGGCATGACGATCTCGACGTCGTAGCCGCGGTCGCTCGCGAGCCGCGCGACCTCGCTGCCGGTGTTGCCGGACGTCGGCTCGATCACCGTGACCCCGGGTTCGAGGTCGCCGCGCGCCTCGGCTCCGTCGAGCATCCCCTTCGCGATCCGAGACTTGACCGATCCCCCGCCGTGAGGGGCATCGTACAGGTTGAACCACTCGACTTTCGCGTACACGGTCGCCTCCGACGTCAGGCCGAGATCGAGCTCGACGAGCGGCGTCTCGAAGATCGTCGACTCGTCGACGACGTAATCGGTCATACGACTCGTAGAGCGCTTCCGGATAAGTATCCGGCGAAGACGGCGGTCTCGGCGCTCGTCGCGGGCGGTACGTCCGTCTCCGTCAGAGATACGGGAGAGGTCTGCCGCTCACGAAAGCCGTTAACCCGTCTCGACCGTATCGGGACGCATGAGTCAACCAACGTGGGACGACGTCGTCGACATGCCCGACGAGCTCGACGACGAGACCGCCGACGCGCTGTTCGAAAACGCCACCGAGGTACAGGACATGACCGGCGAAGTGTGCCCGTACCCGCAGGTCGAAGCGAAGAAGTCGATAGCCGGACTCGACGACGGGGACGTGCTGGTCCAGGAGACGGACCACGTTCCGAGCACGGAGAACGTCCCGAAGGCCGTCGGCGACGACGCGGCCGCGAAGGTGTGGAAGTCCGGCGACGGTCGCTACCGGATCTTCCTGCGGAAAGAGGAGTGATCATGGTCGAGGAACTCACCCCCGAGGAGGTCAACCGACGCGTCGAGGCGGGCGACCTCCGCATCGTCGACACCCGACCGCCGACACAGTTCGAGGAGGGCCATATTCCGGGCGCGATCAACGTTCCGCTCGGCGATCTTCCGTCAATGGTGCCGGAGATCGACTGGGACGACCGCGACGTGGTCTGTGCGTGCCCGATCGGCCAGTCGTCGAAACAGGCCGCGATGCTGATCAAAAGCTACGAGGGCGTCGAGGAGGACGTCCTCGTCGCCAGCATGGCCGGCGGCTACGAGGAGTGGGACTTCGAGCTGGAGACGGGCGAGCCGGCGGACGCCTGATCGACCTCGGGAGGAATCGGTGTCCGGAGCGGTGAGGTTTATAAACTGGTTCGGGTGGCTTCGCTTTCGGTTTCTGAGCGGCTACTGGTGAGCCGGTGGGTACGCAGGTATCGACCGCCTGCAAGGCCCCCCGTCGCTCGGGGAGCCGTGCGTGTCGAGCGAGGCGGTCCGGGCTGCCTGCAGTAGCGAGCCAGCCGTCGGGCTGCGACTCGCTGGTTCCCGCACACTCACGCCTCCGCGCCCTCACGCCTCCACGCCCTCACGCCTCCGCGCCCTCACGCCTCCGCGCCCTCGTCGGCGGCCCGCGCGGGGAACACTCCGCGCGGGCCG
>NZ_JBLWMN010000020.1:0-36688 GCF_048380895.1 Halorubrum rarum | reverse complement strand
CCCCCCGCCCCCCCCCCCCCCCCCCCCCCCCCCCCCGACTCCCTCGCGCGCGGCTCACGGCGCTGCCGTTCGCATCCGAGGGCTCCCGTCGGTCGCCCTCGCGACTCGCGCGCACCGACCGCAGAGACCCGGTCGGCACGTCGTATTCGACGTATGAGTAGCGACGCGAACCGTCGGCCGGGACGTCGCTCGTCCACCAGCTCAGATCGCGCAGCCGACCTCGCGGTACATGTAGTGGGTCATCACGTACACGCCGAGGATGATCCCCGCACCCGCCAAAAAGGAGTGCACGGACAGCAGCGCGACGCCGGAAAACAGGTTCGCGATGTTGCAGCCGGCCGCGAGCCGCGAGCCAACTCCCATCAGCAGGCCGCCGATCACGTAGTTCGGCACCCGACGGCGTTTCGGCCTCCGGATCCGGAAGTCGCCGGAGGCGTACGCCGCGAGGAACGATCCGACGATCAGCGAGGCGATCATCAGCATGTCGATGGTGAGCGTGATATCTCCGTCACGGAACAACACCGACCCCCAGTAGTCGACGCTCGCGACGTCGTAGCCGGCCCCCGCGAGGAGGTAGCCGGCCCACCGGGCCTCGCTCCCGGTGATCGCCCAGTGGCCGTGTACCCAGAACCAGAGGCTTGCGACGATCGCCATCGCCACGCCCGCGGTCCGTGCGTCCCACGGGTCTCGGAGCCGCTTCGCGAGCGGGCGGTCGTCGTCCACGATCCCGCGACCGTACGCGATCGTTCCGTCGACGATTCCTCGGAGCCCGACGCTCACGGCCGAAAGCGACCGGACCCGACCGATCGACGCCTGCGCGCGGGTGTCCGCGCCGACGCTCGTCCCGCTGGCGGCATCGTCGTCGCCGGCACCGCCGGAGGGTTCGTCGGGGAGTTGGCTTCGACCCCTCACGAACGCGTACGCCAGCAGCCCGATAGCGACCGCGAGCGCGCCCGTGATCGCGGGCGAGAACGGTACGGAGAGGTACAGCGTTCGTCCCTCGAACGGGTTCAGCGTGGCGAAGTAGTACGTCTCCGCGACCGGGAACGCGAACGCGAACAGCACGTAGCCGACGAACATAAAGAGGAGGACGAGCCAGAACTGGAGGTAGCCCTGCCCCGCGCGATACAGCGTCCCGGAGGCGCACCCGCCGGCGAGGGTCATACCCAGTCCGAACACGAAGCCGCCGAGCAGCGACCCGAGCCCCCACGCCGGGGTCCAGAACCCGCGGAAGTAGCCGAAGGTAGCCTGTACGCTCCAGAACACGGTCATCACGGCGACACCCACGAGCACGCCTTTCAGCACGCGCGTGTCCTTGAACGCGACGAAGTCGCGGAACGCGCTGACGAAACAGAACCGCGCCTTCTGTAACAACACCCCGAACGAGAGCCCGACAGCGATGGAGACCGCGACGTATCCGACGGGCGAGAGAGCCATTAGCGGATCTCTTTCGTGGGACGGGTAAAACACCGCTGAAGACGGTAACCGTTCCCTTCGGTCGGAGGTCCGTTCAATACTTGCCGCCACATGGAACAGGGGGCAACGACGGTGACCTCCGGGAGGGCTTTACGCGAGAGACGTCTGCTCCCCGTATGAGCGACGACTGCGAACGTGGACCCGGCGGCGTGGAAGACGGAGCGGAACTCCGGCGGTCCACGGTGAGGGGCCGCGGACCCTCGGGGTCGCCGGCCGAGAGCGATCGCGGGACCCCTCGACGGCCGACTGATAGATGACCCGCGACAGTTCCGCTGACGACGGTTCCGACGCGACCAGACGCGCCCTGCTGCGAGCGGCGGCCGGCGCGACCGCGGTCGGGGCGGCGAGTACGGCCGGCTGTCTGGGGGTGACTACCCCCGCCGACGTCTCCGCGCGTCACGAGGTGACGGGAAACGTCGACTACGTCGTCGGTCCGGGATGGCTCGCGGACCACCGCGACGAAGTGACGGTCCTCGACGCTCGAGATCGTGAGCGATTCCGGCGCGCGCGAGTGTACGGGGCTCGCCACGTCCCGTTCGACGACCTCACTCGGCGGACACCGACCGCGGACGGTCTCACTCCGGCGGCGGACGCCATCGCCGACGCGGTCGGTGATCTCGGGGTCTCGCCCGACGACGACGTGATCGTCTACGGCGCGAGCGTCGGATCCCGCGTCACCCGCGTCGCGTTCGCGCTCGAGGCGATCGGCCACCACGGGTCGATCCGGGTGCTCAACGGCGGGTTCGACGGATGGAACGGCCGCGTCGGAACCGGCTCGCGAGACGCCGTCTCGCCGGTCGACTACGCTCCGAACCCGACGGAGGCGGCCTGGGTCACTCGCGAGTGGCTCGCGGACCGCGTCGGGACGTTCAACGAGGACGGACCCGGACTCGTCGACGCTCGGGTGCCGGAGGCGTACCTCGCCGCACCCGGTTCCGACGCGCTCGACCCCGGCCACGACCGTCACGGCCACCTTCCGGGCGCGATCAACGTCCACTGGGTCGGCAACGTCTCCGGGAGGGGAATGACCGATCCCGGACGGCTCATCACCCTGTACAGCGGTGACGCGGGGATCGACTCGGCGGAGACCGTCGTCGTCTACGCCGACGACAACGTCGACGCCACGTCGACGTGGCTGACGCTGAAGGCGATCGGCTTCGACGACGTGCGGCTGTACGACGGCGGGTTCGACGAGTGGGCGAACGTCGACGGGGACCGCGGACGCTACCCCGTGGAGACGGCGACCAACGTCGTGATCGAGACGGACGGGAGCGTCGGCGGAGACGACCGCGGCGGCGACTTCTCCTGTACCGGATGACCGACGGCGACAACGCCGCCCCCTCGACGGGGACCACGGACGCGTCCGGTCGGATCGTCGCCGTTCCCTGTGAGGGTGCCGACGTGCTCGCGCTGCTCGCGCTCGAAACCGGCGAACGACTCGGCGAGATCCCCGTCGGAAGCCATCCGGTTCACGCGACGACGTGCCGGGGACGGACCTTCGTCGCGACGATGGGCGAGCGCGCCGTCACCGCGGTCGGTCCCGACGGCGAGGTCCGGCAGATCGACACGGGGGTGCTCGGTCCCTCACACTTCGCGGTCGCCGGCGGGACGCTGTTCACCGCCTGTTCCGCCGGGGACGCGGTCGCCGTCATCGATCCGGAGACACTGACGCTCGTCGGTCGCGTCGCGGTCGGTGCGGAGCCACACGAGCTCGCGGCGTCGCCGGACGGCGACCGCCTCTACGTCGGGAGCCGCCGGGACGGCACCGTCGATGTCGTCGACGTCGCCGCCCGTGAGCGGGTCGACGCGGTCGACGTCGGACCGGACGCCCGCGTGCAGGGCGTGGCGCTCTCACCGGACGGTACGCGGGGGTATGCGATCGACCAGCGCGGCGCGAGGGCGGTCGCATTCGACGCCTCGGTGATGGGTGCCACGAGCGACACGAGCGACACGAGCAGCCGCCGGGTCGCCGACCGACTCCTCGAGACGGCTGCGGTCGGTGCGGATCCGTACGACCTGGTCGTCACCGCGGACCGCGTGTTCGTTCCCGGTCGGGCCGACGGAACGGTCCACGAGTTCGACGAGGATCTGGTGCTCCGGGACATCCACGAGCGTTTCTCCCGGCCAGTCGACCTGTTCCGGATCGACGGCGCGTGGTGGGTGCTCGACGCGGACGAGGCGGCGATACGGTCGCTCGACGGAGAGGTCGTCGAAACGGCGGCCCCCGGACTCGTCGCCCGCGCGGTCGACGGTCGACTGGTGGTGTCCCACTACGACGACGACTGCGTCTCGCTCGTCGACGTCGGCGAGGGGACCGTCTGGACCACCGAGGTCCCGTCGTACCCGTTCGGCGCGGTCGTCGTGTGACTCGCGGGTTCGGTCGGCTGTTTCCCCGACCAGTACGACACGCTCGGCGATGCCGGCGTCGGTCTGGCGGTCACGCTGTCGCGAGTATCGATTCCGTTCGCTCCGAGATCGGTCAGCCGACGCTCTTCGGGACGGTAATAATGCGGGACGTGTTTCGTGAGCTATCCGGATCGCCGCGTGATCCGTCGAGTTACAGCCGAGTCAGGTTCTTCGCTCGCGGCCCCTTATCGGCCTCCTCGATCTCGAACTCTACCTCCTGGCCTTCCTCGAGGTCCGGACCGCCGACGTCCTCCATGTGGAAGAAGACGTCCTCGTCCGCGTCGTCACTCTCGATGAATCCGTAACCGCCGGTGTCGTTGAAGAAGTCGACCTTGCCTTTCGCCATCGCATGTGTACAGTCTCACAACGAACGCATAAGTGTTGTGTCGGTTGACAACGAACGCATAAGTGTTGTGTCGGTTGACAACGAACGCATAAGTGTTGTGTCGGCTGTCGCGGATCGAATCGGCCGCGGAGACTTCGATACGCCCCGCTGGCTCCGTTGAGATCTCATCCTTCAGATATAATAGAGACTGAAACAGCCGGTCGTTGAAGAGCGCTTCTCGATCGATGACGGGAGTGGGTGTTGCAGTCCGCCGGTCGCGATCTACTATTTAAATAGCCGTGAGCGACGGCGATGGCTACTTATAAAGATCTAATGCGGTGGCGTCGCCGGCGCGACGCGCCGGCTGCAAGCGAGAGCCTCGCTCTCGCCCTGCGCGCCCGTGAGCGGCCGTCAGGCCGCGAACGGCCTCGCGCGAGGGAGTCAGGGGCGGTCGCCGAACGGTTCCGGCGACCGCCCCTGACGAGGCTGGGGAGGCATGAGGCGCGGGTGCGGTGCTGTCCGGGGTGGGACTCAAAGGGGCAGCCGTGATCCCCGCGAACGGAGTGAGCGGGGGCCCGGGAGACGGAGTCTCCCGGTGGGGCGAAGCCCGCCGCTGCAAGCAGCGTGGCGCGACGCGCCACGGGCAGCCGGCGGCAGAGCCGCCGGCGACACCGCAGTGAGGGAGCGACAGTGACTGAGCGAGGCGCACAGCCACTGTGTTAGAACCTGCCGAAATACCATCCGGAACCATCCGGAACCATCCGGAACACTCGCGGGTCTCGGCTTAAATACTCTCCCGGCAGCGAGCCGAGGAGGGGTCGCGGGCGACGGCCCGCCAACCAGTCGTCGAACGACACCGTCGTGAACGACGTGATCGCTTACTCGTACTCGCTGCCGACGACGTCGCGGATCCGCTCGGCGGTCACCGAGCCGACGCCGTCGACGTCGAGCAGGTCGTCCTCGGGCGCGGTCATCACGGCCTCGACGGAGCCGAAGTGCTCCAGGAGCGATCGCGCCGTGACGGGCCCGATGTCGGCGATCGAGGAGACCACGTACTCCTGTTGTTCCGCCCTCGTTTTGGTCGTCTTCTCGCCGTGGACGCTCACCTCGCGGTCTCGCGTCTCCTGCTCTCGACGGGCGATGGTCGCCAACAGTTCGGTCGTGTCCGTCTCCCCTTCCGTCCGGAGGACGCTGATCCCGAAATCGACCGCCAGTGACGCGAGCGCACCGCGGATCGCGTTCGGATCGATGTCGCGCTGGCCGTAGAGGTTCGTCCCCTCGACGACCAGTACGGGGCGCGCGTACGCTCGCGAGAGCTCGCCGACCTGCTCGAACATCGACCGGTCGGCGTCGAGCATCGAATCGACGAAGTCGGCCGCCGACTTCCGCTCGACTGCGACCCGATCCGAGAGCACGTAGTCGCCGACCGCGAGCGTCTCCAGCCGCGTGACGAGCCCGTCCCGCGTCGAGAGGTCCTTCGCTATCGTCGAGTCGAGCTCGCGCTGGTCGATGACGACCTCGACGCCGTCGTCCACGCCGGCCGTCGCGACGACGCCGTCGTCCGACTCGCCGTCACGAGCGTCATCCGCCGCGCGGACCTCCGATGCGAAGTCGGTGAGTCCGGTCGGGTCCTCGGAGCCGTCGACGTCGTCTCCACCAGCGGTGCCGTCGTTCCCGTCGGCGTCGACGTCGTCTTCGCCGACCTCCTCGCGTTCGCCTCCCTCGTCGCCATCGCGTTCGTTCCCGTTCGCGAACGTGGCGAGGTCCGCCTGTCCGTCCGCGCCGACCGATTCCTCGATCTCGCCGGTCGCCGCCTTCAGCTCCTCCAGCTCCTGTTCCATCTTCTTCTCCCGTCGACGGGATATCCAGAAGAACGCCTCGTCGCGTGTGTCGGCCGCCATCAGGACGACGACCTGCCCCTCCGCTTGCCGCCCCGTTCGACCCTTCCGCTGGATCGACCGGATCGCGGTCGGAACGGGTTCATAAAAGCAGACGAGATCGACCTCGGGGACGTCGAGCCCCTCCTCCGCGACCGAGGTCGAGACGAGCACCTCGAACTCGCCCGCGCGGAACGCGTCGAGCGTCTCCTGCTGCTGGTTCTGCGTCATTCCGTCGGAACCCTCCTTGTCGCCCTGCCCGACGAACTTCCGGACGTCGAAGCTGGTCGAGAGGAACGCCACGAGCGCCTCCGCGGTGTCGCGCGACTCGGTGAACAGGATCGCACGCTCGCCCTCGTTGATCCCGAGCGTCTCCGCCAGCAGGATGCGCGCCTTCGAGAACTTCGGATGGAGCCCGTCGAACGACTCCGCTTTGCGCATCGCCTCCCGCACCTTCGGGTCCGCGATCATCCGCTGGCTCGCCTTCGACGCACCCGACGACTGCGCGGCGTTACGCTGGCGTTCGAAGTAGCGACGAACGGACTCGACCGACTGCGTCTCGACGAGTTCGACCGCCCGACGGAGCTTCATCACCTCGGCGTGGGTGGACATCCCCTTGTAGCCGTCCGACTGGTCGTTGTCCATCATCCGCTTGAGCTTCCCGCGCATCTCGTTTAAGTCGCGCTGGGAGAGGTCGGGATTCGTCGTGTTCGTCACCCCCAGCGACTTCAGCTTCTCCAGTCGGTCCGTGATCACCTCCTGTAACGCGTCGCGGATCTCGATGACCTCGTCGGGGAGTTGGATCTCCTCCCAGCGAACGTCGGTGTCGTGGGTGTACTCGTCGACGTCGGCGTCCGTCTCGGTCATCACCTCGACGTTCCGGAGCCCGAGGTTCTCACACACGGTCGCTATCTCCTCGGTGTCGCCGCCGGGCGAGGCCGACATCCCCGTCACGAGGGGATCGGCGGCGTCGGCGTGGTAACGCTCGGCGATGTATACGTACGCGTAGTCGCCGGTCGCGCGGTGACACTCGTCGAAGGTGAGGTGGGTGACGTCCCGCAGCGAGATCCGGTTCCCGACCAGATCGTTCTCGACGACCTGTGGGGTCGCGATGACGATCCGGGCGTCCGCCCAGAGCGCGGCTCGGTCGTCCGGGCGAACGTCGCCCGTGAACACGACGATCTCGTCGTCCGGAACCGACAGCGCCTCCCGATAGAAGTCGGCGTGCTGCTGGACGAGCGGCTTCGTCGGTGCCAGAAAGAGGGCCTTCCCGCCCGTTTCGTGGAGTCGCTCGGCGGTGACGAGCAGGCTCACCGTCGTCTTACCGAGTCCCGTCGGGAGACAGACCAGCGTGTGGTCGTGCATCGCCGCGTCCGCGAGCTGCAGCTGGTAGCGGCGGCGCTGGAGGAAGTCATCGATGAGCAGCGGACGGTCTATCCCTGCGGCCTCGGTCGCCATCGGCGATACTTGGCCGTCATCGCCCTAAAGGCTTCGCGAAGCGGGGTGAAAGTTATCGCTCGGGAGCGTCGTCGCGGAACTCCTCGGGCACGTCCTCGTCGACCAACTCCGCCCACTCGTCGAGTCGGTCCCCGGATGGTGTGCGTGCGCTCATCACACTGATCGTCTCCACGATCCCCCTTAACCGTTACTCCGATCCGAGACGCCTCCCGGCGACGACACAGCGGCTACGCGGATCTCGGCGGTGGAACGAGGAAGACGTTGCCGGCCGCGTTCGCGACGATCTCCTCGGAGACGCTTCCGAGGAGGAGCCGGCGGAGCCGGCTTCGACCCCGAGACCCGACCAGCAGCGTGCTGGGGTCGTGCTCCCGTTCCGCGGCCAGGATCTCGGTCGCGGGGTCACCGTGCCGAATCTCCGTCCGAGCGTCGAGGCCCCAGTCGTCGAGGCGATCGACGAGCGAACCGAGGCGTTCCTCGGCGTCTGGGCTCCGGTCCGCGGTCTGGTCTTTCGGCGACTCGACGTGGACGAGCGTCACTTCCTCGGTGGCGTGACGGAGATACTCGAGCGCTTCGAACGCTCGATCGGCGTTCTCCGAGAAGTCGGTCGCGAACAGCGTGCGCTTGAACAGGTGGCGGCGGATCGTCTCGGGGTCGTCGACGCCGCGTTCGATCCGATCGACGAGCAGGGGGACGACGGTCGTCCGCGCAAGGTTCCGCGCGGTCGACCCGATCACCCGATTCTCGAGCGGGCTCTTCCCGCGCGACCCGACGAGTATCATGTCCGCCCCGACGGAGCCGGCGACCCCGTTGATCCGGCGGTGAGGCGTCCCGCGGACGACGTGCGTCTCGACCTCGAACCCGGCGTCCTCGATCGTCGACCGATACCGACGGAGGGCGTTCCGCCGCCGCTTCTCGAAGTCGATTCCGGGCATCCCCGAGTGGACGTTCGAGGGGACGACCGTCACGACGTGGATCCGTTCGATGCCGATGCGCTCGAGACAGCCGAGCCCGGTCTCGGACTCGATCATCGTCTCACTGGCCGCCGACAGATCGGTCGCGAGAACCGCGGAACGCATGCTCATCATCCGAACACCTCGATCCGATCTCCGACGGACGAGTTGAACTTGCTCATAAGACACAATACTGTGTGGCGGATAATAAGTATCCCGATCACCCACCACCGATCGCGGATACGGTTCCGAACGGGACGGGAGATCCGTGTCCTCGAGGTCGACGGTGCGGTCGACGGCGCGGTCGACGGTGCGGTCGACGGCGCGGTCGACGACGCGGGCCAAACGCCCGGAGACGTGACCGCCGAGAACGACTCCTCCAGTGCGTCGCGATCGGCGTCGACTCCGGGAAAACCGATCCGTAAGTTATCGGGAGAGATCAGTCCCCCACGGGAATATAGTATTGTGTCTTTAGTCCAAAACCGTTATATCGGTGAGGAGGGTACTCACTGCTAACGACGAAACATGAACGCGACAATACTCCACAATACTACGGGTGCGGGGAGATGACCGGAACGACGCTGTTCTCGGGACTGTCTCCGTCCGTCCACGCGGTGGCGCTGATAGCGGTGGTCCTCGTCGAAGCCGCGTTGTTGTACGTCGGCTACGGACTCCTGGAGGACGCGGTCGCTCCGACCGTCTTCGAACGTCTCAGGCAGACATAGATGTTGGAGGTATTGGGTCTCGGAGCCGACCTGTTCGCCCTGTTCGTCGTCTTCGGGTTCATGGTCGGCGTGTTCTTCGGGTTCTTCGGGATGGGCGGATCGTTCCTCGTCACGCCCGCCCTGTTGATCCTCGGCTACCCGGCACCCGTCGCGATCGGGAGCTCGATGGCGTTCGTGTTCGGGACGGCGGTTATCGCGACGATAAAACACTACGACGCCGGGCAGGTCGACTACCGGCTCGGCGCGCTGATGTTCGTCGGGATCACGCTCGGGATCGAACTCGGAAGCCGGCTCGTGTTCGGCCTCGAACTGCTCGGGATCGCGAACGTCGTCGTCGGCACCGCGTACGTGATCCTGTTGGCCGCCATCGGAATCCTGTTCACTCGGAGCGCGCTGAACGACGACGACGAGAGCGGCGAGGATACGGACGGTGACGATGAGGACACGGACGACGTGCCCGAGTTCGCGAAGAAGGTACAGTCGTACAACGTCCCGCCGATGGTGGAGCTCGCCGACGGCAGCAAGGCGTCGCTGTGGACGATATCCGGGGTCGGGGGCGCAGTCGGACTCGTCTCCGGGTTCCTCGGCGTCGGCGGCGGATTCGTCCGGATGCCGGCGATCTACTACGTGATCGGGACGCCGCTGGCGATCGCGGTCGGGACGAGCCTGTTCGGCGCGCTCATGTCCGGTGCGGTCGGCGCGTTCACGTACGGGCGTGCCGGCGTGATCGACATCGGGATCGTGACCGCACTACTCGTCGGGAGCGCGCTCGGCGCGCGGATCGGGTCGAGCGCGACCGCGTACGTCGACGAGAGCGACGTCACGATCTACTTCGGCGTCATGCTCCTGATCGCGAGCGCGGCGGTCGGCTTCGGCGAACTGGCCGACTGGCTCGCGATGCCGATCCTCGACCGGATCAGCTTCGTCCTGCTGATCGGTTCGGCGCTGCTCGTCTGTTCGATGATCCTGTATCACGGCGCGCTCGCCGTCCGACGCAGCGGTTCGACGTCGGCGGCCGCTCACGGCGGGGAGTAGCCGAACCGACCCGGAGAGCGACCGTCGACCGTCGAGACGCGGCCCGGATGAAGCCCGCGCGGCTCGGATGAAACCCGCGCGGCCCGGTGATCGAACGGCGACCGGGAGCTCAGTCCCGCATCGGAGCCGATCCGCCATCGGCGTCGCCGTACGTCGCCTCGAACGCCCGGATGAGCTGTCCCATGTTCGCGTACCAGTCGTTGAGCGTTCGTCGCATCTCGTCGGCGATATCGGCGGGATCCGCGGGATAGTAGACGTGGTAGTAGCCGCCGGACTCGTAGTTGACCTGCGCTTTCCGAACGAAGCCGTCCTGCAGGAGTCGCTGGATGGATCGGTACGCCGTCGATCGTTCCCTGTCGACGCGCTCCGCGACCTCGTCGACGGTCAGCGCCTCGTCGCTTTCGACCAGCGCACCGAAACACTCCCGGTCCAGTTCCTTCAAGTCGTAGATGCACTCCAGTATCCCCTCACACACCATCTCTTGACGGAGCTGTTCGGCCATTGAGCGTTGCATTGGTCGTTCGCATATCGGAGCCGCAGCACCAAAGTTATTGTGTATAATACACAATATAATGGGATTCAATTCGCGATCTCGCACCCGAGATCGGATACGGTAACTACGCGCAACACCGATTCTATATCGCGTATTGGCGGCACAGATCCGGAGACGGCTTCGGCGAGGACGAGTCAAAAGGAATTGGGGGCTACTTACACAACTATTATGCGGATCGGGCGCGTGTTCTACGTATATGGACGGAACGAACGACGAGCGGCAGCGGATCCGCGAACGGAAGAAACGGGAACTCCAACAGCGACTCGAAAACGGAGGCGATCCGGCTAGCGGCGGCGACGGGGACGCCGGCGTCGAGATTCCGGACGAACCGATCGCCATCGAGGGGACGGAGCACCTCCAACGGGTCGTTTCGGACCACGCAGTCGTCCTCGTGGACTGTTATGCCGACTGGTGTGGCCCGTGCCAGATGCTCGAGCCGACGATCGAGGCGCTCGCAGCGGAGCGCGTCGCCGCCGTGGCGAAAGTCGACGTCGACGCCCATCCCGGACTCGCCCAGCAGCTCGGCATCCGTGGCGTGCCGACGCTGGTCCTGTACGCGGACGGCGAGGCGGTCGAGCGGACGAGCGGCGTTCAGGATAAAGCGACGCTGCAGGCGCTTATCGACCGGTACGCCTAAGGACCGATCGGTGCGTCTCGGTGGGTGATCAGTCCTGGGTAACCGACTCGTTCGTCGTGCCTTCCGCGCAGTCACAGCCGCCACGTCGAATGAGGTCGACGAGGGCGTAGTCGGTCCCGCAGTCCTCACAGACGGTCCGGACGTCGACAAACAGCTCGTAGTGCCGTTCACTGACCACCTCCGCTCTGACGAGGCCGTCGAGGGTGGACTCGGAGACGGCGGCGGTCCGCCCTTCGAGCCGTTCGATCGTGTCGATTTTCGCGTCCGGGTCCGGAGTCCGGTCGGCGAGCTCCGCCTCCCGGTACTTCGTCAGGTACGTATGGATCGCCTGATGGGTGACGAAGTCGGATCGGACCTCATCGACGTCGACGCCGAGACGTTCGAGGTCGCGTTCCTTGCGGAGCGTGTCGGCCTGCGAGACGTCGTCGCCGGTCAACACGTGGTACGTGCTCGCGACGTCGTCCTCGATGACCGCCTCGCCGACCTCGCGGAGCGCGGCGGCCAACACCGCCCGGTTGAACGTGTCGGCCAGATCGCGGAGGCTGGTCCGCGCTCCCGTTTCACCGAGCCACTCTCGTTCGAGGCGGTCCCCCCAGCCGGATAAGTCGTACTGCTCGATGACCCTCGCGACCTTGCTGTTCGGCTTTCCGTCCGACGACGAGCTCATTACCACGGATACGCGTCCCGGCGTACAAAAACACCGGCCACCGAAGTCGACCGTACCGCCGGGAGCCGGGCCGGCGTCGAGACCCGCCTCGACGGCGGATCGAATCCGGAGCGACGACCGGGGGTCTTGTGACGGCGTAACACCCTTAAGAGTCGGGCTAATACACGTCGGTAGTGGCATCCCGACAGGGCGGACCGGGACACGACGGTGCTCCCGGCACCGGATCGACGGATCGTCCGAACGCGACGCGCGCCGAGCCACCGTCCCCGAACGGACGGCAGGCGGGGGCCGGACCGACCGAGCCCTTCGGACCCGCATCGCCCGCGAGCGACCCTCCCCGACCCGGCGGGACGTCCGGCCCGCGATCGGACTCACGACCCGGATCGACGGCCTCCCGCACCGGAAGTCGGACGGCGGTGGACCCGCCGCTCCGGCACCCCGGACTGTACGCGCTCACCGACCACTTCCGTGAGCGACTCGGCCAGCCCGGCCGCTACGTCTCGACGCGGACGGCCAGTGACGCGATCCGGTACGGGCAGCTGCGATGGAACCGGACGGACGGCTGGCGATTCGCCGTCGTGGAGGACGGCGTCCGGTTCGTCGTCGTCGTGAGCGACACCGAGACGCGGTCCCCCGTCGTCGTCACCGGCTGGACCGAGATCGCCGACCGCGAGGTCGCGCTCGACTCCCCGCGGTGGGACGCGACCGACGTCGACACGATCGCCCTCCGAACGGCGCTGAGCGAGTCGTCGTCGACGCCGATCCCCGACCGGATCCGTCCGCATGCGATCTCCCGCCCGTTCGTGGTGGGTAACCACAGACTCGAAACGGAGCCCGGAGAGCCGTTCGTCCGCTGTACGGAGTGCCGTCACCGTTTCCGTGCGAAATCGCAGCTCACATCGCAGCGGTGCCGATCGCGGGACGGCGGCTGCTGACGTCGTCGCGTTGTCGCACACGCTTTCGGTGCGTCTTCCGACCTCGGAGCGGCCCGTCCCGGACGCTACCCATATCCGGGTCGGGCTCCGACTCGGAGACGATGGGTGAGGACACGGACGACGGAGACGGCGAGCCGAGCGGCGAGGAGCTCTCGCTGGAGCGATTCCACGAGGCGCTCGAAGCCGAGGGTCGGCCGGTCGCGACCGCTCGTGAGGTCGCGGCGCGGCTGGACACGACGCAGGCGCGGGCCCGCGACGCGCTCGGAGCGCTGGTCGAGCGTGGCGAGGTCGCGCGGCTCGACGTCGAGAGCGATCCCGTCGTGTTCTATCCCGACGACTGGGGGCGGCTGGCCCGGCGCGAGCGCGTCGTCGTCTTCCCCAACCGTCGGGAGATCGTCGTCGACCGTCCGACGCAGTACACGCGGGCACGACTCGCGGGGTTCGCACACCTCGTCGACACGACCGGGACGGACCCCGGAACGCGGGGATACCTCTACCGGATCCGTCAGGAGGACGTGTGGGCCGCGCCGTTCGACGACCTCGACGCCCTGATCGCCCGGGTGCGATCCGTGCTTCCGCGTCGGTTCGAGGGGTTGGAGGGCTGGATCGAGGACCAGTGGCGGCGCGCACACCGGTTCCGGCTGTACACGCACGCAGACGGCTACGAGGTCCTTGAGGCGGCCTCCGAGAGCACCATGGGGAACGTCGCCGACGAACACCTCTCCGAGGACCACCTTCGTGCGCCGATCTCGGACACCGAGGCGTGGGTGAACGAGGACGCCGTCGCGGAACTCAAGCGAGCGCTGTACGACGCTGGCTACCCCGTCGCGGACGACCGCGACCTCGAAACCGGCGATCCCGTGGACATCGAGCTCACGGCGGAGCTCCGTCCGTATCAGGAGTCGTGGCTCGAGGCGTTCGTACAGCAGCGATCGGGCGTGTACGTCGGGCCGCCGGGCTCCGGGAAGACCGTCGCCGCCATCGCCACGATCGCGGCGGTCGGCGGCGAGACGCTGATCCTCGTCCCCTCTCGCGAGCTCGCGAGTCAGTGGCGCGCGGAGCTGCTCGAACACTCCACGATCGATCCGGGGGACATCGGCGAGTACCACGGCGGCGAAAAGGCGATCCGACCGGTGACGATCGCCACCTACCAGACCGCCGGAATGGATCGTCATCGGAGCCTGTTCGACTCGCGGCGCTGGGGATTGATATGTTACGACGAGGCACACCACATCAGTGCGCCCGTCTTCTCCCGGTCCGCGGCGCTACAGGCGAAACATCGGCTCGGTCTGTCGGCGACGCCGGTTCGGGAGACGGGGAGCGAGGAGGAGATATACACCCTGATCGGGCCGCCGATCGGCTCCGACTGGGAGGCGCTGTTCGAGGCGGGGTTCGTCCAGGAGCCCGAAGTCGAGATCCGGTACGTCCCGTGGCGCGAGGAGCTGGCACGAAACGAGTACGTCAGTGCCGACGGCCGTGAGCGCCGACGACTCGCCGCCGAGAACCCCGCCAAGATCGAGGAGGTCCGGTACCTGCTCGCGACCCATCCCGGAAAGAAGGCGCTGGTCTTCGTCGAGTACCTCGACCAGGGGGACGCGATCGCCGACGCGCTCGGGGTCCCGTTCATCAGCGGCGAGACGCCACACCACGAACGGAACCGGCTGTTTCGGCGGTTCCGCGGAGGGGAGACGACCGCGTCCGACGAGGATGACGGGGCGGACGGTGGCGACACGAACGACGAACTCGACACGCTCGTCGTTTCCCGCGTCGGCGACGAGGGGATCGACCTTCCGAACGCCGAACTCGCCGTCGTCGCCTCGGGGCTCGGCGGCTCACGCAGACAGGGTGCACAGCGCGCCGGGCGGACGATGCGCCCCGTTGGCTCCGCGCTCGTGTACGTGCTTGCGACCCGCGGCTCCGCCGAGGAGGAGTTCGCCCAGCGCAGGATGCGACATCTCGCGCGCAAGGGGATCCAGGTCCGAGAGACGAACGTCGCGGAGTGACCCGAGGTCACCGACGTCGGTGTCCGCAGCGCCGCCGTGACCGAACGCGACCGATGTCGCGCGCTCGACGTCGGCGTCCACGGCGTGGACGTGGGTGATCGGGACGCTCGGGAGGGCGTATCGGGTCCGGCCGCGATCGCCGAAGGGTTCAACAACCAGTCCGTCGACCCCCGTGTATGGACGCGGACGACGCCTCGGACGTAGCGGGTTCGGACGATTTCTCGGACGCGGCGGATTCGGACGACGCTTCGGGGACGACGGGCGACTCGGCGACCGACCCGGTTCCGGTTCCGACGGTCGGCGAGGCGGTCATCGACTGCCTGCTCGACCGGGGGATCGAGACGGTGTTCGGCATTCCCGGAAAGCAGACGCTCCCGTTGAACCGGGCCGTGGCGGATCGGGACGCCCGGTTCGTCGTCGCGCGTCACGAGACGGCGGTCACACATCAGGCGTGGGGGTACGCGGAGACGAGCGAGCCGGGCGAGATGGCGGCGACGGTCGTCGTCCCCGGTCCCGGCGACATGAACGCGATGAACGGGCTGAAGAACGCGCTCAACGACGCGGTTCCGATGGTCCACCTCGCCGTCGAGACGGAGCGACACGTCCGTGGGGGCGACGGGATCCACGAGACGCCCCCGGAGACGTACGACACCGTCGTCAAGGAGAACGTCCTCGTCGAGTCGGCGGCGGGTGCGGTCGCGGCCGTTGCCGACGCCGTCCGGACCGCACGTGCACACCCGCAGGGGCCCGTCCGGGTCGGGATCCCGAAGGACGTCCTCGCGAGTCGAACGCCGCAGGCCATCCCCCCTGAGCCCGACGCGTCCGACCCTCCGGGCGCTCCCGCCAGCGCCATACGGCGAGCCGCGGACCTGCTTTCGCGTGCAGACGAACCGGTCCTGCTCGCGGGTGGTGGCGTCCGTCGATCGGGCGCGAGCGACGTGCTACGCTCGCTCGCGGAGCGTCTCGACGCCCCGGTCGTCACCACGTACAAGGGGAAAGGGACGATACCCGAGACGCACCCGCTGTCGGCGGGCGTGCTCTGTGGCGGGTCGAGCACCGAGCTACGGGAGCTGCTCGCGGGGGCGGACGTCGGACTGGTCGTCGGCTCCGATCTCGACGCCGTCGCGACCGCGACGTGGTCGGTGGATCTCCCCGACGAGTTGATCCACGTCACGCTCGACGCCGACGACATCGGGTTCGGGTACGAGACCGAACTCGGGGTCGTTGCCGACGCGGATCGGTTCATGGGTGCACTGCTCGACCGACTTCCCGAGGCGGACCCCGGTCCGTCCGACTGCGACGCGGGCACCACCCGTGCGGCGGCGGTCAGGGAGGCGGACCGGGAGCGATTCGTGTCGGTCGCCGCCGATCGCGACGGCGACGCTCCGCTCCGATCGGTCGAGGTCGTGAGCGAGGTCCGGGACGCGATCCCGGACGAGTCAGTCGTCACCGTCGACGCGGGCGGGTTCCGCCTGTGGACGCTCGTCTCCTTCCCGGCGATGGGCCCCCGATCGTACGTCAACCCCGGCTCGTGGGCGACCATGGGAACCGGGGTGCCGTCAGCGATCGGCGCGGCGCTCGCGAACCCGGACCGCGAGGTCGTCGCGCTGACCGGCGACGGGGGACTACTGATGTGTGTTCACGAGCTGCACACGCTCGCGACCGAGGGACTCGACGTGACGGTCGTCGCCCTGAACAACGACGACTACGCGATCATCAGCGAGGAGGCGGAGCGATCCTACGGGTTCGATCCGGGCACGTACGGGTGGGCGGATCACGGGCTCGATCTCGTCGCGGTCGCGAACGGCATGGGCGTTCGTGCCGAACGAGTCCGCGAGGTCGACGCCGTCGGTGACGCGGTGGCGGCGGCGCTCGCAGCCGACGGCCCCGCGCTCGTCGAGGTCGTCACGGACCCGGCGGAGCCGCAGGCGAGCGAGTGGATGACACGGGACCGGTGATCGGCTGTGGCACTGGACCGGTGATCGGCTGTGGCACTGGACCGGTGACCGGTTGCTCCGCCGTTCTGCTCTCCCGACGTGACCGGTGTACGCCGCCGGCGGCGTTCCAAACCGTTTATACACGGGCCGGAGGAATGGAGGGTATGCCGCGAGAGCAGAAGCAGGTTCGGGAACTTCAGGAGGGCAGCTACGTCATGATGGACGACACGCCCTGCAAGATAAATCACTACAGTACCGCCAAGCCCGGCAAACACGGGAGCGCAAAGGCCCGCGTCGAGGGCAAGGGCGTGTTCGATGAGCGGAAACGGTCGCTTTCCCAGCCGGTCGACGCGAAGGTATGGGTGCCGATCATCGAGCGGAAACAGGGACAGGTCGTCTCCGTCTCCGGCAACGACGCCCAGGTAATGGACCTGGACACCTACGAGACGTTCACGATGCGCATCCCCGAGGGCGAGGACTTCTCCTCGGACGACACCATCGAGTACCTCGAGTACGAGGGACAGCGCAAAGTCGTCGGATAGCGATGTTCCCCGGAGCGACGACCGACCGCGAGGCTGCTTCCTACGTGGTCGTCGGCGCTCCCCTCGACGCCACGACCACGTTTCAGCCGGGTACCCGGTTCGGACCGAACCGTATCCGGCGCTTCTCGACGACCTACGACGACTACGACCACCGGACGGACACGCATTTCTCGGAGCTCGGCGTCCACGATGCCGGCGACGTGCACCCGTGGGACGACGTCCGCGAGTACCTCGACCACCTCGCCGCCGAACTCCGAAGCGTCGTGTTCGACGCTGCGGTTCCGGTGACGATCGGCGGTGAGCACACAGTGACGTACGCCGGCGTCGAGGCGGTCGACCCCGACGTTCTCGTCGTCTGTGACGCCCATCTCGACCTCCGCGACGAGTACGGCGGGAACCCGTGGAACCACGCCTGTGTGACGCGTCGGTCGCTCGAGGTCGCCGACCGAGCGATCGTCGTCGGCGCACGCACCGGCTCGCCGGAGGAGTGGAGCCGTGCCGAAGGGGACGACGTCGACGTGGTCGCCCCCGAGGACGCTCGTCGCTGGATCGACGACCTCGACGAGGAGTCGTTCGCGGACGAGTCGGTGTACTGTTCGATAGACGTCGACGGACTCGATCCCGGGTTCGCGCCCGGAACCGGGACGATGGAGCCGTTCGGGCTGGACCCCCGCGAGGTCCGCGATCTCGTGCGGGCGGTCGCTCCCCGCGCCGACGGCTTCGACGTCGTCGAGGTGAACGACCGCGACGACGGGCAGGCGGCCGCGCTGGGCGGGAAGCTCCTCAGGGAGTTCGTCCGGGCACGATCGCGGGAGCGGTAGGTCCCGACCCGCGGCCGCGACCCGCGGTCGCGTCCTACGACAGTTCCGACAGCCGTCGTCGAGCCGCCGACACCGCCTCCATCGAGTCGATCCACTCGCGAGGGTCCGTACACCAGATCCGATCTCCTTCGACGCTGACACAGAAGATCGACTCCGTCGACGGAGAGAGCGTGACGTTGTCGACGTCGGACCGATCGCCGAGGTGCGCGTCGATCAGACGCCGAGCGGTTTCGGCCTCGGTCCACAGCTTCTGGCCGGTCGCGTATTCGATCGCTATCTCTGCCATACGACAGATAGATCCTCCACGATTATTAAATAGTGTTTCCGGGCAGCGATTGCGGGAACGAACGGGAGAGAACGACCGCCGTTTCCGATACGACCAGCGATCGACCGGTTCGATGCAGTCTGCCCGATCCGTGCCGCTCAGCGCCCGTCGTACACGACGTCGCCGTCGACGACGGTCATCGAGACGTCGATCTCACGGATCTCGGTCGGGCGGTCCCACGGGGAGTCGTCGAGGACGACGACGTCCGCGTTCGTTCCAGTCTCGACGGTTCCCTGCCGGTCCTCGTCGAATCCGGCGTACGCCGCTCCACTGGTGTACGCGCGGAGGGCCTCGGTGACGGAGAGTCGTTGGGCGTCGGCGGGGGCGTTGACCGCGTGGTGGATACCGATCAGGGGATCCATCGGCATGCCGTCGGAGCCGAACGCCAGCCGCACGCCGGCGTCGAGCATGTCGCGATAGCGGTTCGTCTCCGACCGTCGCTCCCCGAGCCGCGAGTCGTACAGTCCGCCCTCGTCGGCCCACTTGAGGAAGTTCGGCTGCACGCTGGCGACGACATCGGTCGACGCGAGGCGTTCGATCGCCTCGTCGCTCGCGAGCTCGACGTGCTCGATCCGGTGGCGTCGTTCGTCCGTATCGGCGGCCTCCCCGTCAGCGGCGGCCCCGTCGAGGGCGTCCTCCCCGTCGAGGGCATCCTCGTAGACGTCGAGGACGGCGTCGATCGCCTCGTCTCCGATGGCGTGAGCGGTGAACTGGTAGCCGGCTCCCGTTGCCTCCGCGACGAGCGCTCGAAGCGAGTCGGGCTCGACGACCCACCGTCCGGTTTCGGTCGGTCTGTCGGCGTACGGTTCGGAGAGCTTCGCGGTGCGACCCCCGATGCTCCCGTCGGTGTGCGACTTGATCGCACCCGTGTCGACGAACTCGGAGCCGGTGTTCGTCCGGAGACCCACCTCGCGGAGCGCGTCGAGGTGATCGCTCCAGTAGTTGATCCGAACCCGAGCGGTGAGCGCATCGTCGCGGTCGAGATCGCGGTACACGCGCGCCGCGTGTGACTCGCGGACCATGTCGTGAAAGCCGGTGATTCCGTTCCGAGCGCACGCCGCGAGCGCGGCCTCGATCGCGTCGCGCGTTCCGTCGAGGTCGGCGTCGACCGCCTCGTAGATCGGAGCGATCGCCGCTTCGAGGAGCACCCCCGTCGGTTCGCCGTCGTCGTCCCTCTGGACCGTCCCCTCGGGAGCCGCGGCGAACTCGTCCGCGAAGCGGTCGAGAACGACTGAGTCGACCGCGGCGACGTGCATGTCCTCACGGAACGCGGCGACCGGCCGATCGGTCGGCACGCGATCGAGGTCCGCACGCGTCAGGTAGCGATCGTCGCTCCACGTCGACTCGTCGTAGCCGTAGCCGAGCACCCACGGATCCTCTGCGATCGGTTCCCGGTCGCCCTTGCCGTCGTCGTTGCCGTCGCCCTTGCCGTCGTCGGTGCCGTCACAAGTGTCGCCACCGCCCCCCTCGCCATCAGGCCCCGCCTCGACGTTCGTGTCCCTCCCCTCGATCGCCGCCGCACGGTCCGCGAGGAGCTCGATCGCCTCCTCCGGTGACCCGGCGGTCGAGAGGTCCGCGTGGACGAGGTACCGGCCGACCGTCGTCAGGTGGGTGTGTGCGTCGATGAAGCCGGGAAGGAGGACTCGTCCGTCGAGATCGATCACGTCCGTCTCGGCTCCGGCGAGGAACTCGACGTCGTACGTCGACCCCATCCTGACTATCTCCCCGTCACGGACCGCGAGCGCCTCGTGGATCTCGTCCGGCTCGGTCAGCGTGTGGATCTCCCCGTTCACGAGGACCGTGTCCGCAGCATCGCTCATACATCGGGACGTGACGGGAACGCGGTTAATCGTTGGGAAAGATCGGCCGATCCGCCTCGGGCCCCGTCCAGTTCTCACCGTCTCGATCCCGGTCGGCACGGACGGTGGCACCGGCACGGAATGTGGCACCGGCACGGAATGTGGCACCGGCACGGACGGCGTCGCCGATACGGACGGCGTCACGGCATCGCGGAGATGGACGACCGATGGCGGTGACCCGGACGTGGTCGTCGCCACGGGTGCGGATCATGGGGTGGAGTGCCCGTCGTTTCCAAAGGTCTTTGCCCTTCCCGTCGCTACGGTGTCGTAATGGACGATGCCGCGCGGGCGCGTGAGGCCGCACGCGAGGCGCTCGTGGACGTTGAACCCGAGCGACTGCGTGCAACCATCGACGACAGGCTCCTCGCCGCGGCGGTGACTCCGGGCGTGTTGTCCCTCGTTACCGCTCGTGCCCTCGATGCGACCGTACGACCCGACGACGTCGTCGATCGCGCCGCCGGCGTTCAGCTCATCTACGAGGGGTTGCGACTCACCCGTCGACTGGCTCACGAGGAGCCGTGGACGACCGCAGCGACTCACGAGGCAGACATCGACGCGGACATGGACGTGCTCGCAGCGGACGTGCTCGTCTCCCGCGGCTTCTCGCTTCTGGCGTGTACCGACGCCGCTGCCGCGGCCGTCGACGTCGTTCGCGCGTTCGGTCGCGACCAGACGCTCAGAGCCCGCGAGGGGACCACGTCCGAGGAGGCGACCGCACTCGATCGAAACCTGGAGGTCGACGCCCTCGAGCTGGCCGTCGTCGCCGGCACGACCGCGGTCGGCGGCGAGCCGCCGGAGGAGCTGTTGGCGTACGCTCGCGAGCTCGCGGCGGATTACGACGGCGAGTTCCCGCCGCCAGGGCGGGCGCTCCCCGAGGCCACCGCCGACCGCATCGCCGACATCTCCGACCGCGCCGTGAGCGCCACCGATCGGTGACCGTTCGAACGACCGCGACCCGGAGACGGCGTGCGTCTCCGTGACGGGACGGCCCCGGATCGAAACCCCTAAAGTCAACTCCGGTCAACGAAGGAATACGCGCCTGGGTAGCTTAGCGGTAAAGCGCGTCCTTGGTAAGGACGAGACCCCGGGTTCAAATCCCGGCCTAGGCTTCCTTCCTCCGTACACTCTTTGTACGCACACTGTTCTGGCTACGATCGTTTGAACGAAACCCGTTCAAGATCCGCGTCTCTCGCTACGTGACGGAAGGTCCTCGATGCGGCGAAATACGGGTGAAGGATTCGGTGGGTTTGGCCCCGGTCGTCGTCGGTCGTGAGCCACGTCATCGAGGCGGGCTGTTCCTTCTGCCCTTCGATGGTAAGTACCTTCGGTAAGTACAGGTGTCTTACCGCCGTTTTTGTCTTTCCTCAAGAGAGCGAATGAACGCAAAAACGGCCTGTTCGACCACACGAACACTCCTCCGTCGACGCCGCCTCCACCGCCGACACCTACGCCGACACCCCCTCCGTCTCACGCTCCCAGTGCCGATGCGCAGCGATGGCGTCGACGAACGCCGTCGCGAACTCGTCGAGGTCACCCCCGCGGCTGGTGGCGACGCCCAGATCGCTGACGGTTCCTTCGTCCTCGGCGATCTCCACGTCGGGCAACTCGATCGACTCCAGGAGATCGACACCCTCGCCGAGCGCCGCGATCGGCTTCTTGTGTGTGAACGCCTCGGCGACGAAGTGCTTGGCCGCCCCCCGCTCCAGAAGGGACTCCGCGTGTGGACCGCCGCCGGGGACAAACACGGCGTCGTACAGCACCGATTCGGTGGTGGCGTACGTCTCGTCGACCGCGGCCGCGTCGCCGCCCTCGCTCTCCCTGTCGCCGAGGGCCGTCGAGACGGCGTCCACGCGGGCACCCTGGTCCGCCAGCTCCGACCGGACGGCCTCGAACCCCTCGTGGTCGTAGCCGTCCTCGAGGAGGACCGCGACTTTCCGGGTCTCGACGGTGTCGGCCGTCCGGTTGGCCATGCTCAGCGAGGGATCGGTCCGGTCGTGTGTCGGCATCAGGTCGCCGGGTTCGGCCGGCGGCTCGACGCCGATGCCCTCCGCGACCCGTTTGGCGAACTCGTGATCGACGTTGTTGAAGAGCTCGTACACCGTGCGCTCGCGGATCTCCATCCGCTCGACCTTGCCGAGTTCGAAGCACGCGGCCTCGACGATGTTCCCCTGCTCGTGGTCGGCCATGGAGTTCCAGAACAACCGGGCCTGCGTGAAGTGGTCGTCGAAGCTGTCGCTGCGCTCGCGGGTCTTCTCGCCGGAAACCGCCTCCGCGAAGTGAGCGTAGCCGCCCTCCTCCTCGGACGCCTCGCGGGGCTGATCGTCGGCGATGGAGTTGGGCTTGTAGGACACCGGCCCCTCGTTGATCTCGTGGCGCATGAAGCCGTCACGCTGGTTGTTGTGTCGCTCGGCGAGGGGGCGGTTGATGGGGATCTCGTCCCAGTTGGCGCTGTTGAACCGGTTGATCTGGGTGTCCTGATACGAGAAGAGCCGCCCCTGTAACAGCGGGTCGTTCGTGACGTCGATTCCCGACACCACGTTTCCGGGGTGGAACGCCACCTGCTCGACCTCCGCGAAGAAGTTGTCGGGCGTCCCGTTGAGCACCATTCGGCCGATCGGTCTGACGGGCACCTCGGTCTCGGGGACGATTTTCGTCGGGTCGAGCACGTCGAAGTCGAACGATTCGGCCTCGGCCTCGCCGAAGATCTGGACGCCGAGTTCGTACTCCGGCTCGTACCCCGACTCGATGACGTCGTAGAGATCGGCTCGGTTGAAGTCGGGGTTCTTCCCCGCGATCGTCTGGGTCTCGTCCCAGACGAGCTGGTGCGTCCCGAGCGTCGGGGTCCAGTGGAACTTGACGAACGTCGCCTCCCCGGCGTCGTTCACGAGCCGGAAGGTGTGGACGCCGAACCCCTGCATCATCCGGTACGCGCGGGGGAGCGCCCGACCGGACAGTACCCACATGAGCGTGTGTGTGGTCTCGGGTTTGAGGGAGGCGAAGTCCCAGAACGTGTCGTGGGCGGCCGCCGCCTGCGGCGTCCCCGTGTCCGGTTCGGGTTTGATGGCGTGGACGAGATCCGGGAACTCCATCGCGTCCTGAATGAAGAACACCGGCATGTTGTTGCCCACGAGGTCCCAGTTCCCCTCCTCGGTGTAGAACTTCGTCGCGAAGCCACGCACGTCGCGGACGGTGTCCGCCGACCCCCGGAAGCCGACGACCGTCGAGAACCGGACGAACACCGGCGTCCGTGTGTCCGGGTCCTGGAAGAGGCCGGCCTTCGTCAACTCGGAGATGTCGTCGTACTCGCCGAGGTCGGGGCTCTCGTACGGCTCGAAGTATCCGTGAGCGCCCGTTCCGCGCGCGTGGACGACCCGTTCCGGGATGCGCTCGTGGTCGAACTGCGTCATCTTCTCCCGGAAGTGGAAGTCCTCCATGATCGTCGGCCCCCGCTGACCGGCTTTCAGGGAGTCCTCCGTGTCGGTGAGCGGGATGCCGTGGTCGGTGGTCAGATTCTTGCCGGCGGGGTCCTCCCGAACCCCGTCGAGTTGACGCTGCTTGCGCTCCTCGTCGGCGTCCCCCTCCGTTCCGCTGGTCCCCCGACGTCCGGATTTCCTCTCGGACGCATCCTCATCGGTCGCATCCCCGTCGGTCGCATCCCCGTCGGTCACAGCCCTATCTGTCGCATCCTCACCGACCGTATCCTCCTCCCCGCGCTCGGCTTCCTCGGGTCGGTCGTCGTGCTGTTCCCCGCCGTCGCTGCTGGATTCATCTCCCATTTGTCGAACGCTCTGAAGCAATGTGTTTCCCGTCTCGGTACGCCTCGGGCGTACTACTGTTTCCGTTCTGGACAGAATAAGCGTGTATACGGGATTGTGCGCGTTTTGTTGCGGCTTACCGTCCACGTACCGGGGACGTCCGCCGCCGGGGGGTGATGGTGCGCCAACGACACCAATACGTCTCGACGTCGGCGTCGTACCTCACCCTGTCCGCCGGCGAACGTGACGTGGTCGCCGACTACGTAGTCAATCATCATCGACAGCGGACTCGACGATCGCGATCTCCTCGTCAGTGAGGTCGTAGAGGTCGTAGACGATCTCGTCGATGAGTCGGTCGGTCTCCGCGATCTCCGCATCGAGTTCGTCGGCGCGCGCTTTCGTCTCGATGTAGCGCTCCACGTCGCCCGCGACGTCGCGGGGGTCGGGCAGCGTGATCGCTTGGAGGCGGTCGACGAGCGAGTTCGTCTTGGTGGCGTTCTCGCGGAAGCCGGCGATCCCATCGTCGACGGCGACGGGGACGAACGACTCGACGAGGGCGGCCTCGGTCTCGGTCAGGTCCATGAGCGTGAACGCCTCGTGGAACCCCGTCTCGGTGTAGCCGTAGGTGTCGGTCTCGTGGGCGTCCTCGTCCTCGGGTTTATACCGGGCTGTCGCCGCGATCGTGACGGTGGTGCCGTCGCGCTCGGTGCGGACGTCGCCGACGCGGAGTTTCTCGTACTCCTCGGTCGTCGCGTCGAGAACGTTCGACCCGGTCGGCTGGAAGAGTCCGACGTCGGGAAGCGAGGAGCCCTCGCGGTAGTTGCCGAGGTAGTCGAGAAGGTTGAGGGTGTATCCATTGTAACGCTCCGTATCCGTCGACCGTTTGCGAGCGAGACGACCCAAGAGGTCATGTAACACGACTTGATTGATATCTCGGTTCCGAATCGTGAGAGGATTTTCCTGCGAACTGTTTGAATCGAACCGTTCCTCGAGCCCGGAGAGCCGTTCCTGTCGATTATCCGGAGCGGATTCGAAGTCGATTCTTCGAATCGGCAAGTCACGGAGTTCGTGAATCCGAACCTGTGCAAAGGTACGTCCTTCTTCGCCCGACCGTGAGCGATAGACGTAACGGAGGACACTACTGTTCAGTAACGCTAGAACGAACCAGATGTCGTAATTGTCGTCGTTCAGAAGCGTTGTGTGGACGGACTTCGCTGTATAGAGTTCATCCGTATCAACCGCCCCGACAAGCGTGTCCGCGGTCTGTCGTGTGAGTATTTTCTCATCAACTTCCGTATAATCGGGATACACCTGGATGACGATGTCTCCCTCTACAAATGATTCATAAGTATGACGCAGCCATTTATCCTTCGGTGAGATTCGATATCGTTCTATTTCACCACCGCCAACATATCGATGATCCGCCTCGGATTCTTTTTTCCCTTCATACATGATGAGATCTGAGATGCTGGTTCCCTCACCGCGATTTTGCCATCCCTGTCCACTCACCTTGTAATCAATACCCGCATCGTGGCAGGTGCATATTGTCGGTTCGAGTTCGACAGTCGTCTCTGACCCCGTGATCCGTGCTTCGATTTCATCTATCACACGCCACGGGTTCGTGGTGCCAGGATCGATCGATAAGGGTAGTCGTTGGTCGTGGATACTGGATGAATCTCCCTCTCCGATGGATGCTTCATACGTGTCCACCGATTCTTCATTGAGCGCAGATACGATCATCGTGAACACCTCCTCATCGAAGACGGAACTGTCTCCGAAATCCACGATCTCTTGAATGGTGTATCTCCGCGAATTGGACCGTCGGAACTCTTGGTACTGTTTCCCTTTTAATGGGGTATTCGGGACGATATAACTCCATACACCCCCCTTACTGAGTACTAGTTCAGGCAGAGCGACGAACGCAGTGAATACGTCAGCGCGTTCGCTTTCGTATCCTATTCCCCGCGTGCGGCAGTATCTCTTTGCTGTCTCAGCAAGGATATCCCCATACGGGGGATTTCCGACTATCGCATCGAATCCCCGCTCTTCCACCCGTGTCCCATCCGGCTCGTAGAACGCGACCGGGAACTCCAACTCCCAGTGGAAGAAGCGCTCCTCTGCGGCCGTCGCCTGCGCGCTTTTAAACCACCCTTGTCCCTCGATGGCCGCCCACGAATCGCTCCGCAGTGCCTCCGCCATCCGCTTGTCGGCGTCGTCGGGAACGTCCAGCCCGAACCGCTCGGCGGTGTGAACGTTCGCCATCGCCAGCAGGCGTCGGTATAAGGGATCGTCGCGGACCGCGTCGTAGACGTCCTCCATCTCCTTTGCGTCCTCGAGCGTCTCGTTGTCGATCGACAGCAGATCCTGGAACCGGTCCATCACGTGTTCGAGGGCCTGCTGGCGCGTGTGCGCGAACGATTGCTCCAAGGTCAACTGGCCGTCGCTCGTCCCGGCGTCGTCGCCGTTGGCGAGCACGTCCCCGATGTCGCTGCCGACCAACGAGTTCCCGGTTTTTAAGTGGTGATCGAGGAACGCCAACGGCTGCTCGGCCGCGAGCGTCCGCAGCCACAGCGACACCTTCGCGAGTTCGGTCGCGAGCGGATTCAGGTCGACCCCGTAGATACATCGCTGGGCGACCTTCCGGCGTGCCCAGTTGATGTCGTGGTCCTCCTCGACCGTCTCGATCCCCTGCTGTGCGGCCTGCCGCTCTTGGGCGTCGATGATCTCGCGAGCGAGATAGTCGACCGCGCTCGTGAGGAAATGCCCACTTCCCATCGCCGGGTCGAGGACTTTTAAGTCGAACACGCGCTCCGCGAACTCGTCCGCGAACGTTCCCGCCTTCTCGTCGCTCTTTCGGTAGGTCGTCTGTCCGACCAAGTCCTCCCGAATGTCGTCGACGAGCGGCCCAAGCGTTTCGTCGACGATATACTCGACGACGTACTCGGGCGTGTAGTACGACCCCGTCGCCTTGCGCTCGCCGCTCCCCGTCGTGAGGTAGACCTCACTCGCCTCAACAACGACGTCGCCGCCTTCTTCGGCCTCAACGTACTCGTCGCCATCGACTGAAAGGGGCTCGTCAGCGACGTGGAGCTGGTACTCCAAGAGCCCCTCATAAATACTGCCGAGATGACGCACGTCGAGCGAGGAGTAGTCGACGAAGATCGTCCCGCCGCCGTTCGTCTGCCGGCTCCGCGTGAGCAGTTCGACGACGCGGGCGAGGTATGCGTCACCGACCGTGTGCTCCGAGAGGAACCGCGCCTCAGCACCGTCCTCCTCGTCAGGATCCGTCCGGAACAGTCCACCGTTGTACGCGGGAATGTGGAGGTCCTCCTCGGGGATCCCCCGCGACTTGCTCCCCTGGTCGATCAGCTCGAACAGTTCGTCAAGCCGCGAGCTCAGGTCGTCCTGCCAGTCGCGATACTTCGGATCCCCACTATCGAGTTCTTCTGCGATCTCCTGTTTGAGAGAGTTGAGGCTGTAGGACTCCTCATAGATCTCGTTGTCCGTATCTAACAAATCACGGCCCTCTGCCTCCGCGTAGAGAACGAAGATGAGCCGGTAGAGATAGATAAGCGAGGAGTCGTGAATGAGGTCGAGGTCCTCCTCGTCGAGGTCGTTATCGGGATACTGGAGATACCCCTCAGCGAGTACCTTAATCGCCTCGTAGATGTTGTCCTGCAGGTCCTCCCCCAGATCCTGTGCGAAGACGTTGGACTCGTCATAGACGTCGTCGAGGAAGCAGTCACCGCCAGCGTCCTCGAGAAACGCACCGTGACGGAAGAAGAGGTAGAAGTACTTGAACTCCTCACGGTCGCCCGTCTCCAATACTGTCGGCAGGTCGATCTCGTAGTAGGAGTCGAGCCGGTGGCTCGTCGGCCCGTAGTAGAGCCGCCACTTCTTCCCGTCCGTCAGCACCGCCCATCGGGCGGGCGTCTCTTGGAGATAGACGTGGATCTGGTAGCTCGGGTTCTCGAAGTCACGCTCGTGCTCACCGCTTCCACGCGTGTCGAGCGGCCGTCCCCAGCGCTTCGCGTCGGCGACGGCGACCGCGTTCTCGTAGAAGTCGCCACCCCCTTCACGGCGCTCGAAGGCGTCACGCGCGGCGTCCTCGGTCTCGAAGAAGCCGTAGTCCGGTCGGCGCTGCGTCCGGCTCGTGCTCTCCTCGACCTCGAAGGGGATCCCCAGCTTCCGGAACATCGGCCGGATGAACTTCTCCTCCAGCTGGGACTCGTTCCGCTTCGGGGCCGTGCTCTTCTCCCGATCGTAGAGATCGACGATCTCGTCGTACGCGGCTTCGAGTTCGTCGTCGTCGATCTCGTCCCACTCCTCCGTCTCGGGGAGATGTTCGTCGAGGTAGTAGTTAGAGAACAGGTCACGGTTCGTGCGGTAGGTGAGTGAACGTTGCATCCGTCAGGCAGGGGTTACGATGAGGAGTTCGTCCGAGACCGTGCTGGCGATGCGGGCCCGCGTGACAGCCGTCGGGTCGGAGACTTCGACGTCGACCGCGTCACCGATCTCGAGACCGAGTGTGTCGAGTTCGGAACCGGAGACGTTGATCCGTCCCGAGTTCCCGGCGTTTCGCTCGACGTGTTTGCGGGTCATCACGTATGACACGGTCGAATACGGGCAGCCGTATAGACTTTTCTTCGGTGAAAATCCAGGACCGAGATGGGACACGCATCACTCCGCATTCCGGTGCGAGAAGCTGGACGGCTACGCGTTCCGATCGATCCAGTCACAGAACCCGTCGAAATGCTGTGCCCCGCCTCGTTGGCGACCTCACGGAGCGTCCCGATTCGGAGCTCGGCGTGTGAGCTCCGGGTAGTTACTCGAAAAGATCAAAAACGCCGTACAAGATACAGGGGATGAGTCAGCGGGACTGGAGTGTCACTCGGCCCACCTGGTCTCGTATTCGAGCTCGTACCGTTCTTCGCCCGTTTCCGAATCGGTGATTGACGGCGTCACCGTAACCAGAATCGAACGACAGCCGTGTGCTCATGCTGTGTCCACGTCTCGCGTCTCTTGGAGGGGCTCGACACGAAACACGTACTCCGCGTAACTCCCATCAAGGTTCGTGGGGCTCTCTTCAGCGGCATGCTCTTGACAGAGAACGGCCTCCGCCTCAACGGCACCGTGTCCGGTTTCTTCCTGATACCGTTCGAGGGCGACGAACGTCGCCCTCTCGGTGCAGCCGCGACGGTGACACTCGGGACGCAAGTCCGGACCTCCATCCTCGTGTCGGTTCTCGCCGTCCGCTTGCGTCTTTCGTCTGTTTTCCGAGTTTACCATCCCTGTTTCGTAGGGAAGCAAGCGGGATAATGCTGTGGCCATTCGCGATCTCGGAGACGCATGCCCGCGTTGCATCTCTCCTGGGGCCTCAGGATGCCCCTCTGAACTGACAGAGCTCTCGGCTGGCAAGACACACATTGCGAACGGCCATTCTTCGATGGTACCACACACGAGAGGCAGAACTCGGAGAGGGTGCAACCGATCCTCGCCTGGATGATGTGACGGTGGTGGCAACGCTTGCACGTCGTCCGATCTGCCCCGTACCACGATGACCGCTTCTGCATCGGGGGTGTGTCCACCGGAAAACTCGAGACGCTGTGACCGCGACGACGGCAGCCGGATCGCTCCGTTCACTCGCGGGTGGCGATCGCAGTCGCCACGTGGCTTCGCGCGGCAGCGCTGGATCCGATGGCGTGAGATCGGCTTCGGTATCCGTGTCTCGCCACGTTCGAGTACGATCCCGTACTCCCGGGTCGTCCGAGTGCTCTCCCGCCGGGCCGACAGTATTTGTACTCGCCGCTCGTTTCGTGCCCATGTCCGACTCACCGCACGTCGTCGCCGTCCCCGGCAGTCTCAGAGAGACGAGCTACACCCGGATGAGCCTCCGTCGAGCGCTCGACGGCGTCGAACGAGCGGGCGGGAGCGCCGAGCTGATCGACCTCCGCGAGTACGACCTCCCGACGTTCGACGCGGACCGCGACGAGGCGGGGGACGCCGAGGCGTTCACCGCGCGGATCCGGGCTGCCGACGCCGTCCTTCTCGGCACCCCGATGTACCACGGTTCGTACTCCTCGACGCTCAAAACCGCCATCGACTACTGCGGCTTCGACGAGTTCGAAGGCGAGACCGTCGGGCTGCTCGCGGTCGCCGGCGGCGGGTTCCCGGTCACCGCGATCGAACACCTCCGAACGGTGTGTCGCGCGCTCAACGCGTGGGTGATCCCCCATCAGGTCGCCGTCCCCAACGCCCACGAGCAGTTCCGCGACGGCGAGGTCGTCGACGACGGACTCGATCGACGAACGATCACGCTCGGCCGTCGAGCGGTCCAGTACGCGGATATCGAGCCGGATCCGGACTCCTTCGAGAGCGGCCAGAACGTCGGTGCGAAATGACCCTCCCGAGGGGGAACTAGAAGATGTTCGCCTGTCGGTACACCGAGATCCCGCCGCTCGTGATCTCGTACGGCTTCGTCTCGCGGGAGTGATTGGCGTCACGAATCTTCTGAATCTCGATGGCGAGCCGGGTCTCCTGAAAGTCTGATGGGCGGACGTACTGGAGCACGAATACGGCGTCGGTCAGGTACTCGACGATCCCGTAGCGGGAGGCGTACGAGTTGTCGTCGCTGGCCTCCGACGTCAACAGGGTCGTGACGCCCGACTCCTTCAGCGAGCGTGTGAAATCGAACACCTCGGAGCGTCGCTTCGACGGGTGGTCGTACATCATCTCCAGCAGCGAGACGGAGTCGAGCACGAGCCGGTCCGCCCCGAAATCGGCAATGAGTCGCGAGAGGTCGTTTCGGATGGACGCGAGGGAGTTCGCCATCTCGATCGGATCGAGCGCGACGACGGCGAGGTCGCCATCGTCGGCGTACTCGCGAAACGGCCAGCCCTTCTCCTCCGCCGTCGAGAGGATCCCCTCTCGACTCTCCTCGAGGCTGATGTATACGGCCTTCCCTCCGGACTCCACGGCTTCGTTGAGGAACTGAAGCGCGAACGTCGTTTTCCCGGTTCCTGCAGAGCCGATGACGGACATCAACGATCGCTCGGGGACGCCACCGAGGATCATCTCGTCGAGTCCGTCGATCCCGATCCGTATCCGGTCGAGTTCCGAGTCGAACTCCGTCTCCGACTCGTCGAACCCGGACGGTTCCGAATCGACGGCTCCGTCGAAATCGGCGAATCCGAACTCGTCCCCGCCACCGCCGAACGGATCGTCCCCGCCACCGCCGAACGGATCGTCCCCGCCACCGCCGAACGGATCGTCCCCGCCACCGCCGAACGGATCGTCCCCGCCACCGCCGAACGGATCGCTGCCCGCACTCTGCCCCGACGGGCGAGCGCCTCCGTCATCCGTTCGAACGCCTCCGAACGGGTCCTCGTCGGGAGCCGGCACGGACGACTCGCCGGGGCCTGTGGCAGCCGATCCGTCGCTCCCGTTATCGGTCGCCGTTCCCGGCTCGTCACCGGGTTCGCTCGCATCGGAGTCGGCACTCGTGTCGCCGTTCGTACTGCCGCTCTCGTCGCCGCGAGAGGCCGACGAACCGTCGTCGTCGACGGACGCTTCCCGATCCGCGCTCTCCTCCGATTCGTCGAGTTCCCGGAGCGCGCGTTCGAACCAGTCGTCGTCGGTCATGGCTCGCGTCGACCCCTAAGGGCCGTCATACCGATTCCAACGAATGCCGGCGGCTTGAACCTTTGCAGAACTCCCCGATCGAGCCCGGTTCGGGCGATATCCCGTGTCCGGAGCCAGCCTCGAACCGACGCCCGAACGCATTTATTTCCCGAGGCCAACCGGTGGATAGTGGGAAACACAGTGCTGATCCCGGGCGGTCGAGACGTCCGTGCAACGCTCGATCGAGCACCGTTACCGACCGACGTCGAGGACCTCGAGGGATCGGCCGGGGTGCCGTCACCGTCGTCGGACGCGATCGTCGTGGCGTGTCCGCCGCATCCCCTGCATCGCGGTCATCGTGGCGACGAGCGACTCGTCGCCGTGAGCGACGCGCTCGTCGAGTCCGGGATCGACTGCCTGCGGTTCGACTACGGCGCGTGGGACGAGGGATACGGGGAGTCGACGGACGCGGACAACGCCGTGGCGTGGGCGCTGGAGCGATACGACCGCGTCGGGCTGTTCGGGTTCTCCCTCGGCGGGTGCGTGGCGCTCGTGACGGCGGCGAACCGGCCGGAACTGGCTGCCGTGTGCGCGCTCGCACCGACCGCGGAACTCGGCCCCGACGTCGACGCGGTCGCCGCACTCCCGTCGATCGTCGACCACGGGATCCCCGCTCGAATCGTCTACGGGACTCGCGACGACACGGCGGAGTGGCGGCCTGTCATCGAGCGTGCGACGGAGTTGGACGTCGAGACGGTCGGGATCGAGTCGGACCACTTCTTCGTGGGACGAACGGGTGACGTCGCGACGGCCGTCGCCGAGTTCCTCGCGCCAGCGCTGTCGAGGTCGCACTCGGGGTGAGTCGAGCGTCGCAATCGATCTGGCTCCGTTGAAGCTCTCACCCGAGACGGGAGACGACGAAGTCGTTGGTCTCCGACGGCTGTTCGATAGCCTCGCTGACCGAGAGGACCACGTTGGCCTCCATCGAAAGTCCAGAGATCCGGACCTGATCGTTCGTGCGGTCGTATTCGACGTGGGTGGCATCCTCGATCTTCGGAAGGTGGGTGTGTTCCAGCGAGAGTATCACGTGTTGTAGCTCGTCGTCGGGGATCGTGCCATCTTCGTTCTCCGTCTCCCATGCATAGATGTGCTCCGCGAGTTCGTCGATAGAGATCGGCCCGTCCACGCTCTGTAGGTAGTACAACGCATACCGCCGACGTTCCGTGCTAAACAGCGAGAACACGTCATCTAGCGATTCCATGCCGCCCCCTTAAGTCGGTAGCCGAGATAAGAATTGCTCTCACACAGGTGCAAGGAGGAAGCCCACGGCTTCAGCTGTGGGAGAGATCTGACTGCTCGACGTGCCGAGCGACCATCTCCCCCCAGTGCTCGAATCCGTGGCGGTCGTAGAACGCTCGCGCACGCTCGTTCCCCCGGTCGACGTCGAGCACGACCCTGTCCAGCGGGAGGTCCTGATCGGCCGCCAGCTCGAGTGCGGCGTCCATCAGATCGTCCGCCACTCCCGTCCCGCGATGGTGCGGTGCGACGTACAGCTCGTTTATCACCGCGGCGTCCCAGACGAACGCCAGCCGCTCGGGGAGACAGAAGACGTAGCCGACGACCGGGTCCGCGAGGGGCGAGTCTCCGTCCCCGTCCCCGTTTCCGCCGGGGCCCTCCTCGATCGCGACGGTCACGCACCGCTCGTCGTCGGCGACACACCGGTCGACCCACGTGAGCCACTCCTCGCGGTAGGACGGCGTGAGCTTGCCCACGTACGCCTCGGCCTTGTCGGCGTCTCCGGTCCCGGCTCCGAGACCGTGTTCGAACGCCAGCTTGCAGTCGTACAGCCCCGATCGGTCGGTGGCGGGATCGTACGGTCGGATCTCCATACCGTTGGTGTGGACCGCTTCGAGGTAGCGATTACGCTCGGGTGTCGTCGCCAAGCACGAACTCCGCGAGCGTCGGGACGAACGTCCCGATGTCGGTCACCATCCCGACGGCCTGTGCGGAGCCGCGGTCGAGAAGCTGCGTGACCGTCGCGGGGTTGATGTCGACGCAGACGGTTTTCGTCGTCGACGGGAGACAGTTGCCGACGGCGACCGAGTGGAGCAGCGTCGCGAGCAGCAACACGACGTCGGCCTCGTGGGCCTGTTCGCGGATCGCGTTCTGCGCCTCGACCGCGTCCGTGATCGTGTCCGGGAGCGGGCCGTCGTCGCGGATCGAGCCCGCCAGCACGTACGGGACGTCGTTTCGTACGCACTGGTACATCACGCCCTCGGTCACCGTCCCTTGCTCGACGGCCGCCTCGATCCCCCCGGCACGGATGATCTCCGAGATCGTCCAGATGTGATGTTTGTGTCCCTTCCGCGGATGTTCGAGCGTCTCGACGTTCATCCCGAGCGAGGTCCCGTACAGCGACCGTTCGAGATCGTGAGTCGCGAAGCCGTTGCCCGCGGACAGGGCGTCGACGTAGCCGGCCTCGACGAGGGCGGCGAGCGCGTCGCCCGCGCCGGAGTGGACGACCGCGGGACCCGCCACCACCATCACGTTGCCGCCGTCCGCGTTCACCTCGCGAAGCTCCGCGGCGATCTCGCGGATCACCGACTCGGAGGGTCGTTCCGAGGAAACGCCGCCCTGCATGAACCCGAACGCACCCCCGCTGCTCCGGGGGCGCTCCGGCGGTTTCACGCGGATCCCCGACTCGTCGGTCGCGACGAGGTCGCCCTCCTCGACGGCGTTGAGGACCTTCGTGTAGGCCCGCGGCTCGCCGCCGGGGCCACCCTCGGGATCGACGACGAGCGCACAGTCCATCTCGATCCGCTCGACGTCGATCCACTCGCCGTCGTACAGCACCTCGGTCGGGTGGTTCGTCGTCGAGTAGAAGCCGGGTGGCACGACCTTGTCGGCGGGCGCTTCGACGAGGGCGACGTCGGAGGGATTCTCCAACACCGCCCCGTTCTGGTGGAGTTCGTGGAGGATCGCTTGGAGCGTCCCCTCGTCGTCGGCGGACACGGTCATCCGACAGTACGACTCCTCGTCCTCGTGTTTTCCGACGTCGAACTGCTCGACCTCGAAAGAGCCGCCGAGGTCCATCACCGCGCCGAACGCGCGCTGCATCGTCCCGCTGTCGATGATGTGCCCCTCGAGTTCGACGGTACGGGCGTGATCCATACCGGGTCGTCTCCGCCCGTGGGGAAACCGGTTTCCCCTTCACGCGACGTGTGTTTTCCGTTCGCGCGACGTGTGTTTTCCGTTCGCGAACCGCGAACGCGGATCCGACGACAGGCCATACCATGAACATGGATCGTTGTGGTTTTCAGAGGACGACCTTACGCACGAAACTGAAAGATTGATGGCAGAGGCGGTCCCGGGGTGAACTATGACGAGCGTCAAGGAGTTCCGCGTCGTCGAGCCGGCGACCGCCGACGAACTCGGTCGCGGGCGGTTCGCGTTCACCGACGCGTACTCGGTGTTCGACTGGGGACAGATGCCCGACCCGATCCCGCGGAAGGGAGCGAGTCTCTGTACGATGGGTGCGTTCAACTTCGAACTGCTCGAACGCGCCGGGGTGCCGACGCACTACCGCGGCGTCGTGGACCCCGTCGCCGTCGAGTCGGGTAGCGATCCCGAGGACGCGGTCGTCCCGCTGGACGAGGCGGGTGCGCCGCCGACCGAGATGGCGATCGAACTGACGCAGGTCCCCGACCTGCCGTACGGTGGCTCCGGATCCGGCTACGACTACGACGCGTTCCACGACGCCGGCGGCGGGAACTACCTCGTCCCGCTGGAGGTCGTCTTCCGGAACACCGCGCCGATCGGTTCCAGCCTCCGAACGCGACGGGACCCTGCCGACGTCGACCTCCCGTTCGACGAGTGGCCGGACGAGCCGGTTTCCCTCCCCGAGCCGATCGTGGAGTTCTCCACGAAGTACGAGGAGCAGGACCGGTACCTGACCCGTGAGGAGGCAGATCGGATCGCCGGCCGCGCCGACGTCGACGGGCTCGCAGACCTCGCGCGTGACGTGAACCGCGTCGTCACGGACCGCGCCGAGGCGACCGGCTTCGTCCACGAGGACGGAAAGATCGAGTGTCTGTTCGCCGACGGCGAGCTCCGGGTCGCGGACGTGGTCGGCACGTTCGACGAGAACCGGTTCTCGTACGACGACCAGCAGGTGTCAAAGGAGGTCGTCCGGCAGTGGTACAAGCGGGCGGACCCCGAATGGGTCACCGCGGTCGGCGAGGCGAAGGCGGCGGTCGTCGACCGCGACATCGCCGACTGGCGAGAGCTCTGTGCGGCGGAGCCGATCGAACTCTCCGCCGACGTCCTCGACGCCGTTTCGGCGATGTACGCCGCGGGTACGAACGCATACACGGGAACGGAGTGGTTCGACGCGCCCACCATCGACCAAGCCGTCGACGCGGTGCGGAATCTGTGAACCGTCTCGGGGTTTGACCCCGAGGTTTCCCGTAGACTGTCGCTGTTGCGATCCTATCGTCTTGATCGATAGCGGGAGTACGTGAATCAGATCGGTGACGTGGTTGTTTATACGTGGAACTGGGGCATTGCTGGGGAGTGTTTATAAGCGATCTCGCTCGGATCGACGATGAACGCCTGCAAAGCCCCAGCCGCTCGCTTATAAGCGGTCTTCCTCGGAACGACGGTAAACACCTGCAAAGCCCCAGCCGCGACGACTCGCGCGCCTTGCTGCGCGCCTCGCTCGCGTCGCTCGCTGCGGTGTCGCCGGCGGCTCTGCCGCCGGCTGCCCGTGGCGCGTCGCGCCAC
>NZ_JBLWMN010000019.1:0-67284 GCF_048380895.1 Halorubrum rarum | reverse complement strand
TGTGAACGTGGTCCCGGTGTTGCTGCGGTTCCCGAGACTCACAGGAACCACCCCGCAGATCCGTCGCTACTTGTCAGTAAAAGGTGGAAAAAGTATATGCGGGTAGTGGGCCGGCGCAGATTCGAACTGCGGTTACGGCCACCCGAAGGCCGAAGGATACCAAGCTACCCCACCGGCCCGCACGCGGACAGAGGCCGTTGGATCCTTTAACCCTTCCGAAACCCTGAACGGGTGCGTCGGATCACTCCTCGAAGTATCGGTCGCGATGTCGCCGACAGCCCGGATTGAACGCGGTACCACAGCGCGGACAGGCGTCCCCACAGTCGAGATACGCCGCGGCCGTGAGCGTGGCCGAACAAACGCCACACAGCACCGCCGGATCGTCGAACCGCTCACGCGGCCACGGCTCCGCGCCGTGGTCGACGACCGCGTCGTGACACTCGAAGCACGGGTAGTACGCGCCACAGCAGCCGAACCGAAGCGCGATCACGTCGACCGCGCCGTCCCAGTGGACACACCGCGTGTCGGGGTCGACGTCGATGCCGCGGAGCGGAACCGGGAACCGATCGTCGATCGCGGATGAACCCGTCGTCCGTCGGTCAGCTCCCGTCCTCGTGTCGGTCCCACGTCCGCCCGGCATGGCTCAGTAGCGGGTGTAGCCGTCGGTGTCGAGCCAGTTGTGCGCGACCGAGATCGTGTGATCGGCGTGGAGTCGCTTCGGACCGACCCGGACCCGGCGGTCGCTCTCGGCGGCGAGCAACTCCGTTTCGGCGTCGGTGAAGTCGTTGTGATCGGAGAGCACGAACACCGGATCGTCGGGCGGTGCGGCGTCCCTGAGCGGTTCGCCGGCCTCGTGTAACTGGACGATCGTCCCGTCGGCGGCCACCCGTTCGAGCGTCGCGTCGAGACCCATCCGTCGGAGCTCCACGCCCGGCGAGACGTCCGCGGGCATGTGGCCTATCGCGTCCGCGCGAGCGTCGAGCGCGTCCCGGATCCGCGCGGCGACGTTGCGCTCGTCGGGATGGAGGTGTCGCAGACTGTCGGCGTCGAAGCTCACGGTGAGCTCGTCGCTGATGACGAGGTGGACCCGGACCGCATCGCGGATCCCGTGTGAGAGGAACACGCCGGTCGCGACACAGCGGCAGAGCAGGTCGAGCCGGCCCGCGCCGGGGAGATCATCGAGCGAGATCGAGTCGGGTGTCGTCGGTGCGTCGTGGCCGACGACGACGAACTGGCGCATACGGATCCGGTCCGCCGGAGCGCTGATAAGTCGTGCGACCCAAGAACGGGTATGAGCGTGAGTGGTCCCTGTGGAATCTGTGAACGAGCGCCGGCCCGTCACACCTGTGGACTCTGCGGTCAGCAGGTCTGTCACGACCACTGGAGCGAGACGGCGGGAGCGTGCTCGCCGTGTGCCGAGGGGCGCAGCTCCGACGACTCGACTGAGAGAGACGACGGAACGGACGGGTTTCGGATCGACTGACGACGACCAGCGACACGGAAGTCGCTCGACTACCGGTACCGGTTCAGCCGCTTTTTGAGTCGCTTCGCCGAGTCACCCGCTGCCCCGAAGTACGTCGCCTCCTCGTCGGGCGCTGACGACCCCTCGCCCGCGAAGATGATCCCGCGCGAGGAGTTAACGAGCCCGACGTCGGTGCGCACGCCGGGATAGTCTGCGAGTCCGTACTCGACGGCCGCCTCCGCGTCACCGCCCTGTGCGCCGACGCCGGGTACGAGGAAAGGAAGCTCCGGGACGACCTCCCGGACCGCCGCGAGCTCGTCGGCCGCGGTCGCGCCGACGACGAGCCCGACGTTGTCGTTCGCGTTCCACACGTCCGCGAGCGCCGCCACGCGCTCGTAGAGCGGTTCGCCGGACGCGAGCTCGAGGTCCTGCAGATCCTCGCCGCCGGGGTTCGACGTGCGACAAAGCACGAACACACCCTTCTCCTCGCGGTCGAGGAACGGCTGGAGAGAGTCTCGACCCATGTACGGGTTGACCGTGATCGCGTCCGCCAGATCGAGCAGCTCCGCGTACTGCCGGGTCGTGTTGCCGATGTCCGCGCGTTTGGCGTCGAGCAGCACGGGGACGCCTTTCCCTTCGGCGTACGCGACGGTCTCGTGTAACGATCGCCAGCCGTCCGCGTCCTCGTAAAAGGCGGCGTTCGGCTTGTAGCAGGCGGCGTGCTGATGGGTCGCGTCGATCACGCGTCGATTGAACGCCCAGCGCGGAAGGTCTGCGTCCGACAGGAACTCGGGGATTCGGCTCGGGTCCGGATCGAGACCCACGGAGACGACGCTGTCCGTCTCGTCGATCCGGTTCGCAAGCGTCTCGAAGAAGCTCATACACGCTCTGTGTCGCGCTGTCCGCTAAACGTTGTGTTCCGTCTCCCCGCGTCTCGGGCCGAGGTCGCGCTCGGACCGGCGGTACGTTCGGCGTCAGGCGTCGGCCTGCCGCATCCCGCACGAGTTCGCCGAGGACGACGGCGTCGGACGGCTGTCCATGTTTAAAAACGATGACGAGCCATTCGCCCCGTGGCCTAACGAGTCGTCCACGACGGCCGGGGCGGGTGCGCGGCGAGCCGTCGTGCGTGGGGATCCGAGCCGCCTGTTCGCCAGCCGTTCGGTACGCACGAGCCGTTGGTCAACGCCTCCTCCTCTCAGTACTCGCCCCAGTTCTCGACGCGCTGTGGCCGGTCCGAGACGGCCATCACGTCGAGCTCGTCGTCCGAGTGCTCGATCGCTTCGAGCGCCGCCTTCGCCGACGCGTACGTCGAGAAGTAGGTGATATCCTCTTCGACGGCAACCTCCAACAGCTCCCGCTGCCGGGAGACGATGAGGTCGATCTCGCCGCGGCGAGTGGCCTCCACCAGGTCCGTCGCCGTCGACAGCTCGAAGTGCGCCGAGAACTCGTCGACGAGCGCTTCTCCCGCCTCCGTACCGGGGTCGGGGAACTCCTCGGCCGAGAGGTCCACGACGGCCGTTCCCGAGGTCGGGACCGGCTTCCCGGTCGAGTCCTGCGCTTTGTCGTACGCCTTTCCGAACGACGTCGCCGTTCCCATCACCTCGCCGGTCGACTTCATCTCCGGTCCGAGCCGGGGGTCCGAACCGGGAAGGCGGTCGAACGGAAGCACGACCTCCTTGACGCTGACGTGTTGCGGGATCCGTTCGTCGACGTCCAGGTCCGCAAGCGTGGCGTCCGTCATCACCTTCGCGGCCAGCTTCGCGATCGGGACGCCCGTCGCCTTCGAGACGAACGGGACCGTCCGGGAGGACCGCGGGTTCGCTTCCAACACGTACACCTCGGCGTCGGCGTCCGGATCGTGGACGCCCGTCACCGCCAGTTGGACGTTCAACAGACCGACCGTGTCGAGCGCGCGAGCGATGTTCTCGGTCACCTCGCGGACCCTGGATATCGTCGCGTCGTCGAGCGAGCGCGGCGGGATCATACACGCCGAGTCGCCGGAGTGGACGCCGGCGCTCTCGACGTGTTCCATCACGCCGCCGATGAGCACGTCCTCGCCGTCAGCGACGGCGTCGACATCGAGTTCGACAGCGTTTCCGAGGAACTGGTCGACGAGGATCGGCTTGTCCGGTGAGACGCGAACCGCCTCCTCGATGTAGCGTTCCAACTCTTCGTCGTCCTCGACGACGCGCATCGCGCGTCCGCCGAGCACGTAGGAGGGACGGACCAGCACGGGGTAGCCGACCCGGTGTGCCAGATCCAGCGCCTCGTCACGACTCGTCGCGGTACCGCCCTCGGGCTGTTTGATGTCGATCTCGTCCATCAGGACGTTGAACCGGTCACGGTCCTCGGCTAAGTCCATCGCGCTGACGCTCGTCCCCATGATCTCACAGTCGAGCCCGCGCCGCTCGATCTCCTCCGCCAGCGGTTCGCCGACGTTCACGGACGTCTGTCCGCCGAACTGCACCATCACGCCGTCCGCACCGGTCGTCTCGATCACGTCGGCGATCTCCTCGGCGGAGATGGGCTCGAAGAACAGTCCGTCGGACGTGTCGTAGTCCGTGGACACCGTCTCCGGGTTGTTGTTGACGACGTGTGCGTCGATCCCCATCTCGCGGAGCGCCCGAACCGCGTGGACCGCACAGTAGTCGAACTCGACGCCCTGACCGATCCGGATCGGGCCACCCCCGACCACGACGACGCTCTCGACATCGGTGTCGACGCGGACCTCGTTGGCGGCTCCGGCAGTGCCCGCTCCCTGCAGGAACTCCGGTAGCCTCGCGGAGTAGTAGTACGGCGTCGACGCCCTGAACTCTCCGGCACAGGTGTCGACCTGTTTAAACGTCCGGTCCGGGACCGCGGTCTCCACGTCGCTCACGTCCGCGTCGACCCCGCCGTCCGCGGCCGTCGCGGCGATCTCGGCGTTCGTGCGCCCCGCGGAAGCCGCGGGGACGAACTCGCCGTCCGCCGCCTTCGCGGTCGCATCGGCGACGTTCTCGAAGCGCTCGACGTACCATCGGTGGATGTCGGTGAGTTCGATCACGTCGTCGACGGTGTAGTCGCGGTCGAACGCCTCCAACATGGCGTACGGGCGGTCCGGGCTGGGGCGGACGAGGTACTCGGTCTCCAGCTCCTCGTCGCTCACCTCATCGAAGTCGACCGCGGGATCGTACTCGGAGGAGCGGAGCGCCTTCGTGAGACTCTCCTCGAAGGTGCGACCGATGGACATCGCCTCGCCGGTCGATTTCATCGCGGTACCGAGCTCGAAGTCGACGTCCTCGAACTTGTCGATGGGCCAGCGCGGCACCTTTGTCACGACGTAGTCGATAGCCGGCTCGAAGGCGGCGGTCGTCTCCCCGGTGATCTCGTTGTCTATCTCGTGGAGCCGCTTCCCGAGCGCGACCTTCGCGGTGACGCGGGCGATCGGATAGCCCGTGGCCTTCGACGCGAGCGCCGAGGAGCGGGAGACCCGAGGGTTCACCTCGACGACGCGGTACTCCCCGCCGGGCGTCCCGTCGTCGTGCCACGCGAACTGGATGTTACAGCCGCCCTGTATCCCGAGCTCGCGGATCACGCCCAGTGCGGCGTCGCGCATCTCCTGGTGGCCGTCGTCCGGGATGACCTGCGAGGGGGTGACGACCGTCGACTCGCCGGTGTGGATCCCCATCGGGTCGATGTTCTCCATGTTACAGATGATGATACAGGAGTCGTCGGCGTCCCGCATCACCTCGTACTCCAGTTCGACCCAGCCGGCGATCGATTCGGTGACCAGCACCTCGCTGTTCCGCGAGAGACGGAGGCCCTTCCGAACCCGTTCGACGAGCTCCTCGAAGTCGTCGACGACGCCGGAGCCGGAGCCGCCGAGCGTGTACGTCGTACGCGCGATGACGGGGAGACCGCCGACCTCGTCGACGGCGTCACGCACGCGATCGCGGAGCGCCCCCTCGTCGAAATCGGTAACGGATTCACCGTCGTCGAGCGCGATGGTCGTCGACTGCGGGACGGGCTGGCCGATCTTCTCCATGCGCTGCCGGAACAGGTCGCGGTCCTCGGTCGCGTATATCGTGTCGAGCGGCGTGCCCATCACCTCGACGTCGTGCTCCTCTAAGATCCCTTGCTCGGCGAGCTCCGCGGTGACGTTGAGGCCGGTTTGGCCACCGAGTCCCGCGATGACGCCGTCGGGTTCCTCGAGTCGGATGACCTCGGCGATCGCCTCCGGAGTGATCGGCTCGATGTACACCCGGTCCGCGGTGTCCGGGTCGGTCATGATCGTCGCCGGGTTCGAGTTCACCAGGACGACGCGTGCGCCTTCCTCCTGAAGTGCACGGCACGCCTGGGCGCCGGAGTAGTCGAACTCCGCTGCCTGTCCGATCTGGATCGGCCCGCTGCCGATGAGCAGAATGGTCCGGTCCTCACTCATTATCCCGACGGAGTACGTTCATCGTAATAAGGTCGGCGATAGAGTACGAATCTCGCAGGAGTTTTGCGATTTTCGCAAGTTATGTGAAACCATATCACAATATCGGTGTCCGTCGACGAATCGGCTGAAACGCCGCCAAGCGTGGCGGGGAGTCGCGGCCACGTCGGACGTTCGAGGGTTCCTCGAGTCAGGCGTTGAGCCGATACCGGTACGGACGAGCCGCGATCACTTCCACTTCACCTCGTCGTGCCCACCGTCCCAACACTGTCGCGACGCGGTGCGGGCTGTCGATCCCCTCGCCTTGCTCCAGGTGCGCGAGGATCTCCCGCGCCGTCAGCGGCTCGTCGGCATCGGCGAGCACACCGCGGATCCGTTCGTATTCGTGGGTGTGCATACGTCATACGCACGGTTGCTGGACATATAGGGTTCAGTGAGACGGGAGTCAGACACCTGTCGGACGGAGTCGCCGACGGATCCTCGTTTCGTGGACTCAAACGTACGGGTCCTCGGCGTCGAGGTCCCGCTCGGCTCGGTACTGATCGACGAACGCCGCGACGTCGAACTCCATCATCTCCGATTCGAACGTCGCGAGCGCGTCGTCGTCCTCGGCGTGGCTCACCGCGTGCTCCATCAACTCGACGACGAGCTCGACGAGAACCTCGTGGAGCCGCCGGGAGTCGAACTCCGCCACCCACACCATCGCGTAGCCGACGTCGGCGTGGTCGCTCGCGTCACGTGCAACGACCCGATCCGGAAACTCCTCTAAGGCGATTCCTAGGAGATGCGGCGTGTCGAACTCCGGCATCTCCTCGCTGGTCGTCTCGATCGCCTCTCGGAGGACGTCGACGAGGAACTCCGGGAGAAACCGGTCCGGCGGATGGACGTCCATCACGACGGCGTGGGTCGCTCCGCACTCGCAGTCGAACTCCCGCATCCCGAGGTCCAACTCGCCGAGCCCGACGGTCTCCCCGCACGGTAGTTCGAGGACGTTCTCGTCGCCACCGGGGACGCGTGGCTGAGGCATACCCTCGCTTGGCGATCGCGGTGGTTAAAAGGCGCGAAAGGCGTCGTCGCTCTCGACGCCGTGGCGTCCTACTGGAACCCGATTCGACCGGATCCGGTTTCTCTGAACGCCTCCCGCCCACCGCCCTTGAACTCCCGTTCGACCTCCTCGTAGTAGGCGAGAATGTCTTCGGTGATCGTCGGACGAACCGACTCCATCGCACGGCGGAAGTGTTTCATCTCCACCTCCTCGGCGGCGTCGTCGTCGCGGAGCGCCTCGATGGCGGCCTCTCGAGCGATCCCCTCCAGATCGGAGCCGACGTACCCGTCCGTGATCTCCGCGATCTCGCGGAGGCTCACGTCCGGTGCGAGCGGCGTGTCGGCCGTGTGGATCTCGAGGATCTGCTCGCGTCCCTCCTGATCCGGCTGGCCGATCATCACGAGACGGTCGAATCGGCCCGAGCGCAACAGCGCGGGATCGATCATGTCCGGACGGTTCGTTGCACCGATCACCATCACGTCGCCCATCTCCTCTAACCCGTCCAGCTCGGTCAACAGCTGGTTGACGACGCGCTCGGAGACGTTGTTACCCATCTCCTGCCCGCGAGAGGGCGCGAGACTGTCGAGCTCGTCGAAGAAGATGATCGTGGGGCTCACCTGCCGCGCCTTCCGGAACGTCTGTCGGATCGCCTTCTCCGACTCGCCGACCCACTTCGAGAGCAGCTGTGGTCCTCTCACCGAGATGAAGTTCGCGTTCGTCTCGTTGGCGACCGCCTTCGCCATCAGCGTCTTTCCGGTCCCCGGCGGGCCGTACAGAAGCACGCCCTTCGGCGCGTCGACGCCCATCCGATCGAACTTCTCCGGCGAGGTGAGCGGCCACTCGACGGACTCTTGGACCTGCTCTTTGGCACCTTCGAGTCCGCCGACGTCGTCCCACGAGATCTTCGGCAGCTCGACGAGCACCTCTCGCATCGCGGACGGTTCGACCTCGCTTAACGCACCTCGGAAGTCGTCGCGCTTGACGATCATCCGGTCTATCAGGCTCGGCGGGATGTCCTCCTCGTCGAGGTCGATCTCGGGGAGGTACCGGCGGAGCGCCTTCATCGCGGCCTCCTTGGTCAGGCTCTCGATGTCGGCTCCGACGAAGCCGTGCGTCTCGTCCGCGAGGTGGTCGAGGGAGACGTCGTCCGACAGCGGCATCCCGCGGGTGTGGATCTGGAGGATCTCCTTGCGGCCGACCTCGTCGGGGACCGCGATCTCGATCTCACGGTCGAAGCGGCCGGGGCGGCGGAGCGCGGGGTCGACGCTGTCGACGCGGTTCGTCGCGGCGATGACGATCACCTGTCCGCGCGTCTCCAACCCGTCCATCATCGTGAGCAACTGGGCGACGACGCGACGCTCGACCTCGCCGGTGACGTCCTCCCGCTTCGGCGCGATCGAGTCGAGCTCGTCGATGAAGATGATCGAGGGCGACTCCTCTTTCGCGTCCTCGAAGATCTCTCGGAGCTGCTGTTCGGACTCGCCGTAGTACTTCGAGATGATCTCCGGGCCCGCGATCGAGAAGAACGACGCCGACGTCTCGTTGGCGACCGCCTTCGCGAGCAGGGTCTTCCCCGTCCCCGGCGGACCGTGCAGCAGGACGCCCTGCGGCGGCTCGATCCCGAGCTTCGAGAAGATCTGCGGGTGTTTCATCGGGAGTTCGACCATCTCGCGGACGCGCTGGATCTCGCTTTGGAGGCCGCCGATGTCCTCGTAGGTGATCCCGCCGCCGGTCTTCTCGAACCCGGAGATCGGCTCCTCGCGGAGCTCGACCTCGGTGTCCTCGGTCACCAGACAGACCCCGTCCGGCTCCGTCTCCACTGCGATGAGCGGGATCGCCTGTCCGGGGGACCGCATGAACGGGTGGTTCGTCGACGACATGACCGGAACGATGTCGCGTTCGACGACCGGCCGCTTGAGGATCTGTCGTTTCACCATCCCGGCCGCGTCCGAGCCGAACTGGACGGATGCCTCCTCGGGAGGGGCCAGAACGAGCGTGTCGGCCGCCTCCGCCTCGGCCTTCCTGATCGTGACGCGCTCGCCGATCCCGACGTCGGCGTTCTGGCGCGTGAACCCGTCGATCCGAACGGTGTCGGTGTTCCAGTCCTGTCTGTCCGCCCGCCACACCTTGGCGGCGGTCATCTCCGCGCCCTCGATCTCGATGATGTCGCCGGGTGAGAGCTTCAGGTGTAACAGCGTGTCGGGGTCGAGTCGAGCGATGCCGCGTCCCGAGTCGTTCGGGTACGCCTTCGCCACTTCGAGTTGGACTTCGTTCATGGTTCCTCGCGGGGATCGGGAATACCTGCACGCGGTGTGGCTATAAGCCTGTTGCTCCGGCGGATCTCACCGTCACGTCGGGCGATTCGCTCCGTTTCGCTAGAGTAGCATGTCATCATATAGCATAGTACGGAACCCTCGTTTAAAACCCCGTCGTACGGGCTCATCGATCCTCTGGTCACGGGTCCGGTCGTTCCGAGTGGAACGTCTCTTTATCGGTGGGCGTCTACCCATCACACATGCGAACCCTCGCCTTCGACGGCCGAACCGGTGCGGCCGGCGACATGATCTGCGCCGCGCTGATCGCGGCCGGTGCCGATCCGGACGTCCTCGCGCGGGTTGAACAGCATCTCCCGGTCCGATACGACATCGGAGAGACGGTGAAACACGGGATCCGCGCGACGACCGTCGACGTGCTGCTCGCCGAAACCGACGTCGAGGACCCCGACGATTCCGACGGTCACGCGGAGAGATCCGGCGTCCACCGCACGTATCCCGAGGTCGTCTCGCTCGTCGAGTCGATGGGGCTCCCCGATCGCATCGAGTCGACCGCGCTGGACGCCTTCGAACTGCTCGGTCGTGCGGAGGCGTCGGTTCACGGGACCGATCTCGCCGCGACGCACTTCCACGAGGTGGGGGCGGACGACGCGATCGCAGACGTCGTCGGCGCGATGCTCCTGCTCGACGACCTCGACGTCGACCGGGTCGTCACGACGCCCGTCTCCGTCGGCGGCGGCACCGTGGAGATGAGCCACGGCGAGTATCCGGTACCCGGACCGGCCGTCGTCGAGATCGCCGAGCGCACCGGACTCGCGATCGTCGGCGGCCCGATCGATCGGGAGCTGCTGACGCCGACCGGCGCGGCGATCCTCGGAGCCGTCGCCGAGAGCGTCGACGTCGCTCCGGGACTCACGGTGTCCGAGTCGGGCTACGGCGCGGGAGACGCGACGTTCGAACGCCGTCCGAACGTCCTTCGGGCGATCGTCGGGGACGGCGGGACCGGAGGTGACCGACTCGTTCACGACGACGTCGCCGTCCTCGAAACCAACCTCGACGACGCCTCGCCAGAGGTGCTCGGTGGCCTGCAGCAAACGCTGAAAAACGTCGGGGCGCGCGACGTCACGATCGTTCCGACGACGATGAAGAAGTCGCGTCCGGGACACCTCGTGACGGTCGTCTGCAAGCCCGCCGACGCCGAGGCGGTCGCGGCGCGGCTCGCGCGCGAGACGGGGACGCTGGGCGTGCGCCAGACGGGAGCGACACATCGCTGGATCGCCGAGCGTCAGTTCGAGACGGCGGTCCTCGACGTCGACGGCGACGAGTACGAGGTCGCCGTCAAACTGGCCTCGACCGCCGACGGCGACGTGTACGACGTCAGCGCCGAGTACGACGACGCGGCAACGGTCGCCGAGCGCACCGGCCTCCCGGTTCGAACGGTCTTGCAGCGGGCGGAGGCGGCGATCCGCGGGAGCGACTGACCGGATACGCGAGGACGTCGGTCACTGGCACCTTCTGCGGACGAACGCGACGGTAGGCTCCCCCGTAACGCCGAGCACTCACGACAGCTTGCCGAGCGCCTCGAAGAAGTCGGCGGCCGGACCGGCGATCCGCATCGGCGTCGTCGTCCGCTCGATCGTCACCTCCACCGGCCCCGACAGCTCGTGCGGATTCCGGCCGTCGCTGACGACGACGGTCGCCTCGGCGCTCGTGACGGCGACGCTCACCGTCGCGTCGACGTCGACCGTAAGCGGGGGCATTCCCTCCTCGGCGCACATCTCGTTGACGACCAGCGCCGACACGTCCGGGTGGACCAGCGGACCGACCTCGGAGAGGTTGTACGCGGTCGATCCCGTCGGGGTCGCGACGAGGACGCCGTCGGCGTGTCCCCCGGAGTACAGCGAGCCGTCGACGCGGAGCTCGTAGTCGATCCCGCCGCCGTGTCCGCGTCGCTCGCCGCTCACCACGATCTCGTTTGCCGCCGGGAGCGAGTCCCACCCGTCCGCCGACGCGGCCAGTCGCGGCGTTTCTCGGACGTTCATCCCGCCGTTTCGGAACCGGTCGACCTCCGCGAGTACGACCGATTCCGCGTCGTCAGGCGGGACCGCGTTCAGAAAGCCGACTTCACCGAGATTAACGCCGAGTATTGGCGTTCCGTCGGCGTTGCGCGCGGCGAACAGGAACGTCCCGTCGCCCCCGACCGCCACGGCCAGATCACAGTCCGCGAGCGCGTCGACGCCTCGGCCCGGCCCAGCGTCGAGGTACTCCGCGGTCACCTCGTCGAGCCACACCGAGACGCCACGCTCCCGGACGACGTCCCGGACGTCCGCGGCGAGCGACGCCGCACGGTGATTCCCCTTCCGCGCCACGATCCCGACCTCCATGAGCGACACGTTTCCTCCGACCGAGTAAAAGGGTGCGATCACCGAATCGTCCCGACCACCCTCGCAGCCTCGGCCTGCTCGGACGCCTCGGCCGCCTTGGCCTCCCCGACCGTCCAGCCACCCCGACCGCTCCGGCGGCGTCTGCGAGACGATCGATCCGACGGCGACAGGGTTAAAACCATGTACACACTTGTACATTACAAGACGAATATATACATTGGAGTTCACAATGAGTATCACAGAAACCATACGGCGGGTGACGGACGGGGAGGATCTGACTGTCGAGGAGGCACGGGAGACGGCACGCCTCGTGTTCGAGGAGGCGACCGAAGCCCAGATCGGTGCGCTGCTGGCGGCGCTCCGCTCGAAGGGAGAGACGGAGGCCGAGATCGCCGGCTTCGCGCAGGGGATGCGCGACGCGGCGCGGACGATCGAACCGGAACGTGACCTGCTCGTCGACACCTGCGGTACCGGCGGCGACGACTACGACACGATCAACGTCTCGACGACCGCGGCGATCGTCGCCGCGGGAGCGGGGGTGCCGGTCGCGAAACACGGCAACTACTCCGTCTCCTCGTCGTCGGGGAGCGCGGACGTCCTCGAAGTGGCCGGCGCGGACATCGAGGCCGAACCGCCGGCCGTCGAGGCGGCGATCGAGGCCGACGGGATCGGGTTCATGCTCGCGCCCGTCTTCCACCCGGCGATGAAGGCCGTCATCGGCCCTCGTCGAGAGCTGGAGCTACGGACGATATTCAACGTGCTCGGTCCGCTCACCAACCCGGCCGGTGCGGACGCGCAGGTGCTCGGCGTGTACGACATCGACCTCGTGGCACAGATCGCGCGCTCGCTCGCGCACATGCCCGTCGACCGTGCGCTCGTCGTTCACGGCTCCGGAATGGACGAGATAGCCTTACACGACGAGACGGTCGTCGCGGAGGTCGACGGCGAGGCGGTGACCGAGTTCACGATCACCCCCGAGGACCTCGGGCTGGAGCGCGCGCCGATCGAGGCGGTCGCGGGCGGCACGCCCGAGGAGAACGCGGCGGACCTCCGCGGCATCGTCGAGGGCGACGTGACCGGTCCGAAACGCGACCTGATCCTTGCGAACGCGGGTGCGGCGGTCTACGTCGCCGGACGGGCCGAGACGCTCGCGGAGGGCGTCGAAATCGCCGCCGAGGCGATCGACTCCGGTGCGGCCGCCGAGAAGTTCGCGGCACTGTGCGGGAGCGATGCCCGTGCCGAACCGACTCTCGACGCGGAGGACGACTGATGGCACGGGTGAAGATTTGCGGGCTGACCCGCGGGGCCGACCTCCGGGCCGCGATCGACGCGGGTGCCGACGCCGTGGGCGTCATCACGGAGGTCCCGGTCGACACGCCGCGCGAGGTCGATCCGGCGGCCGCGGCGGAGCTGCTCGCCGACGTGCCACCGTTCGTCACGGCGACGCTCGTCACGATGCCGTCCTCGCCCGAGCGGGCGGTCGAACTGCTCCGGACGGTCGAGCCGGACGCGATCCAGCTACACGGGGAGTGGACGGCCGACGAGATCGGCTACGTTCGCGCTGAAACCGGCGTGAAGGTCCTGTGTACGGTCGACGCCGCGGACCACGGCCGTGCCGAGATGCTCGATCCGATCGTCGACGCGCTCGTCGTCGACTCGACGCGGGAGTCGGGTGCCGGCGGAACCGGGGAGACGCACGACTGGGCCGCGACCGGGGACCTGGCCGCGCGGCTCACCTCTCCGGTCGTCCTCGCCGGAGGCTTGACCCCGGAGAACGTCGCCGAGGCGGTGCGGGTCGCCGACCCGTTCGCGGTCGACGTCGCCTCCGGTGTCGAGCTGTCCGGCGGTCGGAAGGACCACAACGCGATCGCCCGGTTCGTCACCAACGCGGGTCGTGAGATGGAGATCGCATGACGGCTCTCGATCGCTCGCGGGCGGCGTTCGTCGAACTGGCCGCGGACGCCGAGAAGCCGGTCGTCGTCCGCGCCGCGGCATCCCTCGACGCCGACGTCACACCGCTGGCCGCGTACGCGACGCTCGTCGGCGACAGCCCGTACGGGTTCCTCCTGGAGTCCGGACAGAAGGTCGCCTCCAGCGATCCCGACGGCGCGTTCACGGCCGGCGGAAAGGCGGACAAACACGCTCGCTACTCGTTCGTCGGTTACGATCCGGAGGCGATCGTCTCGGTCCATCCCGATCGGACGGAGGTCCAGCGGCTCGGCCCCGCGGCCGACCTGATCGACGACGGGATCGGCGCGTCCGACGGCGATGGGCTCGTCGCGTCCGACGACGATGGGATCGGCGCGTCCGACGGCGACGTCATCGACCGCGTCCGCGACGCGTTCCCGGACGTGAGCCTCCGCGGATTCCCCGACACCGACCGACAGATCCTCTCGGGTGGATTCGTGGGGTTTCTGGCGTACGAGGCGGTGTACGACCTCTGGCTGGAGGAGGTCGGCGTCGACCGTCCCGAGACGGCGTTCCCGGACGCGGAGTTCGCCCTCACGACGCGGACGGTCGTGTTCGACGAGGTGGAGGAGACGGTCGAACTCGTGTTCACTCCCGTCACCGACGTCGACGACGACCCCGGCTCGATCTACGACGACATCGCCGCGGAGGCGGAGCGGGTCGCCGAGGAACTCCGGAACGCGACGGAGCCGGACACCGGCGGGTTCCGTCAGCGGGGCGAAACCGCGGGTCCGCGCGAGGAGTACGAGGAGGCGGTCCGAACCGCGAAACGGCACGTCCTCGACGGCGACATCTATCAGGGAGTCGTCTCGCGCACGCGAGAGCTTCGAGGTGAGGTGGACCCGCTCGGACTGTACGCGGCGCTGCGTGACGTGAATCCCTCGCCGTACATGTACGTCCTCCGTCACGACGACCGGACGATCGTCGGCGCGAGCCCGGAGACGCTCGTGTCGGTGAAGGGCGACCGGATCGTCTCGAACCCCATCGCGGGCACCTGCCCGCGCGGAACGAGCCCGGTCGAGGACAGACGGCTCGCCGGCGAGATGCTCGCGGACGGCAAGGAGCGCGCCGAACACACGATGCTCGTCGACCTCGCACGAAACGACGTTCGCCGCGTCTCCGAGCCCGGGTCCGTCCGTGTCGAGGAGTTCATGAACGTGTTGAAGTACAGCCACGTCCAGCACATCGAGTCGACGGTGACGGGAACGCTCGCGGCCGACGCGGACGCATTCGACGCCACGCGAGCGACGTTTCCCGCCGGCACGCTCACGGGTGCGCCGAAGGTCCGCGCGATGGAGATCATCAACGAGCTGGAGCGCACGCCGCGGGAGGCGTACGGCGGCGGCGTCGGCTACTACTCGTGGACCGGCGACGCCGACTTCGCGATCGTGATCCGAACGGCGACGATCCGCGAGGACAACGGGGAGAACGGGGCCGACGGGGCGGACGGGACCGACGACGTCGTCACCGTTCGAGCCGGTGCGGGGCTCGTCGCGGACTCCGATCCCACCGCGGAGTACGAGGAGACGGAGCGAAAGATGGACGGCGTGTTGGCCGCCATCGACCGGATCCGTGAGGCTGGTGACGGCGACAACGCGGGCGAGTCGGTCGCCACGGCCGCCACGGAGGTGGACGAATGAAGATCGTGATCGTCGACAACTTCGACTCGTTCACGTACAACCTCGTCGAGTACGTCTCCGAGATCGGACTCGACGAGGACTCGGGACTCGACGCCGACGTCGACATCGAGGTCCTCAAAAACACCGCATCGCTCGCTGACGTCGTCGACGCCGACCCCGACGCGATCCTCATCAGTCCCGGTCCCGGCCACCCGAAGAACGACCGCGACGTCGGAGTCACCGCCGAGGTCCTCCGAGAGCTCTCTCCCGAGGCCCCGACGCTCGGCGTCTGTCTGGGTCTCGAGGCAGCCGTCCACGAGTACGGCGGAACGGTCGGCCACGCGCCAGAGCCGATCCACGGGAAGGCGTTCCCGGTCGACCACGACGGTGAGGGGGTTTTTCAGGGGCTCGACCAGGGGTTCCGGGCGGGTCGTTACCACTCGCTCGCCGCGGTCGAGGTGCCGGACGCCTTCGAGGTGTCGGCGACGACCGACCACGACGGCGAGCCGATCGTGATGGGGATCCGCCACCGGGAGTACCCGATCGAGGCGGTGCAGTTCCACCCCGAAAGCGTCCTCACAGCGGTCGGCCACGACGTGATCCGGAACTTCCTGGCGACGGCGAACGGGAGCTGATCCGGTTCACTCAGATCCGAACGAGAGCTGTACCGCCTCGCCAGCCTCGGTACTTCCTTGGTCAACGACGTGGTCTCCCGCGGCGAACCCGGCGTGGAGGTGGTCGTACGTCCGGTCGAGCCCCTCGACAATCACCTTCGTCTCGCCGACGACGGGCATGAAGCTTGTGTCCCCGTTCCATCGCGGGACGACGTGGGTGTGGAGGTGATCGATCGAGCCGCCGGCGGCGTCGCCGCCGAGGTTCATCCCCGTGTTGAACCCCTCGGGGTCGAGATCGCGCCGAGTCGCCGCGATCGTCGCCGCCTTCAGTCGACCGTGATCGAGTATCGTCTCGTCGTCGAGGTCGGTCCAGTCGTCGACGTGCGCGTCCGGGATCACCATCACGTGGCCCGGGTTGTACGGCGCGTTGTTGAGAAGCACGTAGTTGCGGTCGCTCTCCGCGACCACCCGCGCCTCCGTCGCGTCCTCGAAGCTCGGAAGCACGCAGAACGGACAGCCGTCGATCGGATCCTCGTCGCGCTCGACCCAGTCGATCCGCCACGGCGCGTAGATCCGCTCCATCAGTCGAAGTCGTGGATCCCGTCCGTCGTCACCTCGACGCCGTCCTCCGTGATCAGCATCGTGTGCTCCGCTTGGCTCACCAGTGCGTCGTCGTCCTCCTTCAGCACCGGATATCCCTTGATGACGTTCGACTGTTTGAGCCGGCGAAGCGCCATGCCGACGCCGTCGCCCTCCAGCCACCGCGCGGCGAAGGGAAGGTCGTCGAACGCTTCGATCTCCTCGAGCACCTTTCGCGCGCGACGGTCGCGAACGCTCTTCGCGCGCTGGAGTTCGAAGATCTCCTCTGTGGTCCCCTCGCCGACCTTCCCGCGGCCGTCGGTCGCGAACGGCTCGATGGCGATCGCCTGCCCCGGCTCCAGTTCGACCGACCGGTCGACCCCGCGGTTCGGCACGTTCGGTCCCGTGTGAGCGTCGTACCGCTCGACGCCGTGTCCGGAGAGATTCAGGACCGGGGTGTAGCCGTACCCGCGGATCACGTCCTCGATCGCCTGCCCGACGACGCCGACCTCGACGCCCGGCCCGGCCTCGTCGATCGCGGCCTCCAACGCCATCTCGGCGGCTTCGACCAGCTCCGTGTTGCCGGTGTAGTCGACGGTCACCGCGGCGTCGGCGATGTAGCCGTCGACGTGGACGCCGACGTCGAGACACACCATCTCCTCGCCGAACTCCGTTTCGTCGTCCCGGCCGGGCGTCGCGTGTGACGCCTCCGGGTCGACGCTGATGTTGACGGGGAACGCGATGCCCGCGTCCTGTTCGCGGATGAAGTCCTCGGTCCACTCCGCGACCGCCAGTTGGGTTCGTCCCGGTTCGATCATCTCTCGGGCCTCGTTCATCGCTTCCACCAGCACTGCGCCGGCCTCACGATAGCTCTCGACCGCGTCGTCGTCGAGGGATCCGTAGCTCATACCCGCGGGTTCGGGTAGGGGCCGCAAAGAGGTTGCGGGAACCGGGCGTGACCGACGGCGGTGCGACCGCCCCGGACGCCTCGAAGCCGGCCGACGCTGCCGGCTGTAGCGTGTGTCGAACGACGGCGACGAACCGGACTCACAGGGACCGCGAGCCGTCGAGTGCGACGAGAACGGCGCTCGCCCGCGGCGTGGCGCGGTACATCCGCCACTTGCCCTCCTTCCGGCGCGTGACGAGGCCGGCGTCGGTGAGCTTCGAGAGGGCGTGGCTGATCGCGCTGTCGCTCACGTCCAGCAGCGGCGAGAGCTCGCAGACGCACAGCTCGTCGTCGGCCGTGTGGAGCATCCGGACGATCTTGTACCGCGTCTCGTTTCCGAGCGCCGACAGCAGCGCAACGTCGGTCTCGAGGTCCGACCCGCCGACGGCCTCGTTCAGTTCCTCCAGTTCCGCCAGTCGCTCGGAGAGGTCCGCATCGGTACAGGAGCCACACTCGTCGACGACGTACCGTCGCAGGCGATCGGTCGATGACATACGGAACAGTTGAATCGATATGTGATTAAGCGTTGTGGACCGTCGGCCACACAGCGTCACGAATGGATGGGGACGATTGGTTGCGAGCTCAGCTATTCCGATACCGACTCGCAGAACGTCTGAATCCCTTATGCGTATCTATGGCATAATAGCCATCCATGCGCGTTCTAGAAGCGGTACGTGGATCGGTAGTGGTAGGAACCCGATCGAAGGGCTTATAGTTATATGAGGATTTATTCAATTGAATTGGTCTCAGGGACGTGTCGGAGGCACATCCCGTTTCGAACGACCGTTCAGACGATCGACGACGACCCGACTCATCATGACCGAACTCACTCTGTACGAAGAAGCGATGTGTTGTTCCACCGGCGTCTGCGGCCCCGACCCCGACGACGAGCTCGTCGAGGTCAGCGCGGCGCTCGATCAGCTCGAGGACGCGTTCGACGACCTCGAAGTCAGCCGGGCAAACATGCAACACAACATCGACCAGTTCCTCGAAACGCAGCGGATCTACGACCGCGTTCAGGAGAACGGCCCGTCGATCCTTCCGATCACGGTCGTCGACGACGAGATCGTCGCCGAGGGAGAGTACCTCTCGTACGACGAACTGACTGCCGCCGTCGACGGGGACGCCACCCCACAGGAGGCCTAACGAATGTCACGGGTGGAGCAGTCGCCGTCGACGAGCGCGCGCGGGATCGTTGAGCCGAGCGGCGACGAGACGGAGTTCGTCTTCTTCAGCGGGAAGGGCGGCGTCGGCAAGAGCACGGTGAGCTGTGCGACCGCGACATGGCTCGCCGACAGCGACTACGAAACGCTGCTCGTGACCACCGACCCCGCGCCGAACCTCTCCGATATCTTCGGGCAGTCGATCGGCCACGAGGTCACCGCGATCGACGGGATCGAGAACCTCTCCGCGATCGAGATAGACCCGGACACCGCCGCGGAGGAGTACCGGCAGGAGACGATCGAGCCGATGCGCGAGCTGCTCGGAGACGAGGAGATCAAGACCGTCGAGGAGCAGCTTAACAGCCCGTGCGTCGAGGAGATCGCTGCGTTCGACAACTTCGTCGAGTTCATGGACAGCCCCGAGTACGACGTCGTCGTCTTCGACACTGCGCCGACGGGCCACACCATCCGACTGATGGAGCTCCCCTCCGACTGGAACGCCGAACTCGAGAAGGGCGGCTCGACCTGTATCGGGCCCGCAGCGTCGATGGAGGACAAAAAGCGGGACTACGAGCGCGCGATCGACACGCTTCAGGACGGTGAGCGCACCTCGTTCGCGTTCGTCGGCAAGCCCGAGGACTCCTCGATCGACGAGATCGAGCCGATGCGCGAGCGATCTCGCTGAGCTCGGGATCGAATCGAAGCTGTTGATCCTCAACGGCTACCTCCCCGAGTCGGTGTGTGAGGATCCCTTCTTCGAGGGGAAACGCGCGGACGAGCAGGCCGTCATCGAGCGCGCCCGCGAGGAGTTCGACGCCGACGCGATGGCGACGTACCCGCTCCAGCCCGGTGAGATCGCCGGGCTCGATCTGCTCGCGGACGTGGGCGGCGTCCTCTACGACGGCGAGGCGGCGACCGTCGACGTCGGAACGGCGACCGACGTGGACGCCGACGGCGCGGTCGACATCGACGCGATGGTCGACGTCGACGCGGTCGTCGATCAGCTGACGCCGGGCGAAGAGACCCGCTATCTCTTCTTCACCGGCAAGGGCGGCGTCGGAAAGAGCACGGTCGCCGCGACGTCGGCTGCGAAGCTCGCGGAGGCCGGCTATGAAACGCTCGTGGTCACGACCGACCCGGCCGCGCACCTGGAGGACATCTTCGGCGAGCCCGTGGGACACGAGCCGACCTCGGTCGGGCAGGACAACCTCGACGCGGCGCGGATCGACCAGGAAACGGCGCTCGCCGAGTATCGCGAGCAGGTCCTCGACCACGTCACGGAGATGTACGAGAACAAGGCGAACACGGGGATCGACGTCGACGCCGCGATCGCGAACGTCGAAGAGGAGTTGGAGTCGCCCTGTGCCGAGGAGATGGCCGCTCTCGAGAAGTTCGTGAGCTACTTCGACGAGGACGGCTACGACGTCGTCGTCTTCGACACGGCCCCCACGGGACACACGCTCCGCCTGCTCGAACTGCCCTCCGACTGGAAGGGGTTCATGGACCTCGGATCGCTGACGAAGGGTGCCGCGCCCGCGAAGGGCGACCAGTACGACGCGGTCATCGAGACGATGAAAGATCCCGAGCGGAGCACCTTCGCGTTCGTGATGTACCCCGAGTACACGCCCATGATGGAGGCGTATCGGGCCGCCGCCGACCTCGAAGATCAGGTCGGCATCGAGACCTCGTTGGTCGTCGCCAACTACCTCCTCCCCGAGGAGTACGGCGACAACGCCTTCTTCGCGAACCGGCGCGCCCAGCAGGCGCAGTACCTCGACGAGATCCGCGACCGGTTCGACGCGCCGCTGATGTTAGCGCCGCTCCGGCAGGACGAACCGATCGGGCTCAGCGAGCTCAGCGCCTTCGGTGAGGAGATCACCGGGCTGGCGGACATTGCCGAGGCGGACGCACCGGAGGTGACACCCTCGTGAGCGACGCGGAGGATGTGGACGACGCGGCAGAGGACAGGGTGGGCGTCCCAGATGAGAACGATGTGGAGGCGAACGTTGAGGCGGCGCTCCGCGAGTTCCTCGACGCTCTCGGCGGATCGGAGACGTACCAACAGTTCGTCGCGGCCGACGAGGCGGTACAGGACGATGACGACGCGATGGCGCTGCTCCGCGAGTACCAGCGAAAGCAACAGCAGATGCAGCGCGGTGGCTTCGACGAGTCGGTGATGGCGGAGCTGAAGCAACTGCAGACGGAGCTGTCGGACACAGAGACGGTCCAACGGCAGCAGGCCGCCCAGAGCGAACTGATCGCGCTCCTCCAGCGGACGAACGACGTCATCAGCGACGAGATCGGCGAGGAGTTCGCGCGGTCCACCGGGGGTGGGTGCTGTTGAGCGCCTCCGATCGAGACGCCGTCGAAGACGGAGTCACCGACGACGAGGTCGTCGCGGCCGCCGAAGCGCTCGGCGAGGCGCTCGCGGCGGCAAATGAATCGTCCTCGGAGTTCGCGTTCACCACCATGGTGATGCAGTGCAACGAAGCGATCGGCGACGAGACCGGGATCGATTACGGCGGCGTGTGCGGTGCCGACGGCTGCTGTTGAGAGGGTTTGGTTCCGTAGGAAACTCGATCGAGGTCGATGTCGCTCCCGAAGCGGGTCCGGCGAGCCGCGAGGCGGTTCGGACGGTCAGGAGCCAGTGCAACAGTAGCCCGTCGACAGCCGGAGCGATTCGGGCATCGAGAGCGTGCTATCGACCGATTGAAACCGACTGGCGGGCAACGTCCGCGTATGGATGCGGACCGACGGATCGTCGCGGTCGAGGAGGTTCCCGAGGACGGTACGTTGCTCGTGACGATCCGGCCGCTCGATCCGGACGCGATCAACGACGGCGAGGGCGACGTGGGCGAGGACGAGGACGGCACCCCGGAGGCGGAGGCGATGTTGATCCGTCTCGCCGATGGCGTCTCCGCCTTCCGCAACTACTGTCGACACTGGATGGACGTCCGACTGGACAAAGGGGAGGGAGCGTTCGTTCGCGACGGCGAGATATTCTGTCAGAAACACGGCGCGACGTTCGAGGCCGACTCGGGCTACTGTACCTTCGGCCCGTGTGAGGGGTCCGTGCTCGAACGAGTCGACGTCGCGGTCGACGACGGCGCGGTGTACCTCGTCGACGACGCGTACGCGTTCGTCCGCGTCGGCCCCGCGACCCGAAACGAGTCCGCAGGGGACTCGCGGATCGACTTCACCGGAAACTAGCGACGGGCGGTCGTGAAGACGCGCTCAAAAACGCGTTCGCGACCCGCTCCCCGACTCCTCCCGGCCGAGCGCTTTCTTCAAGAACGTCATCCAGCGCTTCCGATCGGCCGCCTCCTGACGACTCGCCTCCGCGTCCGGGCCCGGTGCCTGTAACCCCTCGAGCGCCTCCAGTGCGCGATCGATCCCGATGACCGACGCCGCGAGCGCCTCGCCGCGTTCGTAGCTCACGTCGCCGCCCTCGATGCGCTCCACGCGCTCGATCCGCTCGCGACGGAGGTTCCGTTTGGCCCGCTCGACGCGGTCGCGCTCGCCCGCCGGGATCGAGTCTCGACGCTCGATCTCGAAGACGAACGACTGCAGCGCAACCGGCTCGCCCTGGATCTCGACTTCGTCAGGGATGTCGACGCCGATCGTGGACGCCTCCCGGTTGATCCGTTCGAGCAGGCCTTTCCGCTCGTACTCCTTCACACCGGAGCGGTACGGTCCACGGACACTTCGCTCCTTCGTCCGCTTGCCCGCGGTCGTGTCGGTCGAATCGCGCCGAAAAGGAACGACGTTAACCGGCGGCCGACCCTCGAAGAGGACATGGAAACGCTCGAAGCGGAACTCGATCGTGCTCGCGAGCTCGCGGTCGCGGACCTCGCCGACGCGATCGAGGCGATCGGCTTCGAGTGTACACGCTGCGGGGCGTGTTGTACGGGCTACGAGATCGGCGAGGGGACCGGATCCGATGACGGCGACGAAGCCGGCGAGCGGAGAAGCGACGGCGGCGATAACGGCGGCGACGAAGCCGGCAAGCGGAGAAACGACGGCGACCCCGAACGGGAACCACACACCGCGACCGTCTTCCCGGACGAGGTTCGGGACCTCACCGCGGCCGCAAGCGAGACGTTCGACGAGCCGTACGACTGGCGCGACGTCGCTCGACCGATGCCCTACGGCCTCCACGAGGGGAGGGACGGCGACCCGGCAGGAGAGACGTTCGAGTGGGCGATCGCGACCGACGACTGCGGGGACTGTACGTTCTACGAGGAGACGGACGGCCGAGGTGCCTGTTCGGTTCACGACGACCGACCGCTCGTCTGTCGGACCTACCCGTTCAGCGTCGCGCTCGGCGGGACGAGCCAGCCGATGGGCGAGGCGGTCGACGGGGCGGGGATGGTTCGCGCACACGAGTGTGAGGGGCTCGGACTGGACATCGACCGAGCCGACGCCGAGGAGCTCGCCGCGGCGCTGAAAGAGCGTGCAATCCGAGAGCTCGAGGAGGCGATCGGGGTCCGAAACTCGTACGACCCGAACGCGTCAGATCGGACCGAGGGCGACGTCGTCGTCTTCGACTCGGAAGGACCGAAGCGGGGGGACGGAACGCCGATCGACGAGGAGTGATCGACGAGCCGGACGCGACGGCGGTCGCGTGGCGTCAGCGGTACAACTATTATCGATCACTCTGTACGTGACGGCGGAGTCTACTATGGAAATCTCCGAGAAACTCCTTTGTCTGTTCAGTGCCGATGTCCGCGAGGACGACGACGACTACGTCGTCGAGATACCGCGCCGCGAGATCGAAACCGGTGCTATTGACCCCGGGGAGACGTATCGTGTCGCTCTCATCTCCCGATCCGACGGTGAGGCGTCGTCGGACCGTGACGCCGAGAGCTCCCCCTCACGGTCGAGCGACGGTCCACAGCCCCCTGTCGAACCCGGCGAGATGCGCTACGTCGAGATCGAAGACCTCGGGAAGCAGGGCGACGGGATCGCTCGCGTCGAGCGGGGCTACGTCATCATCGTTCCCGGAGCCGAGGTCGGCGAACGAGTGAAGATCGAGGTGACGGAAGTGAAGTCCAACTTCGCCGTCGGTGAGATCGTAGAAGAGGAGATCTGAGGGTCGAACCCGATCAGCCGTCGACACGACCGGTCGATCGAACGTTCGGTCTGCCGATCGTTACCCCGGCGTGTGCGCCGGGGAGAACGTTATTCGGAGACGCGTGCGTTCCAGTAGGAGACGGACGCGACGTAGTCTCCGGGAACCGTACGTCCGAAGAGTTGGTCGAGCGTGCGGAACGGCGTCGCGATCGCGCCGGGGAGCTCTCGGTAGAAACCGTACGGTAACACGAAGTCGTGCTCCTCGCCGGCGAGCGTGAGATCGGCCGCACGCAGCATCTCAATGACCTGGCGTTCGGAGTACAGCCGGGAGCCCATCGGCAGCAGCCACGTGTACAGCAGCCGGAGACTTCGACGGTTGAACGTGTCGAAGAACACCTGGTCGTTGCTGACGCGGCGGAGCTCTTTCATGAACGGGATCGGATCGTCCATGAGATGGAAAAAGCGCATCGCGACGACCGAATCGAAGTGGTCGTCGGGGAACGGGAGCCGCGAGGCGTCGCCGCGCATGAACGCCACGGTGTCGGATAACCCTGCTTCCTTCGCCTTCTCTCGACCCTGTTCGAGCATCTCGCGGGAGATGTCGAGGCCGACGATGTCGGCACCCTGATCCGCGAGCATCGTCGTGAATCGGCCGGTACCGCAGGCGACCTCCAGTACTCTGTGACCCTCCTCGATCGGTCCGAGCGCGGAGAGCACCGCCTCCTTCTCGCGGTTATCGATGAGCATCCCACCGCCCGAGAACCGGACGTCGTCGTACTCTTCCGCGACCTCGTCGGCCTGATACCAGTCCTGTCCCTTCACGTTGTTCCGTCATCCATTCCGGACGACCAAAACCGTACTGGATATGAACGGGGCGAACGACGGACGCCAACCACGCCGGCAACACGCGTTCAGCAGCATGAATGATCAGTATAGTTTTCAATCGACACATGATATTATTACCTTATATTATCCCAATCGGATTCCCCCATATGTAGCCAACCTTTACCACTCGGAAGAGGGTTTTCCGGAATATGAGTACCAGTCCCGTGGAAGCCCCTGACCAGGAACGTCTATCAGAGACCGAGTACCGCGACCGCCTGCGTGAGTTGCCGCCAAGCGCCAAGCTCGTCGCCAAGGTACTGGAGGGTGACGCCCCGCTCTCGCAGGGCGGGCTCGCCGACGAGTCGCTGCTTCCCGACCGGACCGTCCGGTACGCGCTCAACCGCCTGGAGGAGCAGGAGCTCGTCGACTCCAGATACAGCTTCAAGGACGCGCGCAAGCAAGTGTACTACCTCACCGTCTAGCGACGGCGATCCGTCGTTCTCGGCCGGTCACAGCGTTCGAGCCGCCAGCGACGCGTCGCGGGCGCTGACGGAGCCCTTTTTACATCTTCGGGACGACAACGCCCGTATGGACCTCTCGGTCGTCGTCCCGACACTCAACGGTCGGGACCGGTTAGCCGCCTGCCTCGACGCGCTGGCGGCTCACGCGCCCGCCGCGGAACTGGTCGTCGTGAACGGCCCGTCCGCGGACGGCACCACCGGGATGGTGCGGGACCGAGACGACGTCGACGTGCTCGTGGAAACTTCCGATCGGACCGTCAACGTCGCCCGAAACGCCGGAATAGAGGTCGCCACCGGCGACGCGATCGCGATCGTCGACTACGACAACCGGATCGGCGAGTCGTGGCTCGCTGCCGCGGTGAACGGACTGGATCACGGCGACGTCGTCACCGGACCGGTTCGTGCGGAGAGCGCGGACGGCGAGTCCGAAGCGGCGGATGCTCACGACGAGCGCACGGAGGACGCCCCCGAACACCGAACGATCGCCGGACGCGACGTGACGTACTTTGCGGGCGGTAACGTCGTCTTCCGACGCGAGACGCTCCGCGATCTGGACGGGTTCGACGAGTACCTCCACACGGGCGGCGCGCGCGACGTCGCCCATCGGCTCGCGGGGACCGGCCACGACGTGGTGTGGGAACCGGGGCTCCACGTCAGCAAGGAGCGACCGACCCGGACGGCGGCTGACGGCGGCCGCGAGTCCCGCGATTGGGGCTGGAAGTATCGCGCGCTGACGTATCGACTGTTGAAGAACTACGGGATCCACCCGACCGTGTTCGGACGAACCGCCACTCACGCCGCGACCGACGCCGCCGCGGTCGCACGCGACGTCGTTCGCGGGGAGGCGACCCCGTCGGGATGGGTCGGTCACGGCCGCGACGTCGTGTACGGTATTGCCACCGGTAGTTCCAACGGTATGATCGCCCGCGCGAAGGATCGCTCGCCGGCGCGAAACCCGAACGGGATCTCGAAGCGTGCGGACCGCGCCGTCGCGAAGTACGACCAGCGAAACGAGTAGACTGCACGGCGACGCATGCCGGTCGACGACTGCACACCGGTCGACGACTGCACTCCGGTCGACGACTGCACTCCGGTCGACGACTGCACTCCGGTCGTTCCGACCGACCCTCCGAAAGCGCGGTCCGAAGCGCACCGCGGCTACGTGGCTTGGTTCACCGGAGGACGGCCACGTCAGCGACGGCGAGTTCGCTGTCGTCGACCGGAGAGCCGGTGAACAGGTCGCGATCGAAGCCGTCCGGAACGCGAACCGTCGCGGGCGTCTCCGCGAAGTTGACGACGATCAGGAGCCGATCGGCGTCGTCCCCGAGTTCGGCTCCGAGACCGGGCGTCCGAACGTACGCGGTCACCGACGTTTCGGCTCCATCGACGACGACGTCGTCCGCCGGACCGTCGAACGCGACCCCGCCCTCGCGGAGGAGCGGTTCCGCGTCCCGGAGCGCCGACAGCGAGCGGTAGTAGTCGGTGAGCGCGGTGTCGCCGTCGTGCCAACGGAGCGGGCCGCGGGGCGTCTCGTTGCCGCGCTCCTGTCCCGCGTAGACCATCGGCGCGCCCGGGAGCGTGAACGTCACCGCGGCCGCGGCGCGTTGGGCCGCCTCCCCGTACCTCGCGAGGTACCGGTCCTCGTCGTGGTTCTCGACGTACCGCATCTGGACGCTCGGATCCTCGAAGCCGAGCCACGACGCGTGGTCGACCGCGTCGGCGATCGCATCGGCGGGCTCGTCGCCCGCCCCGATGTCGAGGAGCGTCCCGTACAGCGAGGAGTCGTAGTGGAGGTGAAACTCCCCTTCGCCGTAAAAGGGGTCGTGCGGGATCGTCTCGTCGAGCAGCAGGAAGTCGTCGGGGACGCGGTCGGCGACCTCCTTCCAGAACCCGTGGGAGATCCCCCACGCGACGTCGGCGCGGAACCCGTCGACCACGGCGGCCCACTCGTCGACCACGTCGAGGAGCCACGCGCGGACCGTCGGCGAGTCGAGGTTCAGGTTGGGGATCCGTCCCCAGTTGAAGTAGTGCTCGGGCATGTCGCCGGGGTCGAGCTCGGCCCAGTCCGTGTCGGTGACGTCGAACGCGCCGTCCGTCCGGCGGTAGTGGTCGCGGTACGCGTCGACGCCCGCCGCGTGCATCTGGAACGCCGGATGGTCCCGGGACGTGTGGTTGATCACGAGATCGAAGACCACGCGGATCCCGGCGTCGTGACAGCAGTCGACCAGCGATTCGAACGCCTCGCGGGAGCCGAGGTCGGCGGCGACCTCGGCGTAGTCGGTGACGTGATAGCCGTGTTCGGTCGGCGAGGCCAGCACGGGGGTGAGCCAGAGCACGTCGACGCCGAGGCTCTCGACGTACGGGATCCGTCGCTCGATCTCCCGAAACGTCGTCGGGAGCGTGTCGCCCGCGAACGACCGGACGAACACCTCGTATATCGTCGGTGCGGCCGCCCAGTCGGGTCGCGCGTGCGGGTCGGTGACCGTGATCGACGGCTCGCCGCGGGCGACCCCGTCCGTCGTCCCGTTCTCACGCTCGATCCGGATCGCGTCCATCGCGCCGTATCGTTCGGCGACCGGAACCGCGTGGATCCGGACGTCGTCGGGAAGGACCGCGCTCGGAACCGTGAGCGTGTGGCCGTCGGCGTACTCCTCGATCGCGTCGACCGTCTCCGGGTCGGCGTCTCGGTCGTCGACGAGGAACTCGACGGCGACGTCGTCCGGGTCGAGTCCGGATCCGGGCGGGACGCCGACGTTGACCGCGAGGCGGAGTGCCGCTCCCTCGAGACCCCACGACAGCGACGCCGTCGGGCGTCCGGGGCCGGGGACCTCGTGGACGGACCGGTAGTGGTCGTTCATCTCGCCGTCGACGACGACACCGAACGCGTGACGACCGGGCGGAACTCGGGTCCGGTGGACCCACTCGTCGCCCTCGCGGTCGAAGCGATCGCGACCGATCAGATTGTCGTCGTGGGGCCACAGCAGGTCGACGCGAGGGGTCCGATCCTCGGCCGGCATCGAGGGATCGGCCGGCATCGAGGGATCGGCCGACAGCGAGGGATCGGCCGGCATCGGGAGGTCGTCCGCCGAGACGCGGATCTCGGTCGGCAGTCGCTCGTCGGGGAAGACGCGGACGCGCTGGCGGTGTGTCCCGTCCGGCGCGTGGAGGGCGAGGACGTACGTACCGGGAACGTCGGGATCGAGGTGAACGACGGGGTCGTCGGAGCGAGTCGTCTCGCCGGCTCGGAGAAGGGAATCCGCGTCGTTACCGGCCGGACTGTCCCGGACCTCCCACGCGTACTCGCCCGCCGGGTCGGGGTTCCGCGGGGCCAACTCGATCGGTTCGCCGACGCTCGTCGTCCGCGGCGGCCCGGGTTCGTGCATACGCACATCCGAACCCGGGTCCGCTTGAGCGTTTTCCTCGCTATATATGAATGAATGATAATTACACCAAAAATTGATACAGCGCGAGAGCGACCGTCCGACTAATGCAACTCCGCGACGCGATCGACGACCACAAACGCTACAGCGGTCACGAAACCCGATTTCCCGGGGAGCGACGGACCGTGGACGGCCGGTTTACGGGTGCCGACGGCCGGCTCGTCCACGTCGACGGCGGCGGTCGCCTCCGCGACTTCGGCTACCCCCTCACGGGCCGGTCGGGACTCACGCGTGCCCGGTTCGGGCTGGCGGTCGACGGCGACGTGACGTGGCTTGACGGGGTCGAGACCCGACAGCGATACGTCGGGGAGACGACGCTGGTGGAGACGGTCCACGAGACGGGAGTCGCGACGGTGCAACGACACGATCTGACGGTCGGGAACGCACACGTCACGCACGCGACGGTCGAGCCGAACGGCGACGACGGCACCGACGTGGGGGACCTTTCGATGATCGTGTACGCGGTGTTCTCGCCCGACGGACGCGAGAACCGCGTCGGACAGCTCCGCTACGACGACGCAGTCGAGGTGTACCACGTCGACGAGCACGACTTCCTCGCGAGCGCGACCGGCTTCTCCGCGCTCGGCGGCCAGCTCCCGATGACGGTCCCCGAACTGCTCGATCCGGAGCCGCTCGACCTCCCACGAGATCGCACCGGCCAGCGCTACGGGGGGGAACGGCTCTCCGGGGAGGTCATCGCCGAGATCCCCTTCGAGGAGGGCTCGGCGATCGTGGGGTCGCTGCTGACCGACCGGTCCGAGACGACCCGCGAGGAGGCGCGTGCGCGCCTCGACGAGCTGTTCGCGGAGCTCGACGACCGCGACGCGCTGGTCGACGCCGCGAGTGACTCGCTGCCGACGCTGCCCGAGTCGGTCCCCGAGTGCGAGACCCTCACCGCGGATCTGCGCGTGCTCTCGCTGCTGTCCGCCGACACCGGCCTCCGGATCGCCGGCCCCGACTTCGATCCGCACTACCAGCACTCGGGCGGCTACGGCTACACGTGGTTCCGCGACGACGCGGAGATCTCGACGTTCCTGCTCGACGCGGACGAGCGGCTCGGCGTCGGCCTCGACGACTGGCACGCCCGATCGGCGCGGATGTACGTCGAGACACAGCGACCGGACGGATCGTGGCCACACCGCGTCTGGCCGCGGAACGGCGCGCTCGCGCCCGGCTGGGCGAACGCACGCATCGAGGACGGCCCGGACGTCGACTACCAAGCCGACCAGACCGGCAGCGTCATCTCGTTCCTCTCGCGGGCGCGCGGGGCCGGCGTCGACGTCGACGACCTCGACGAGACGCTCGTTCGAGCGCTGGCGGGACTCGACGAGACGCTCGCGGAGGACGGTCGACCGATCGTCTGTCAGAACGCGTGGGAGGACATGGCCGGTCGGTTCACCCACACGACGGCGACGTTCATCGAGGCGTACAGCGACCTCGCGCGACACGGGAGCGGGCTGGACGCGGAGGGTGTGTCCCCCGACGGGAGCGACATCGACGAGCCGGCTACCCACGCCGCGATCCGCGCCCGAGAGGTGTACGACGCGCTGGACGACCTGTGGGTGGGCGATCGCGGCTGTTACGCGCTTCGCGAGACGGCCGAGGGGCACCTCGACGACCGCCTCGACTCCGCGACGTTGTCGCTTCCGGCGGCCCACCGCTCGTTCGACGCGCTGGCGCGTGCGGCGGGTGAGGAGGGCGTCGACGGCGATCGGCTCGACCGGCTGGTTTCGCACGTGGAGACGGTCGTCGACGGGCTCGCACACGAGAGCGACGAGATCGCCGGCCTGATCCGGTACGAGACCGACGGTTGGCGACAGGCCGGACAGGCCTCGGAGAAGGTGTGGACGGTGTCGACCGCGTGGGGCGCGAACGCCTGCGCGGAGCTCGCGGTCCTGCTCGCGGATCACGAGGACCCGCGCGCGGATCGGCTCGCGCGACGCGCTCGCGATCTGCTCGCGCACGTCTCGCCCGACGGTTCACTGTGTGAGTCGACGAGCTACCTCCCGGAGCAACTGTTCGACGACGGGACGCCCGACAGCGCGACGCCGCTCGGCTGGCCCCACGCGATCCGACTAGCTACGGTCGCGATACTCGACGACCGCGATTCCCTCGCGGCGGATCCCGTCGCTATCGACTGAGTCGCGCCACGAACCGCGCGGGTTCGGCGGCGGTTCCGCATCAAAAGGTAAAAACCGTCTCGTCTCGAAGCCGGTCGTAACATGGACGTTCCGTACGATCTCAACAGTTACATTCGGGTGCTGAAGCTGGCGAGCACGCCGAGCACCGACGAGTTCCTCCAGGTGTCGAAGATCGCCGGTGCCGGGATCCTCCTCGTCGGCTTCATCGGCTTCCTGATCTTCTCGATCATGAGCCTCCTGCCGGGGGTCGGCGCGTAATGCCGATCTTCTCGGTCAAAACCACCGCGAGCCAGGAGCGCACCGTCGCCGACATGCTCGCGGAAAAGGAGATGCCGGAGATCCACGCCGTCATCGCGCCCGACCAGCTCACGAGCTACGTGATGGTCGAGGCCTCCGACGGGAGCGTCTTCGCACGGATCCTCGACGAGATCCCGCACGCCCGCGGCGTCATTCAGGGTGCCGACGGCCCCGCGGAGAGCCCGTTCTCGGAGGTCGAGCACTTCCTCTCGCCGACCCCCGACGTCGAGGGGATCGCCGAGGGCGACATCGTCGAGCTCATCGCCGGCCCGTTCAAAGGCGAGAAGGCGCGCGTGCAGCGCATCGACGAGGGCAAAGACCAGGTGACCGTCGAGCTGTACGAGGCGACGGTCCCCATTCCGGTGACCGTCCGCGGCGACCAGATCCGCGTGCTCGACTCGGACGAACGGTAGTTCGACTCGATCTCGACGGGCACCTGTCTCGGAGCGGAGACGGCGCGATCCCCGGGAGCCGCGTACCGCCGCCGTCCGTGAGCGGGACGATACAGCGTGAACTATATCAGCCCCGAGCGGTATCGTGAGACGAATGAACGTATCACGGCTACGGGAACGGGTACTGAACCCGACCGCACAGGAGCTGTTCGGCTTCCTCCTCCTGGCGGGGATCGCACTTTTGGGGGTCGATCTTCTCCGACGGGTGACGACGGGCGATCTTCCGGCATCCCAGTTCGGGTCGCTGTTGTGGAACGGAATCGTCGATTCGCTGTACATCGGGCTCGCCGCGATCGGGCTCTCGATGACCTACAGCATTCTGCGATTCGCCAACTTCGCGCACGGGGAACTGCTGACGGTCGGCGCGTTCAGCGGCTGGACCGTCGCGTACCTGATCGGTGGCATCGGCGCTGCGGAGTTCGGCAGCCGACTGCTTCTCGACGCCGACGGCGGCGCACAGGCCGGCGCGCTGGGAATGGACGTGGTCGCGTCGCCGCTGGCTATCGTCATCGGCGTGATCGCGGCCGCGGTACTTACGGTTCTCGTTGCGCTCGCCATCGACCGAGCGGTGTTCAAGAAGCTCCGTGACGCCGGCGGGATCACGCTGCTGATCGCGAGCGTCGGCATCGCGCTGGCGCTCCGATACGTCATCGCGATCGTGTACACGCAGGACTCCAGAGGCGTCGTCGCGTCTGCCCCGTTCTGGGAGCCGGCATGGCTCCCGATCGAACGCGTCAATCTCCACGAGCTCACCCTCGTCGCGAGCGCGCTCGTGTTGATCGTCGCCGTCCACCTCCTCTTGCAGTACACCAAGCTCGGAAAGTCGATGCGAGCGATGTCGGACAACCGCGATCTGGCGATGGTGACCGGTATCTCCACGGAGCGAGTGATCACGGCGACGTGGGCGATCGGGGCCGGATTGGCCGGTGTCGCCGGCTATCTCATCGTGCTCGACCAATCGCAGATCACGATCAACCTCGGCTGGTTCCTCCTGCTTTTGGTGTTCGCTGCGGTGATCCTCGGAGGTATCGGCTCGATCTACGGCGCGCTGGCGGGCTCGCTGATCGTCGGGATCACGATCAACGTCTCGCTGATCTGGATCCCCTCTGACCTCAACGAGGTGGCGGCGTTCACGTTGATGATACTGGTGTTGATCTTCAAGCCGGACGGCCTGTTCGGAGGTGTTGAGACGGCATGAGCGACGCGAGCGATGCCGAGGAGGCCGGCGTTCGCGATCGGCTGTGGGACGGTCTCGACGGCTTCATCGACACCGAGTCGTTCGGCTGGAAGCGAGATCTCCTCCTCATCGCCGCAACGGTGCTGGTCACATACGTCGCGTTCGGCGTGCTCGGACTCCTCACCGGCGTCTCCGTCAACGAGACCGCCGGATTCCTCCAGACGGTGACGTTCTTCGCGGCGGTGTTCGCGCTGTTGACGCTCGCGTTGAACCTCCACTGGGGATACACCGGGCTGTTCAACATCGGCGTCGCCGGATTCATGGCCGTCGGCGTGTACACGATGGCCGTCCTCACCGCGGACCCGAGCGGCACGCCGGCCGGCTTCGGTCTCCCGATCCCGATCGGCGTGATCGGCGGGACGATCGCGGCGGGGCTCGTCGGCGCGGTCATCGCGCTGCCCGCGTTGCGAGTCCGTGCGGACTATTTCGCGATCATCACGCTCGGTTTCTCGGAGATCGTCCGGCTGTCGATCACCTCGGGAAGCCTCCGACAGATCGAGGTCGGCGAGCGGATCTACGGCACCGGCGGCGGCAGCGGGATCCGGTACACCCCCGTCGACACCGTCATCCCGTGGCTGCTCGAGTTCTCCGCCGTCGAGGTGATCGGTGACGTCCTCTACGGGATCGGCGGCGTCGTCGGCGTCTCCGAATCGATCGTCAACCGACTGTTGTACGCGCTCGTTATCATCGGGTTCGTGGTCCTCTTTTATCTCCTGTTGTACCGGATCGCCCGGTCGCCGTTCGGGCGAATATTAAAATCGATCCGCGAAGACGAGATCGTCGCCCGGTCGCTCGGGAAGAACACCCAACTGGCGAAGGTGAAGGTGTTCACCCTCGGCTGTGCGCTGATGGGGCTCGCGGGGATCCTCTGGATCGGCAGCCGGTCGTTCGCCACCCCCGAGAGCTTCATGCCCATCGTCACGTTCTACATCTTCGTCGCGCTCATCGTCGGCGGTGCCGGCTCGAACACCGGGAGCGTCCTCGGCGGGTTCGTCTTCGCCGCGTTCCTCTGGGAAGGACCCCGGTTCGTCCGGACGATACTCAGGACGAACCTCGACGTCCGGTCGCCACAGACGATCTACGACGCGTTCGTCGAGCTCGCCGCGCTCGATCCGATGCCGCTCGTGGGGTATTTCGTCGGCAGCCTCGACGAGATACGGTGGATCATGATCGGTGTCGTGTTGGTGCTCGTCATGATCTATCGGCCGGAGGGGCTGCTCGGCGATCGCAAGGAGATCGCGGCCGCGACGGACCTCTCGCGGCGCGACGGAGGTGGTTCCGATGAGTAGCTCCGAGGACGCCGCGTCGACCGAGGACACGACCGCGACTGGTGGGACCGCCACGGGCTCGAGCGATCCGGTCCTTCGCGTGGAGAACCTCGAGAAGCGGTTCGGCGGTATCGTCGCGGTCGACGGCGCGAGCTTCGAGGTCGAGCGCGGGTCCATAACCGGCCTCATCGGCCCGAACGGGGCAGGGAAGTCGACGACGTTCAACTGCATCACTGGCGTTCATCGACCGGACGGGGGATCGGTCGTCTTCGACGGCGACGAGATCACCGGAAGGAGTCCGGAACGGATCGCGAACCGCGGGCTCGTACGAACGTTTCAGATCGCCCGTGAGCTCCCGGAGATGACCGTGCTGGAGAACGTGATGCTCGGCCCGAAAGGACAGATCGGCGAGTCGATCTGGCGGTCCGTCGCGCCGATCGCACGCGGCGAGGTGATCGAACAGGAGGAGGAGCTCCGCGAACGGGCATGGGAGACCCTGGAGTTCTTCGAGATCGATCATCTCGCCGAGGAGTACGCGGGCACGCTGTCGGGCGGACAACGGAAGCTGCTCGAGCTCGCCCGCGCGCTGTCGACGGAGCCGGAGATGCTCCTGCTCGACGAACCGATGGCGGGCGTGAACCCCTCGCTCGAGCGGAAGCTGCTCGAGCGGATCCACGACCTCCGCGAGGAGGGGTACAGCTTCCTGCTCGTCGAACACGACATGGACGTGATCATGAAACACTGCGAACACGTGGTAGTGATGCATCAAGGCGAGGTGCTCGCGGAGGGCGAGCCCGAGACGATCAGATCGAACGAGCAGGTCATCGAGGCGTATCTCGGGGGTGACATCTGATGGCACTGCTCGACGTCGACGGACTCGATGCGGGATACGGTGACCTCCAGATACTCGAGGGCGTCGACATGACGGTCGACGAGGGGGAGTACGTAACCATCGTCGGCCCGAACGGGGCCGGGAAGTCGACGGTGATGAAGTCGATTTTCGGGTTGACGACGCATATGGGCGGGCGGATCGAGTTCGACGGCGAGGAGATCAACGGCATCCGGCCGGAGCAGATCATTCGGACCGGAATCGGCTACGTCCCACAGAGTGACAACGTGTTCCCGTCGCTGTCGGTGATGGAGAACCTCGAAATGGGCGCGTACATCCTCGACGAGGTGCCCGAGGAGCGCGTTCGGCGCGTGTTCGATCGGTTCCCGATCCTACGAGAGCGACGAGGTCAGAAGGCGGGGACGATGAGCGGCGGCCAACAACAGATGCTCGCGATGGGACGAGCGCTCATGCTCGATCCCGATATGTTGATGCTCGACGAGCCGAGCGCCGGGCTCGCGCCCGACCTGGTCGCCGAGATGTTCGACCGGATAGACGAGATCAACGAGGACGGCACGGCGGTCCTCATGGTCGAGCAGAACGCGAAGGAGGCGCTCAGGCGGTGTGACCGCGGCTACGTACTCGTCCAAGGGCAGAACCGGTACGAGGACGACGGCGACGCGCTGCTCGCCGACGAACAGGTCAGACGGGACTTCCTCGGCGGGTGACGGGGCCGCTTGTGAGGGGCGACACGCTTCGCGGGAGCGACACTCGCCCGTGACGGTCACGTCGTTTGGAAAAATCGAATCCGGTCGACCGGGAGCAGTCCGCCGTCCTACAGCTCGAACTGCCCGGTGACGGTGAACCCGTCCATGTCGAACTCGAAGACGTCGAACACGCCGGCGTCGAGGTCGCCGTTATCGTCGAACACGATCGCGCTGGACGCGCCCTGGTACTGGATCTCCTCGCCGTCGGCGGCCAAGTCGAGACCGTCCGCGAGCGTCGAGGGAGTCACGACCTCGCCGCCCGGGTTCGCGACCTCGCGAACCTGGTCGCTGACGGCGGGTCCCGCGAGTTCGTCCGCACGGAACTGCGCGAGCAGGTGGACCGCGGTCGCGTCGTACGCCTGCGCGGTAAACACGCCGGGATCTCGGCCGAACTCCGCGTCATACAGCTGATCGAACGTGTCGCGACCGGGACCGGCAGCCGCCGGCGCGGTACCGATCACGTTCGACATCGGGTTGTCGACGTCGCCCGGCAGCGAGTTGCTCTGCATCCCGTCGGCGACCATCACGACCGTGTCGTCGCCGTCGAAGTTCTCGTAGAAGTCGCGGAAGATCTGCTCGCCGCTGTCGGGGTAGCCGACGACGTACAGCAGGTCCGGGTCGTCCGCGAGTACGACCTCGAGTTGGGAGTCGTACGACGGCTGTTCGGCTTCGAACGCCGACTGTTCCTGAACCGCACCGCCGAGCCCCTCGAAGTTCTCGACGAACGCGTCGTTGAGCCCCTGCCCGTAGTCGTTGTTGAGGTAGAACGTCGAGGCCGTCTCCAGGCCGCGGTCCTCGTAGGCGAGCTCCGCGGCCGCGACCCCCTGGAGCGCGTCCGTCGGACAGGTCCGAAGCAGGTACCGGCCGTCCATGTCGGTGATGGCGGGCGAGGTGCTCGCCGGCGAGATACCGACGACTTCCTCCGGGAACAGGACGTCCTGTGCGACCGCGATGGTCACGCCCGAGGACGCCGCGCCCGTGATCGACGGATAACCGGCGTCGACGAGCGCCTGTGCCCGTTCGATGCCGACCTCCGGCTCCGTCTCCGTGTCCTCGCGTCTGATGTCGATCTCGTAGGGGACGTCCTCGTCTTCAAGCTGAATTCCGGGAAGCGCCCCGGCGTCCTGAATCGGCGAACCGAGATCGCCGAGATCACCCGTCGCCGGTTGCAACACGCCGACCATCGCATCGGCGTCGCCGCCGTCGTCCGCGCATCCCGCGAGACCGACGGCGACCCCTGTGGCTCCTGCGGCTCCGAGCCCTTTCAGAACGGATCGTCTGTTCGTTTTGTGAGACATACTCAAGCGATCGACGTTACTGTATATATATAACATCTTCGACGCTTCATCACGCGATCGGTGCCGATCCCACCGTTCTTTTACTGGTGAAGCCCTCGAGAACGGTATCGATGGCGACCCGCGAGGCCCTCTGGAACTACCGCAACGAGTTCGGCGACGCGTTCGGGCGGACGTATTTCCGCCGGTTCGGGCCCGGCGTGATATCCAGCGTCGGACTGGGAACGTACCTCGGCGCACCGACGAACGCCGTCGACGACGCTTACCGCGAGGCGATCGGTCTCGCGCTCCGCTCCGGCGTCAACGTCGTCGACACCGCCGTGAACTACCGATGTGGCCGGTCCGAGCGCGTCGTCGGCGAGGCAATTCGAGACTCGCCGATCGATCGCGACGCCGTGGTCGTCGCGACCAAGGGTGGATTCCTCCCGTTCGACGGCGACCGTCCCGACGATCCGGCATCATACGTCCGCGAGGCGTTCGTCGAGCCGGGGATCGTCGACGTCGACGACCTCGTCGGCGGGAGCCACTGTCTCGCCCCCGAGTACGTCGAGTGGTCGCTGGACCGCTCCCTCGACCGTCTCGGGCTCGATACGATCGACTGCTACTACCTCCACAACCCGGAGACCCAACGTGCCGTCCGCTCGCGTGAGGAGGTGTACGACGCGATCGAGGCGGCGTTCGAGCGATTGGAGCGCCGCCGGCTGGCGGGTGATATCGGCCGCTACGGCGTCGCGACGTGGGACGCGTTCAGGGTCCCCGAGGACGACGATCGATTCCTCTCGCTCCCGGAGATACTCGCGCGCGCTGAGGCGGCCGGACGGTCCGTCGGGCCGGCCGACGGTCACGGCTTCGAGGCGATCCAGCTCCCGTTCAACGTCGCCATGGCCGACGCGTTCACCCGAGCGAACCATCGACCGGCGTCGTCAACGCCGGACGCGAGGGACGGTAGCGTCGACGAAAGCACCCCCGTCTCGACGCTGGAGTTCGCACACGACGCCGGCCTATCGGTGTTCACGAGCGCGAGCATCGCACAGGGAGACCTCGCGGTGCCGGGCGCGATCCCGGACGGCGTCGACGCCGAGCTATCGGGCGGGACGCCGGCCCAGCGCGCGCTCAACTTCGCGCGGAGCGCACCGGGCGTCACCTGTTCGCTCGTCGGCGCGAGCGACGTCGCACACGTCCGCGAGAACGTCGCCGCCGGAACGTTCGATCCGCTCGGTGCCGGCGCGTTCGATGCCGTCTTCGAGTGACGACTGAGAGGAGAAGAGACGGACGGGAAGAAGAGACGGACGGGAAGAAGAGACGGACGGGAAGAAGAGACGGACGAGGAGAAGCGACGCTACCGGAGCTCCTTGAACTCCACACCACACTCCGGACAGCTGCGGACGGAGAACACCTCGTCGGGGTCGTTCCGCTTTTTCAACACCATCTCGCACGCCGCACAGTTGAGCCGCTCGTAGGTGTCCTTGAACAGGTCACCGTCGCGCAACGCCTTCCTCGTCGATTTCATACCCCCGAGTTGGTCGCGAGGTGGGATAAAAACCCCGACCCGTGAGTTCGGTGCGAACCCGTCGGCCGACGAGCTTAATCGGGTCACGACCGTACTCCGATCGATGCCGGACACCTCGGGAATGGACGCGTTCACGCACCTCGGAGCGACCGTGCGGGAGGCGCTCTCCGAACGGGGGTTCACGACGCCGACGGAGCCACAGCGGAAGGCGATCCCGCCGATCGCCGCCGGCCGGAACGCCCTCGTACTCGCGCCGACCGGAACCGGAAAGACCGAGACGGCGATGCTGCCCGTCCTCGATCGGCTCGTCGCGGCTCGGGACGCGCCCGGCGACGCTCCGCGCCCGGGGATCTCGGCGCTGTACGTGACGCCGCTCCGCGCGCTCAACCGCGACATGATGGACAGGCTGGCGTGGTGGGGCGACCGGCTCGACGTCGAGGTGGCGGTCCGCCACGGCGACACCACGCGGTACGAGCGGAGCACGCAGGCCGACGACCCGCCGGACGTGCTCATCACGACACCGGAGAGCCTGCAGGCGATCCTGACGGGCTCGAAGATGCGCGCGGCGCTCGCGGACGTCGAACACGTGGTCGTCGACGAGGTCCACGAGTTGGCCTCCGCGAAGCGAGGCGCACAGCTCACGATCGGGCTCGAACGCCTCCGTCGAGTCGCCGGCCCGTTCCAGCGGATCGGCCTCTCCGCGACGGTCGGCTCGCCCGAGGAGGTCGGGCGCTTTCTCGTCGGCTGCGGTCGACGCGATCCGGAGCGTGACGGCGACCGCGAGTTCGAGATCGTCGAGGTCGCCGCCGGAACCCGAACCGACGTGCGCGTCGTCGATCCGGAGATCACGGCCGCGGACTCGCGGCTCGCCGGCGAGCTCGCCGCCGACGAGACGGTCGCGAGCCACGTCCGGACGATCCGCGAGATCGTTCGTGAACACGAGTCGACATTGATCTTCGTCAACACGCGACAGACTGCCGAGGCCCTAGGGTCGCGGTTTAAGACGCTCGCCGACGGGACGCGGGAGTCAACTCACGAGGAGCGGGTGGCCCCCGTCGATATCGAGATCCACCACGGCTCCCTGTCGACGGACGTCCGCGTCGACGTCGAGGACCGATTCAAACGCGGTGCGATCGACGGGCTCGTCTGTACCTCCTCGATGGAGCTCGGCATCGACGTGGGCAGCGTCGATCACGTCGTCCAGTACGGGAGCCCGCGGGAGGTCGCCCGGCTCCTCCAGCGGGTTGGGCGTGCCGGCCATCGCCGTGATCTGGTCTCCGAGGGCACCGTCGTAACGCAGGGCGGCGACGATACGCTCGAAGCGATGGCGATCGCCCGGCGGGCGGAGGCGGGACTCGTCGAGCCGGCGCACATCCATCACGGGAGCCTCGACACGGTCGCGAACCAGGTCGTCGGGCTCGTCATGGACGAGGGGGACGTTCGCGCTCGAGAAGCGTACGAGACGGTCACGAATGCGTACCCGTTCCGCGACCTCTCGGAGCCGGCGTTCCAGGCGGTGGTCCGCGAGCTCGACGGCAACGGGCTGGTGTGGCTCGACGAGGAGTCGGACACTCTCTCGAAATCGGGCGGCACGTGGCAGTACTTCTACGCGAACCTCTCGATGATCCCCGACGAGTCCACGTACGAGGTGTACGACATGTCCTCGCGGCGCGGGATCGGCACGCTCGACGAGCGGTTCGTGGTGAATTTCGCCGGGCCGGGCGAGACGTTCGTCCAGCGCGGAGAGATGTGGCGTATCACCGACGTCGACGAGGAGGAGGAGCGCGTGAACGTGACGCCGATCGCGGACCCGACCGGCGAGATCCCTTCCTGGGTCGGTCAGGAGATTCCCGTCCCGAAACCCGTCGCCGAGGAAGTGGGGCGGATCCGTGGGGAGGCCGCCGAGGCGCTCGCCGCCGGCAGCACCCGCGAGGCGGTCGCCGCGAACCTGACGGAGCGATATCCCGTCGATCGGCGGACGATCGCGTCGGCGTTAGAACCCGTCGAGCAACACGTCGAGGCCGGACATCCGGTACCGACCGACGAGCGGATCGTGATCGAGGGACAGGCGCGGACGGTCGCGGTGAACGCAGCGTTCGGCCACGAGGTCAACGAGACGCTCGCCCGACTGCTCGCGGCGCTCGTCGGTCAGCGAACCGGCTCCTCGGTCGGGATGGAGGTCGACCCGTACCGGATCGGCTTCGAGGTACCCGCCGGCGTCGACCTCGGGACGTTCGTCGAGATTCTGGAGACGACCGACCCGGACCACCTCGAAGCGTATCTCGAACTGGCGCTGAAGAACTCCGACGTGCTGAAGTTCACGCTGGCGCAGGTCGCCGCGAAGTTCGGGACGATCAAGCGCTACCGGGAGGGACGCGGGCGGTTCGGCGGCGACCGCCTGTTGGCGGCGCTGGAGGGCACACCCGTCTTCGAGGAGGCGCTCCGGGAGGTGTTCCACGCCGACCTCGACGTCGCGGCGACCGCGACCGTCCTCGAACGGGTCCGGTCCGGCGACCTGTCGCTCGCGACCGCCCGTGAGCGGACGCCGCTCGGCACCGCGGGTCGATCGGCCGGGACGGAGTTCCTCGTCCCCGAGAACGCGGACGCGAGCGTGATCGAAACGGTCAGAGAACGGATCCGAAACGACCGAGTGATCCTCGCGTGTCTCCACTGTGACGACTGGAAGCGGACGACGAAGGTCCGTCGTGTCCGTGAGCACCCGGAGTGTCCCGTGTGCGGATCGACGCGGATCGCCTCGCTGAACCCGTGGGACGAGGAGACCGTCGCAGCCGTCCGTGCGACTGAGAAGGACGACGAGCAGGAAAGACTGACCGAGCGCGCCCACCGTGCGGCGAGTCTCGTCCAGACACACGGGAAGCAGGCCGTGATCGCGATGGCGGCCCGCGGCGTCGGCCCGCACAACGCCGCCCGGATCATCAACAGACTCCGGGAAGACGAGACGGAGTTCTACCGGGACGTGTTGCGACAGGAGCGTGAGTACGCGCGCACGCAGTCGTTCTGGGACTGAACGCGGTGGGACTGAACGCGATGGGAGTGAATACGATGGGACTGAATACGAGGAATCGGCTCCGTTGAACTGCCCAATATTTGACATATATGGTTCCGATCGCGGTCAGTACGGACACAGCGGCGATCGAGAGCGGGAGCAGGTGTACCAGATCGGTGGCGTGGTTGTTTATAAGTCGAATGTGAGTGTTGTCGGCGGGCATTTATAACTGATCGACGACTCTGCGATGACCGCCCGCAAAGCCCCAGCCGCGACGGCTCGCGCGCCTTGCTCTGCGCCTCGCTCAGTCGCTCCCGCCTCTCACTGCGGTGTCGCCGGCGGCGCTGCCGCGAGTGATCCGGCGGAAGCAGTCACAGGCGAAACAGCGGTGGACTTGGTCCTGGCCGTCACCGTAGACGGCGGCGAATCTATCGGAGACGTGACATCCGCAGTTGTCACAATTGCGTTGGTGGCCGGATCCGCTCTGGAGGCGGATCATGGCGACCCCCCGAATGCGGTTTTGGGGCGCGAGAGGGTGCTCTCGCTGCTATTTATCGGATTCGTTACAAAACTAGATGGGACCGCTGAGAGTCGAACTCAGGTCCTACGGACCCCATCCGCAGAGGATACCACTACCCCACGGTCCCGTACTGTACTCGGAACAATGAGAGTCCCGTAATTAAGGACTTCGTTTCGGCGTGGTCACAGCAGCACCCGTTCTAACGAGACGACGACGCCGGAATCGGCGTCGGGATCGCCGACGAGTCGACCGAGACAGACGGCGGACCCGTTCGGCGTGTGACAGACGACGAGCGGTCCGTCGGCTCCGTCGTCGCTCGCAGTCTCGTCGTCGTCGTCGTCAGCGACGTTCGCCGGTGCGGGGCCGTCGATCACGCCCGGTGCGTAGACGGGTGCGCCGGTCGCGACGTTGCGGGCGGCCGACGGCGCGATCGTGAGCGACGGGAGGTGGACGAGGGCGTCCTCGGCGGGCCTGACGACGTCGCGGAGGTACCCGTCGTCGCCCTCTTCCGCCCACGCGAGCGCGTCCGTGAGGTCGTGAAGCGTGTGGAGGTCGGTGTCGTCGAACGGGTCCGTCGCCGTCCGCCGGAGGTGGCCCATATGTGCGCCGACGCCCGCGGCGAGGCCGACGTCGTGACAGAGCTTTCGGACGTATGTCCCCGACTCACACCGGATCCGGAGCAGTCCCTTTCGACCCTCGATCTCCAGCAGGTCGAGCTCGTGGATCGTTCGCGTCCGCAGCCGGCGACTCACGGCGCTTTTCCGCGGCGGCTTCTGGTAGATCTCGTTCTCGAACTCGGCGACGACGTCCCGGAGGTCCGCGGGCGGTTCCGCGTGGAGTTCGAGCACGGAGACGTACTCTTTGGTTCCCTCGAGGAACACCTGTGCGGCGCGGGTCGCGGAGCCGGTGAGCGTCGGGAGACAGCCGGTCACCTTCGGGTCGAGCGTTCCCGCGTGGGCGACGCCGTCGATCCGGGAACCGTCCGGGTCGATCGTCGCCAACGTGTCGTTGATCGCGTCCCGGAGCCACGCGGAGAGCTGGTGGGAGGACGGACCGGCCGGCTTGTCGACGTTGACGACGCCGAACCGGAGCAGCTCGGGGAGCGACCGCTCGTCCGGTGGCGAACGAAGGGGGTCGTCGTCGGGATCCCGTGTGGACACGTCGTCTGGGTCGTCGGTCATTCGGATACACGCAGCGACGCGCGCACCGCTTAAAAGTCGTGGGTGACGCCCTCGATGGGAACCTTCCCCTCGTCGTCGTCGGCGTCGTACGCCTCGACGGTCGCGACGAGCGCGTCCAGGAACCGTTCGGGGCCCCAGCGGGCGGTGTTGTACGCGGCGTCGTAAATGGACAGGTCGTCGATGTCGATGCCGTAGTACTCCCGATACCGCTTCTTCTCGGAGGCCTCGCGTCGTTGCGTCTCCTCGCGTGCGCGACCGACCGGTTTCTCCTCGCGTTCCGCGATCCGCTCCGCGCGGACGTCGACCGGTGCGTCGAACCAGAAGCGGAGATCCGCGTGATCGCCCGCGAGCCAGCCGGCGAGTCTGGACTCGAGAACGAGACCGTCCCGGGTCGTCGCGATCTCGTACAGTCGTCGGTCGAGGTCGCGATCGATGGCGGCGTCCTCCTCGGCGTGTTCGTTGAACTCGACGGGCGTCATGTCGCGTTCGGCGGCCATCTCGCGAAAGATGTCGCCGCCGGACACGTGGTCAAGCCCGAGCGCCTCGGCGAGTCCCGCGGCGTTCGTGCTCTTCCCGCTTCCCGGCGGGCCGGAGACGGTGATCAACATATCCACACTCCGCGGCTACCGCTGAAAACGGTTATCGTTCGTCGCCACGGATGTGATCGGTTCGCTCGGTGCGGCGCGCGCCGATCACTCCGTCTCGCCCACCACACCCAGCGACCAGACCGCGAGCACGCCGAGCAACACGGCAGGGATCAACGGGAGCAGCAGGTACGTCCCGTAAAAGGTGAGCCCGAACGACCCGGCCGCGTACGGGTACGCGTAGATGATCCCGGGGATCACCAACACGGAGACTATCAGCGCGGCAACCAACACCCACCCTCGCCGCCCGACCCCCTCCGGCTCGGTCGTGATCGGTCCGACGTCGGCACCGATATCTCGCTCGTCGCCCGGTGTATGGACGTATTCGTCGTCCGCGTCGGATTCAGAACTCACTGTCGGGTATTACCACTACCTTCCCAAAGCCCTCACGGTTCTCGATCAGCTCGTGCGCTCGCGCGGCCTCGCTCATCGGCAGCGTCTCACGGATCCGCGGCTCGAACGTGCCGTCCCACACGAGTTCGAGGACGTCGTCGACCTCGCCGGGCGTCGCCATCGTGGACCCGAGCACCGACAGCTGGTTCCAGAAGATCCGGTTGAGGCCTGCGTCCGGGTTCGGTCCGGTCGTCGCGCCGCAGGTGACGAGCCGGCCGCCCTTCGCGAGCGACGCCAGCGAGTCGGGATACGTCGCCTCCCCGACGTGGTCGACGACGACGTCCACGCCGCGTTTCCCCGTCAGCGCCGCGATCTCCGACGCGAAATCGTCAGTTTCGTAGTCGATGACGTGGTCCGCACCGCACTCCTCGGCGTGGCGGAGCTTCGCCTCCGTCGAGGCGGTCGCGAACACCTCACAGCCGGCGTGGTCGGCGATCTGGACCGCGGCGTGGCCGACGCCTCCGGACGCCCCCAACACGAGGACGGACTCGCCCGCCTCGATGTCGGCACGCGTCTGGAGCATTCGCCACGCGGTCTGGAAGACGAGCGAGGCGGAGCCGGCGACCGACCAGTCGACGTCGTCGGGCACGGGAACGAGGTTGTCCGCGGGCACCGCCGCTCGCTCCGCGTGAACGCCCGGCAGATGCTCGCCGAGGATGCGGAAGGAGACGCATTGCGACTCCTCGCCCGCCCGACAGAACTCGCACTCGCCACAGGAGACGCCGGCGCTCACCGCGACCCGGTCACCCGGCTCGAACCGCGTGACGTCGTCGCCGACCGTCTCGACGACGCCGGCCGCGTCGCTGCCGGGCACGTGCGGCAGTTCGAGTTCGACGCCCGGGAGCCCGCGGCGCGTCCAGACGTCGAGGTGGTTGAGCGCGCCGGCCTTCACGTCGACGACGACCTCGTCGGCGGCGGGCTCCGGCTCCGGGAACTCGCCGTACTCGATCACGTCGCGGTCGCCGTGTGCCGAGAACTGAACGGCCTTCATACGTGACACGACAGCATCCGGCCCTAAAACGGTACGGCACCCGGCGACGTGGGCGGCAAACGGCGGACGAGAGCGATGTTGGGTCGCCCGACGTCCGACGGAGCCAACACGGGATCGCCCGATGACCCCGCGTCCGGAGCGTGATCGCCGTCCGTGTGTCCGAGCGGGCCGTTCGGTATCGTTCAGTATCGTCCGGCATCGGTGCGACCTCAGCGCGTGGAGTCCCGCTCCGAGAGCACGTCGCCGAGCGCGTCCATCGTTGCATCGACCCGGTCGAGACGCGCGTTGTGTCCCATGTGACCGATCCGGAGGATATCGTCCGCGAGGTCGCCCAACCCGGTCGCGACGAGCACGTCGTGGTCGGTATGGAGCGCCGCCTGTAGCTCCCGTGCGCGTCCGGGGACGGCGAACGCGGTAACGGTCGGCGAGCTTCGTTCGGGGGCGGGGTACGGTTCCAGCCCGAGGTCGTTCCCGCGCTCGCGACAGCGTTCCGCGGCCGCCTCGTGGCGCCGATACACGTCGTCGAGACCCTCCTCGACGACGAGCGCGAGCGCCTCGCGTAAGGCGACGACGTTCGTCGTCAGGTGCGTGTACGGGAACCCCTCGGAGGTGTCCCGCCACGGGAGGAAGTTCGTGTACAGCGAGTGCGGATCGCGCTCCTCCATCGCCGCCCACGCCCGATCGCTTATCGCCGCCGTGGTGAGTCCGGGGGGTGCGCTGAAACACTTCTGGGACGCGCCGAGACAGACGTCGATCCGGTCCGTCGGAACCGGAACGCCCCCCAACGAGGAGACGGCGTCGACGACGGTGAGCGCGCCCGTCTCCGCGAACAGGTCGAGTGCCGGCTCGAGGTCGTTGAGCGTCCCCGTCGGCGTCTCGCAGTGGACCATCGTCGCGACGTCGAACGCGCCGTCGGTAAGCGCCGTTTCGAGCTCCGCGAGCGGGAAGGGGTCGTCGTAGTCGGCCGCCACGAGCGTCGCCTCGCCGCCGTACTGCTCGACGAACTCGGCGAACCCGTCACCGTACAGCCCGTTCGACAGACACAACACCTCGGTTCCGGGCTCGACGAGCGACGCGATCGCCGCTTCCAGCCCGAGGATTCCCTCGCCCCCGGGAACGACGACGTCGCGACCATCGCCGGAGCCGGCGGTGTCGTCGATGTCGTCGATGTTGCCGGTCTCGACAACGGTCTCTTCGACGCCGTACACCGCCGCGAGCCGTTCGGTCAGGTCGTCGTAGATCCCCTGAAACCGCGGATCGACGTCCGGGTTGATCAGTTCGCGGCTCATCGCCTCGCGGACGGGGTCGGGGACCGAGGTCGGTCCCGGCGTCATGAGCATGCCCGGTAACTCGCCCACGATCGGATATAGTTGGCCTCGTTCCGCCGACCGATCGGCGTCGGCGGCCGAAGAGAACCGGCAAACTGTGCAAAGAGTTATCAACCACGACAAACACCAACATACGAGAACAGATGACACTCTACGACCGGATCCTGGTTCCCACGGACGGTTCTCCCGAGGGAGAGCGGGCGGTCGTCCACGCGCTCGATCTGGCGACGGTTCACGACGCGAGGGTACACGCGTTGTACGTCATCAACACCGCGAGCTACGCGGGGATGCCGATGGAGACCTCCTGGGAGGGCGTCGACGACCTACTCCGCACGGACGCCGAGGCCGCGGTCGCGGTCGTCGAGGAGTTGGCGACCGACTACGACATCGATGTCACGACCGCAGTCGTCGACGGCTCGCCGAGCCGGGAGATCATCAGGTACGCCGAAGGCGAAGACTGTGACCTGATCGTGATGGGAACCCACGGTCGGGGCGGGATCGACAGGCTCCTGCTCGGGAGCGTGACCGAAAAAGTCGTCCGTGGATCCGAGGTCCCCGTCCTGACGGTCCGCGTGACCGACGATCCCTCGAAGGGAGGGGCCGCCGCCGATGGCGAATCGGGGAGCGGTCGAGTCGCGGATTCGGAACTCTCCTGAGGCGCTCGCTTCCCGTCAGTGGCCGACGGTCAGCGCTCGTTCCCTACCGGACGGAGGTGTTCACAGTCCCCGGCGTGGACGCGGACGTGCTCGTCTCCCGTGTCGACGACGAGTCCGCCGGGGAACTCGACGTCGACCGCGACGCCGTGCACCTCGCCGGCGGCGGTGTCGACGCGCACGCGAGCACCGATCGTGCTCGTACGCTCGCGCCACGCGGGGAGGATCCGGTCCGGGGCTGCGGTCAGTTCGTGATACCGTTCGAGGAGCCGCTGGAGGAATCGTCGCCGATCGATGTCCGCACCGCACTGCTCCCGGAGCGACGTCGCTCCGGTCGGGAGTTCCTCCGCGTCGATGTTCGCGTTGACGCCCGGACCGACGACGAGCCACGAGACTTGGTCGGCTTCGCCCTCCATCTCCGTGAGGATCCCGGCGAGCTTTCGACCACCGCGGGCGCGGTCGTCGGACGCTCGACCGGACGAGACTCCCGATCGGCCGTCGCCCACCGGGGACCCGTCACCGACGAGAACGTCGTTCGGCCACTTGATGTACGCGTCGACGCCGAGTTCCCGACACGCATCGGTCACCGCGACCGCGACGGCGAGCGTGAACGCGGGCGCATGCGCCGGGGGGACGTCCGGCCGGGTCAACACCGAAGCCCATACGCCGCCACTCGGTGCGGTCCACTGCCGGTCGAGCCGTCCCCGTCCGCCGAGCTGTTCGTCCGCGACGACGACGAGATCGGACGCTCCGTCCGCCGCCAGCTCTCGGGCGCGATCGTTGGTGGAGCCGACCGCATCGTGGAACTCGACCGCATACGGCGCGTTGAGCCCGTACTCGATCCCGGCGGCTGTGTACGGCGGGTCGTCGGGCGCGACGTACCCGTTCGGGGTCGACTCGACCGCGAACCCCTCCTCGCGAAGCGCCTCGACCGCCTTCCAGACGGCCGCGCGGGAGACGTCGAGATCGTCGGCGAGCGCCGGTCCCGAGACGGGGCCGTCATCGAGCGCGTCGAGGAGCGCGCGGCGCGTGTCCATACGTGTACGACTGCGCGTCCGGACGCAAAGCGGTTCCGGGTCACCCAACGCCGCCGCGGGTCGCGTCACTCGAACTCGTCGAGGGTGGTCGGCATCGCCTTCCGGACCGCGCTCACGAGTCCGTCGGGATCGAGTCCGAGGACCGCCGCTGCCGCCCGCCCGACGCGATCGGTGTCTGCGTCCGGCGCATACACGCCGAGCCGCCACTGGTTCCGCTGTGCGGTCCGGAGCGCCGAGACGAGCGGCGACTGTCTCTCCAGGCGTCGCACCTCGCCGCTGACGGTGACGCGCGCGGTCGACTCGCGCATCGACGGCTCCGGCGGCACGTCAAGGATCACGCTGTCGCGATCGACGTCGGCCTCCGACGCGATCTCGCGCTCGAGCGCCCGCTCGGCGTCGTGGTCCGCCTCGTGAACGCGCTCCGGGACGTCGTCGTACTCGGCCCAGACCGCTAGCTTGTACAGGTCGCGTTCGTCGTATCGCCGACAGAGCTCCGCGGTTTCCCCACAACCGCGGAGCGCGGACAGGAGATCGTGATCGTCCATGCGTCGGAGCTCGGTGGCGGTCGTCTCGCTCGCCGAGAGGAGCTCCGAGGCGGCGCGACGGAGTATCGCCTTCGAGATGCGCGCGACGTGGTGGGTGTACACGACCGGGTTCATGAGCGCGCGGGCGAGCAGCAGGCTCTCGGCCGTCTGGACGTTGCCCTCGTCGAGGACGAGCGCGGGGGTCGATCCGGTAGCGTCGTCGCCATCGACGTCCGTGAACGTCAGCTCCCGGACGAAGCGCCCGGTGTCGATCGTCCCGTAGGGAACGCCGGTGTGGTACGCGTCACGGACGAGGTAGTCCATCCGGTCGACGTCGAGCTCGCCGGAGATCAACGCGCCGTACGTCCCCTCTCCCGCGACCAGCTCGGCGATCCGAGACGGGTCGAGGTCGTGGTCGCGAAGCACTGCACCGACCTCGCCCTCGTGCAACAGCTCGTCGACGTCGTCGTGGTACTTTCCGGTGTGACGGTGCGTGAGCGCCTCGATGTTGTGGCTGAACGGCCCGTGGCCCACGTCATGGAGGAGCGCCGCCGCCTCGATCCGCTCGGCTCGGCTTCCGCCGATGTCGAGGTGATCGAGCGCCTGCCGAGCGAGGTGGTAGACGCCGAGGCTGTGCTCGAATCGGGTGTGGTTCGCCGACGGGTACACGAGCTGAACCGTGCCGAGCTGTTTGACGTGTCGAAGCCGCTGTACCGCCGGAGTATCGACGAGATCAGCGGCGACACCGTCGATCTCGATGTGATCGTGGACGGTGTCTTTGATCGTGATCATACCGACCGGTTCGGCGTCACGGGTTAAAAACAACGGGCGAACGGCGCGTACGGGCCGTCGATCGTCTGTACATGGGCTAGAATTCGGGCTGAAGACAACTGTTCACGTCGGTTTCGTCGGCTACCGAGCGAGGTATGCCCCGAACAGTAACGGAGACGCGAGCAGTGTCAGCGGCACGGCGATCCAGACCTGCCCCGCCAGCACGTCATACTGACCGAGCGTCACTGAAACGGGCGTTCCCTCGGCGTATCCGACGAGAAACTCGAAGCCGACGGTCAGTACGGTCCACCCGACGCCGACGATCACCAGTTCCGCCCGGGAATACGTGATCGACGTCCACCTGAAGAATCCGAACGAGACCACGAGGATAGCGATGACGAGCAACGCCGTGCTCAACACGTGACCAGGATAGTCACCGACTCGAGGGATCAAGACGATTTCCCTGAATCCCCCGTTCGCAACGGCGATGATGGCCATCACGACCCAGGCCCCGAGCGGATACAGCAGTGCTCGTGGGTGATACGAAATCGCCGCAAGCGTCAGTAACGAACCCATACATCCCTCTCGCTGTCATCTCACTAAATTCGCTCGGGGCAAATCCTTTGCATTCGCCCGTGGAACTGGCACGCATGCGGTCCCTCCACACTCAGTCCCTCCATCGTGCGTCTACTCGAAACGGACCCGGACGACTTCCCGACACGGATCGGTCAGCCATCGGTGCCGGCTATGCGGCAGCAACCCGCCGTCGTCGAGGAGTTCGATTGAGGCGGTCACAATGAGCACGCCGTCACCCCGCACGCTCCTCGTCGCGGCGATCGGTGGAGTCGCCCATCTCAGCGTCGTCGAGTTCCTGTTCCGTTGGCTCGGTCACGTTCCCGACTCCCTGTGGCCGCTTGCCGCAGTCGAGAGCGCGGCGTTTGTCTTCGCGTTCGGCGTCCTCGTCGTCCTTCTCTCCGCTCACACGCGATTGCTCTCGCCGGTCGTCGGGCTCCCCGCACTGCTCGCGTGGGCGACGTATCGGGACGTCGTTTCGCCGACACCGGTCTGGTCGGAGCTCGAGGGGTACCTCGTCGTCGACGGCCCCGTCTACTTGACGAGCTACGTGGGAACGTGGTACGTGTGGCTCGCGACGTTCGTCGTCCTCGCCGCCGTGGAGTACGGGATTCGCCAGCGATACGGCCTCGGAGACAACCGGCTACGGAACCTGCCGCCGGTACCGCCGAGTCGACGTGCGACGGTCCTCGTGGCCGGCGCGGTCGGGGGCACGTTCGGAATCGCCGTCGTGGCGTGGATGGCGGGAATCGGTGTGAATCCGACCGGAATCGTTCCCGTGCTCGCCGTGACGACGGCGCTCGCTGCGGCGGTCCCTGTCGGTGCTGCCGTCGGCCGCGGGCTGGTCGCGCCGACCGCGTGTTTCCTCGCGCTCGTCGTGCCGGCCCTCCTGAACCAGACGTTCGTCGGCAGTGAAGGCGGACCGGTGTTTCTCCTCGTGCTCGGGCCGCTCGCCGTTGGCTTCGCGATCGTTGGAGCCCTCGAGAACGCCCTCCGATCGCGGCTTTCGAGACGGTTCGGCGGTTTCAGTGAGGGCTCCGGATGACCCGGACGCCGTTCTCGCCGTCGGTTCGCCGGCGAACGGTGGAGCCGGTGCTGGCCGCGCTCACCGTGACACTCGCCGTCGTCTGGGTGACGGAGCCCGGATTCGTGTTCGACGGCGGGATCGTCGCGGCGATCGTCGGCCCCCTATTCGTCCCCGCAACACTTCTCGTTCCGGGACTCCTCGCGGCATCAGTACTCGCTCGCGTGGTTCGACACGGCGTGCGACTCGCCGCGACGTATGCGGACTCTAGTGACCGGACACAAAACGGCGCTACGAGTCTCCGACGGATCGGAACGTCGCTCGTCTTCGGCGCGCTCGCCGGCTACACGCTCTGGTGGGTGGTCGCGAGCGTGTCCGTTCTCACCGTCGATGACGCCGGCGGCGTGATGCTTGCGCCGCTGGTTGCGCTCGTCACCGGCAGTGTGCTTGGTGTACTCCTGCTCGGACAAACCGTACGGTAGTGCTGTGCGTACCTCCCATCGACGATGCCGATGAATGGACTGGGATTTGCGACGGTCCCCTCAGCTATTTCACCGGGATGATATGTAAAAACAAGACGTGGTTAGTTGATGACGAGGCGGGTTTCGAGCGGGACCTCGTTCGTGATCACGTCCATGAGCGGCGAGGTCTTCTCAACCCGCTCGCGCAGTTCGGTCAGTTCGGCCTCAGAAGCGTCGGCGTCCACGTGAACCGTGCAGTCGATCGACTCGTAGCCGGGACGAACGTCCTCGGAGATACCGAGGAAGCCGCGGAGATCGACATCGCCCTCCATCTCGAAGCGGAGATCGTCGAGTTCGATCCCCATGTGAGCGGCGTTCGCCGCGTAGCCGACGCTCAGACACGACCCGAGCGCGCCGAGGAGGAGTTCGACGGCGTTCGGTCCCGTGCGCTCGCCGAGGATCTGTTCCGGCTCATCACCTTGAAGTGTGAACTCACGCGTGTGGATGGTCTCACCCGCCTGGTCGAACTCGTCGATCGTCGTCACGGACTTGAGTGCGTCCTCCCAATCGGTCTCGGCCCGGAACGTGAACATTCCGGCATCGGAATCCTCGCTGATCGTTTCGACTGCGCCTTCAAGCGCAGTGACGTCGACACCGTTTACTGCCTGTCGTTCGGTCGTCGCCATTTCGAATCACCAGTACTCGTAGGACAGTTATGAGAATAAACCCGTATTATCGGATAGTGTATTCTTACACAATTTTTTGTGATGGATATGTGCGATGTATTCAGCACGGTGGCAGAGGTTTACGTCGTTGCATTGTCACTACCTGTCAAGAGCGCCGTATGAGATACAGAGGTTCTACTCCTCAAACTCTTCGAGTGGTACGATAAGCCGAACTGGAGGGTGATCTACCCGAACTTAAGATGTATCACCGTCGGCCTATGAACAGTTTTGCCCGCCAATTAACGCTTATTTCGATAGCCTTCGAAGGGCCAGTATGCGCCGAACGCTGCTGTCGGTCATCGGTCTGGTAATGGTGTCGATTCCACGCAGGATTGTCGAAACTGCGGAGACCGTGGCGTTCGAGAACCCGGAGGACGCCATACTCCGCGGATGGACCGTCCCGATGGCCCGCCTCGAAGGGATCGGGTTTCTCCTCCTCATCCGCCGGACTGGTTTCCTCTCGGGCGTCGTAGGCGTGGTATTTGGCCTGGTTGGATCAGCCGCGGCGGTCGTACCGCGTCAGTACCTTGATTTTGGGTTATCGCTCGCCTACGAGAACCCAAACGACATCACGGTAAAATCGTGGGTGATCCCGGTAACGCGGGTGCTCGGAATCATTGCGTTAGTGCTGACGGTCGTGTCGCTTCGCAGTGAGGGTGACGATTGATACTGCGGGATAGCCGTGTCTGTGAATGGATAGACGATCGACATCACCGTGTGCTCGATCAGCAGAACTCCACCGATCAAGAACAGCGTCCGACTGTACAGCAGTAGCGAGGCTCTCGCCCGGCGCGCCTCCGAGCGCCCACCGCGAGCGAGGGGCGCACCGATCCGCGCGAGTCCTCACGGCTGGGGCTTTGCAGGCGTTCACCGTCGATCCGAGTGAGACCGCTTATAAATAACCAGACCACCGATCTGATTCGCGTACTCCCGCTATCGATCGAGAAGCACGTTCAAACATCGGCTGTTTCATGCCACCTTATCTCTGATTACCAGTATTTCAACGGAGTCCCCGGTCCCGAGACCGAGATCATGCTCGGAACGTGCCGCCCCTGCCTCAGGGGAACAGTCCGCACTACTTCGCCCCCGCCTCAGGGGAACAGTCCGCGGTACTCGTGGGCGCTCGCCGTACGTTCGAGCGCGATCGTGTACGCGGCGGTACGGAGGTCGGGAACGTCGCCGTCGTCGTACCGGGCGATCGTCTCGTCAAACGCCGAGCCGATGCGACGTTCCAGCTCCGCGTTCACCGTCTGCAGGGGCCAGGAGAACTCCTGAGAGTTCTGGACCCATTCGAGATACGAGACGATCACGCCGCCCGTGTTCGCGAGGATGTCGGGGACGACTTGAACGTCCCGTTCGGTGAGGATTTCGTCGGCGGCGACCGTCGTCGGACCGTTCGCGGCCTCGACGACCGCTGACGCACGAATGTCGTCGACGTTGTGCGCAGTGATGACGCCCTCGACGGCCGCGGGGATGAGGACGTCGACGTCGAGCGACAACAGCGTCTCGTTGTCGATGTGGCCCGCTTCGTCCCACCGCGTCCGGTCGTCGCTCACGCCGCGGACTACGCCCGCGGTGTACTCCTCCATGAGCCCGCCGGCGTCGACGTGGGTCGCGAGCGTGGGGACGTCGAGTCCCTCGGGATCGTACGCGCCGCCGGTCACGTCGGAGGCGGCGACGACGCGAGCACCGGCGTCGTCGAGGAGGCGGGCGGCGTTAGCGCCCACGTTACCGAATCCTTGCACCGCCACGGTCGCCTCCGTGAGGTCGCGTTCGAGGTACTCGAACAGCCGCTCCGTGATGATGGAGACGCCCCGACCGGTGGCCTCGACGCGACCCGGCGTGCCGCCGATCTCCAGCGGCTTCCCGGTGACGACCTTCGGAACCGTGTACCCCTCGTACATCGAGTAGGTGTCCATCATCCACGCCATCGTCTGCGGGTTCGTGTTCATGTCCGGCGCGGGAACGTCCGTCTCCGGACCGATCATCCGACGGATCCCCTCCGTGTATCGACGGGTGAGCCGTTCGAGGTCCCGGTCGGTCAGCTCCTTCGGCTCGCAGATGACCCCGCCCTTCGCGCCCCCGTACGGGAGGTCGACGAGCGCGGCCTTCCACGTCATCCAGCCCGCGAGCGCTTCCACCTCACGCTGGGTGACCGACGGGTGGTACCGAACCCCGCCCTTGAACGGGCCGCGCGCGCTGTCGAACTGACAGCGATACCCCTCGAACACCTCGACCCCGCCCGACTCGAGCTTGACCGGGAGCGTCACCTTGAGGGTCCGTTCGGGGTGCTTGAGCCGCTCGAATATGCCGTGGTCGACCTCGGCGTACTCCTCCGCGCGGTCCATCTGTGCCAGCATGTTCTCGAACGGATCGTCGGCCATGATCGATGAGTCACGGGGACCGGTGATATCGGTTTCGGCAATAATCGCCACTGGGAGATCATGTCTATCAACGGATCACGGTCTTGTCTGTCAACGGATCACGGTACCCTTTCGGACACGCGGCGCGTGGCCTCGAACGAGTGGTCACGATCATGGACAAAGTGACGGTTCGGGAGACGGTCTGGGACGCGTTGGCGGAACGCGGAGCGGCGCGGTTCCCGTTTCCGCCGCACGGACGGATCCCCAACTTCGCCGGCGCGGACGACGCCTGCGAACGGGTGACCGAGACCGACGCGTGGGCTTCGGCGACGACGCTGAAGTGCAATCCTGACGCGCCACAGCTCCCGGTTCGACGGGCCGCGTTGCGCGCGGGTAAGACCGTGTACATGGCGCAGCCGCGACTCCGCGATCCGAAGCCGTTCCTCCGACTCGATCCCGCCGAGGTCGACGACGTCGACGAGGCGACCACGGTGTCGGGCGTCTCGAAACACGGCGTTCCCGTCGCGCCCGAGGACGTCCCGCACGTCGATCTGGTCGTCTCCGGGTCGGTCGCCGTGACGACGGCGGGCGACCGGATCGGAAAGGGAGAAGGGTACAGCGACCTCGAATGGGCGGTGCTTCGCGAGCTCGACGCCGTCGACGACGACACCACCGTCGCAACGACCGTTCACGACCTGCAGGTCGTCGACGGCCCCGACTCGCCGATATCCGATCCGGAGGAACTCCCCGATCCGGACGCACACGACGTGCCCCTCGATCTCGTCGCGACGCCGAGTCGGACGATCCGGACCGGAACGGAGCGAACGCGACCCGACGGCGTCGACTGGGACGTGCTCGGTGACGCGAAGCGCTCAGAGATTCCCGTGTTGGCGGAGCGAGCGTCGGGCGAGGACGGATGACGTGAACTGAAAGCGTCGGACGGCGTTTCCGGAGTCTCGGTTACCGGCCGTACAGCTTCCCGCCCAGCATCGACGCGAGTTCGACGCCGTCGTTCGGCGTGACGGCGACGTACGGGCGGTCGACGGGGCCGAACACGTCGACGACGCGCCCGACCGTCGAGAGCGACTCGTCGACGACCATCAGCCCGATGTCGGGCGGTTCCTCGCCGGTACCCACACGCGCGATCGCAAGTCCCTGTGCCGTTTGGACGACCGTTCCGACGCGCTGCATCGTCACTCGCGGATGATTCCGAGATAGGCGGCGATCGCCTGCACGAGATCGTTTTTCGCCGTGTCCTCGGTTCCCTGGACGATCACCGACCCGCGGGGCTCGAACTCCCGCGAGTAGGTGGTGTCGCGTTCGATCACCGCGTCGTAGCCGACCTGCTGGACCGCCTTCGCTATCTCGTCGACGGTCGGGTCCTCGATCGCGAGGTCCGACGGGACCCGTCGACCCTCCGAGCGTGAGAGACCCGCGTCGAAGTAGGCGGGGTACACAACGTTCTCGACCATATCGGAGGGGCGGGCGCGCGGCGTAAGGTCGTTTCGACTGCCCACGGCCGACCGGCCGTCTCGGATGGTTCGATCAGGGACGCCGCGCGGTCGACACGGCGGCCAGCGTCGCGAGAAGGGCGGCGACGACCGCGACCGCCACGCCGAATCCGGGCGCTTCCGCGTCGACGCCGTCATCGTCGTCCGCCGTCGGCGTCTCGTCGGCGCGCTCGTCGTCCTTCCCCGCGTCGTACTCCTCGACCGCGTCCGCGAGCGTCGACGTCGACTCGACGACGCTCAGCGGCGCGGGCTGGTTGAGGTAGTGCACCTGCATGACGACCGCGTTCCCCTCCAGTCCGGCCGTCGTCTGCGAGTACGGCTCCTCGTCGAGGATCATCGCGTCCGGATCGGTGACGAGGATCAGTTCGGGATCCCTCTCGACGATCACTTCGTCGGAGAGCTGCGGATAGCCCTCGTGGTCGGCGGCCGCGACGTTGTCGACCCCGCCGATCGTCATGATCTCGTCGATGAACGTGTCGCCGGCGGCGACGAACCCGGAGCCGAGCGGGTACAGCGCGGCCGGGCGGTCGAGGTCGGCGGTGCGTTCCTCGACCGCGTCGACCTCCTCGTACATCCACGCGGTGGTCTCGGCGGCCGCCTCGCACTCGCCGACGAGCAGGCCGATCCGCTCGGTCTTGGCGGCGATGTCGTCGACGTCCGTCGCCTCGGGGAAGTGATACACCGTCTCGCCCGCGTCGCGGAGCGGTCCGACGTCGTCCGCGGAGGCGTTCGGAGCCAACACGAGGTCCGCTTCGGTGCCGACGACGCGCTCGGTGTCGATCCCGAACTCGGCGGAGACGTTGGCCTTCTCGTCGGCCCCGTCGAGATACGCGGCGAACTGGGTCACGCCGACGACCCTGTCTTCGGCACCGATCGCCCACAGCGTCTGTGCGGCCGACGGATTCGTCGTGGTGATCCGTTCGGGCGGCTCCTCGATCGTTATCTCCTCGCCCGTTGCGTCCGTAACGGTGAGCGGGAACTCACACCGGTCGGCGACGTCGGCCGAACGCTCCACGTCCGCTGGGGCCGACGCCCCGTCGTCGATGGTGTGTGACGCTCCCGATCCAGCTGCGACGCCTGCGAACCCGCCGACGAAAGCGGTCGCGACGAGCACGGCGACGGTGACTGCTGATAGCGCTCTCATCGGATCGTCGACGGCGCTCGTCCAATAAGTATTTACCTACTACAAGCTGTGTTGCTAACCGAATGGGAACCGTGGCGAGAGCGGCGACGTGGTCGGTCGCGCTAGCGGCGCTTCTCGCCGTCGTCGTCACGGTGAGCGCGGGGATCGGGCCCGTGCGGATCCCGCCCGCGGAGGTGGTGAAGGTGGTGTTGAACGCGCTGGTCGTCCCCGCGGGCGTCGAGACGGGCGCTCGCGGGACCGGCCCGCTGGTCGTTCCGACGGCGGACGTCGTCTATCGGTCGCCGTTCGCGTTCCCCGTCGACGACGTCCACAGACGGATCGTGTTGTACGTCCGGCTCCCGCGGATCCTGCTCGGCGCGATCGTCGGCTTCGCGCTCGCCGCCGCCGGCACCGTGATGCAGGGATTCTTCAGGAACCCGATGGCGGACCCGTCGATCATCGGCGTCTCCTCCGGCGCGGCGGTGGGTGCGGTCGCGTTCATCGTCTTTCCGGTCGCGCTGTCGACGACCGTCGTGCTCCCGCTCGTCGGCGGAGTCGACGTCGGGCTGTCACACGGCGCGGGCGTCAGCCTGTTCGCGTTCGTCGGGGCGGTCGTCGCCGCGTTCGGCGTGTACGCCGTCGCGACGCGGCACGGTCGCACGCCGGTCGCGACCCTGCTGTTAGCCGGCGTCGCCGTGCAGACGTTCCTCGGGGCGGTCATCTCGTACCTTCAGTTACAGGCCGGCGAGTCGCTCCGCCGGATCGTCGCGTGGCTGATGGGACACCTCTCGGCGGCGTCCTGGAGCGACGTGGCGGTGACGGTCGTCGTCGTGCCGCCGCTGTTTCTCGTCCTGCTCGCGTACACGCGGGACCTCAACGTCCTCCTGCTCGGCGAGGAGGAGGCACAGGGGCTCGGGATCGAAGTCGAACGTACGAAGCGAGTCCTGCTCGCGGCCTCCTCGCTGATCACGGCGGCCGGGGTCGCGTTCGCGGGCGTCATCGGCTTCGTCGGTCTGATCGTTCCCCACATGCTCCGGCTCGTCGTCGGGCCCGACCATCGGGTGTTGCTTCCGACGGCCGCGCTGGCTGGCGGATCGTTCCTCGTCGCCGCGGACACGCTCGCACGCTCCGGGAGCGCCGAACTGCCCGTCGGCGTCGTCACCGCCGCCGTCGGCGCGCCCTTTTTCATCTACCTGCTCACGAAACGCGAGGTGCACGAGCTGTGAGCGTCGACGACCCGGAGGCTGACCCGGAAACGGATCCGCTCCCGGAAGCGGAGTCGACCCCGGAGACCGAGACGATCCCGAAGACGGTCGCCGACGCCACGAGCGACACGGCCCCGGACGCGTCGTCCCCCGTGATCCGCGTTCGGAACCTCTCCGTCTCGTTCGGGGAGCTGTCGGTGCTGTCCGGCGTGGACGTGTCGGTCGACGCCGGCTCGTTCGTCGGGCTCGTCGGGCCGAACGGCGCGGGGAAGACGACGCTCCTCCGCGTCGTCAAGGGGACGTTGACCCCGGACGAGGGGTCGGCCCTGCTCGCCGGCGACCCGGTCTCGGAGCTGTCCGCGAAAGCGACCGGCCGCCGAGTGGCGAGCGTCCCGCAGGAGACGAGCCTCTCCTTCGATTTCCCCGTCCGCAACGTCGTCGAGATGGGGCGAACTCCGCATATCGATCGGTTCGGGAGCCACGACGCCGCCGACGCCGAAGCGGTCCGACGGGCGATGTCGGACGCGGAGGTGGCGCGGTTCGCGGACCGACCGATCACCGAGATATCCGGCGGCGAGCGCGGGCGTGTTCTGCTCGCGCGGGCGCTCGCCCAGGAGACGCCCGCGCTCCTGCTCGACGAGCCGACCGCGAGCCTGGACGTGAACCACGCGGTGCGGACGCTGGAGCTCGTTCGCGAACTGGTCGACGGCGGGAAGGCGGCGATCGCCGCGATCCACGACCTCGACATGGCGGCGCGGTACTGCGACGAGATCGTCTTACTCGCCGACGGCGAGGTGCACGCGACCGGCGAGCCCGAGTCGGTGCTGTCCGCGGCGACGCTCCGTGACGCGTTCGATGCCGAGGCGTTCGTCGGCCCGAACCCGGTCACCGCGACGCCGACCGTCACCTCGTTTCCCCGGTCCGACGACGGCCCGCACCGCGTGCACGTCGTCGGCACCGGACCGGACGCGGCACGCGGCATCGGGCGACTCGCGGCCGCCGGCCACGACCTCTCCGTCGGCGTCGTTCCGGAGGGAGACGTCGCCGAGCGCGTCGCGAACGCGGCCGGCGCGAGGCTCGCGACGGTTCCCCCGTTCGAGGACGCGGGACCCGATTCGGACGCGGTCGTCCGCGCCCGAGACCTCTCCGCCGCCGCCGACGTGACGCTGGTCGTGGGTGCGATCGCGGGAGCGAACCGGCCGGTCGCCGACGCCGCGGCCGACGTCGCCCGGATCGACGCCGAAGACGTCCGCGACGGGGACGTGTCGACCGCGGTCCTCGACGCGGTCGACACCGCGGACGGCACCGATCGATAACCGGACGACGAGCCCGAAGCGCAAGGTCGAAACCCCCCGATCGCGAACGGGCAGTCGAATGTCCCCTCGCGAGTACCGCGGCGTCGCCTTCGCGGTCGCGTTGTTCGTCGTCGTGCAGGTCGGCGCGCTGGCGCTGGTCCCCGAGTTCGTCGAGAGCGGCTACCAGCCGGTCGAGGACCCTCAGGACCCGACCAACAGCCTGCTGTACGTCGCCGCGATCGTCGCCATGACGGCCCTGATGCTCGCGGCGTTCCGGTACGACCTCGACTGGGCGATCCGCCTGCTCATCGTCGGCGTCTCGGGATGGCTCTCGTGGTACGTGTTCTCGGCGGTTCTCTCCCCGGTCGCCGCGGCGATCCCCGCCGTGGCCGTCGCCGTCGGTCTCCTCGTTCACCCCGAGTGGTACGTCATCGACACGGCGGGCGTGTTGATGGGAGCGGGCGCTGCCGGGCTGTTCGGGATCTCCTTCGGGGTGTTGCCCGCGCTGATCCTCCTGGTCGTGCTCGCGGTGTACGACGCGATCTCCGTGTACGGCACCGAACACATGCTCTCGCTCGCGGAGGGCGTGATGGACCTGAACGTTCCAGTCGTGTTAGTGATCCCGCTGTCACTGTCGTACTCGCTGCTCGACGACGACTTCTCCGGGGCCGCGGACGTCCACGAAGACGATGGCGACGCCGAACGCGAGGGCGAAGACCACGGTGACGTCGCACGCGATGACGACAGCAACGCCGCACGCGAGGACGGTCCGGACCGCGAGGACGGGGACGCCTCCGATCCCGAAGACGCCTCGCGCGACGCCTTCTTCATCGGGCTCGGTGACGCCGTGATCCCGGCCGTGTTGGTCGCCAGCGCGGCGACGTTCTCCCCGGCACCGACTCTGACGGTGCCGCTGATAGAGCTCAACCTCCCCGCGCTGCTCGCGATGGGCGGTACCGTCGCCGGGCTGCTCGTCCTCATGAGCTGGGTGATGAAGGGCCGAGCCCACGCCGGACTCCCGCTTTTGAACGGCGGCGCGATCGGCGGCTACCTGCTCGGCTCCGTGCTCGCCGGCGTCTCGCTCGCCGAGGCGGTCGGGCTGACGTCGCTGATCTGAGCACCGGCCCGTAACGCTTTGTCCCGGCCCTTCGAGGGGCCCGTATGCGCGCTGCGGTCCTGCAAGCGTACGGCGAACCGCTCTCGATCCGACGGCTTCCGGAGCCGGACCCCGCACCCGACGGCGCGGTCGTTCGCGTCGACGCCTGCGGCGTCTGCCGGAGCGACTGGCACGCCTGGGCGGGACACGGTGAGTGGGCCGACGACCGAGTGCCCCGCGGACAAGTGCTCGGACACGAGCCCGCGGGCGAGCTCGTCGAGGTCGGGGAGAGAGTCGAGCGGTTCGCGGCCGGCGATCGGGTCGTCGTTCCGTTCTCGCTCGGCGACGGCCGCTGTCCGTACTGTCGCCGCGGGCACGGCAACGTCTGTTCGGACGGGCGGGCGCTCGGGTTCGAGCCCGACGCGCCCGGCGCGTTCGCGGAGCGGGTCGCCGTCCCGGCAGCCGACTACAACCTCGTCGATCGCCCCGACTGGCTCTCGGCGCGCGACGCCGCCGCGCTCGGCTGCCGGTACATGACCGCGTACCACGCGCTCGCCGAGCGCGCCGAGCTCTCGGGCGGTGACTGGCTCGCCGTCCACGGCTGCGGGGGCGTCGGGCTCTCGGCCGTCCAGATCGGGTCGGCGCTGGGCGCGCGGATCATCGCCGTGGACGTCGACGACGAGGCGCTCGCCAACGCGACCGAGACGGGTGCCGACCGCGTCGTGAACCCGAGCGACGTCGACGGCGAGGTGTCCGACCGTCTCCGCGAGCTCTCCGACGGCGGCGTCGACGTGTCGATGGACGCGCTGGGGATCGCGGAGACGTGCCGGAGCTCCGTCCGGTCGGTCCGGCCGCGGGGAACCCACGTCCAGGTCGGGCTGACGACCGACGTCGAGCGCGGCGAAGTGTCGCTTCCGACCGACTGGATGACGCGCTGGGAGGTGTCGTTCGTCGGCTCCCGCGGCATGCCGCCGACGAACTACGACGACCTGTTCGCGCTGATCGAGGCGTCCGACGTCGATCCGGGATCGCTCGTGAGCCGCGAGCTCGCGCTCTCGGACGTGTCCGATCGACTCGCGGCGATGGACGATTACGAGGTTCGCGGCGTCGAGGTCGTCACCGACTTCACCGGGTGATCGTGCGGGGAACACGACCGAGCGATCCGGGTTCGGTCCCTGGTCGCGAGCCGGTCCCTAGTCGCGAGCCGGCCCCTGGTCGCGATCCGATCATCGGTCGCGATCCGCGCCGAGCCCCGGGATCGCGACGGCGTCCTCGACGCGGGCCATCAGCTTCGAGGCGGTGAGCACCAGCGCGAGGTACGCCAGTCCGGTCACCGCGAATATCACGGTGTACCGAAACGTGTTCGAGGCGATCTGGAACGCCCGGTAGTACAGCTCCGGGACGGTGATGAACGCCGCCAGCGAGGAGTACTTGATGAGGTAGACGAACTCGTTGGTCCACGAGGGGATCGCGTAGCGGAGCCCTTGTGGGAGAACGACGTAGTAGATCGTCTCCACCTTCGAGAGTCCGATCGCCCGGCCGGCGGTGATCTGTCCCTCCTCGACGCTCTCTAAGGCCCCGCGGATGTACTCGGCCTGATACGCCGCGCCGTTGAGCGTGAACCCGACGATGGCGACCCAGACGACGTTCCGCGGGAACACCCCGGACAGCACGCCTGGGACGTACTGGCTCAGGTTGAGCCCGTAGTGGAGCACGAACAGCTGAGCCAGGAGCGGCGTCCCGCGAAGCAGTTCCGTGTACGCCAGCGAGGCGTACGCCGAGTACCGACCGTACACGCGCGCGACCGACAGCGGCACCGCGATGAAGAAGCCGACGGCGAGGCTGACGGCCGTGATGACGATCGTGAGCCACATTCCGCGGGCGATCTCCGGCGAGATGTCGACCGCGAACGCGACGTCGTTCGCGTACGCGGAGAGACCCGGGGTCGTCGCGAGCGCTGCCTCGACGGCGGCGGGCGAGACGAACGGCTCGCCGACGGGGACGATCACGCCGCCGAGCCAGCGGTTGACCCAGCTCGCGACCAGCCACGCCCAGAACAGTGCGCCGACCGCGATCAGGAGGAGTCGTCCCACCGAGAGGTCGGCGGCGGCCGCGCGCTCCCGAACCGTCGCGGGTCTCGTCGCGCTCGCCATCAGTCGACCTCCACGGACATCGACGTCCCGGTCATCAGTCGTGTCCCGCGATGCGTTCGAGGAAGCGACCGGTTCGCTCCTGCTCGGGGCGATCGAACAGCTGTTCGGGCGGTCCGCGCTCGACGACGTGGCCGCCGTCGAGGAACACGATCTCGTCGGCGACGGCGCGGGCGAAACTCATCTCGTGGGTGACGACGAGCATCGTCATGCCGTCCTCGACTAAGTCGTGCATCACCGCCAGCACCTCACCGATCAGCTCGGGATCGAGCGCGCTCGTCGGCTCGTCGAACAGCATGAGCTTCGGTTCCATCGCAAGCGCGCGGGCTATGCCGACGCGCTGTTTCTGTCCGCCGGAGAGCTCCGCCGGATACGACTCCGTCTGGTCGGCCAGTCCGACGCGGTCGAGCTGCTCGCGAGCGCGCGACCGGGCCGCTTCTTTCGACAGTCCGAGCACGCGCTGCGGGCCGAGCGCGACGTTCTCCAGCGCGGATAGATGCGCGAACAGGTTGAAGTCCTGGAACACCATTCCGACCTCCCGCCGGAGGTCGTCGACGTCGACGTCGGGGGCGGTTATCTCCTCCCCGTCGAGGTAGATCCGACCCTCCTGGACCTCGGCCAGTCGGTTGACACAGCGGAGCATCGTCGACTTCCCGGACCCCGACGGGCCGATGAGCACGGAGACGTCCCCGCGGTCCATCTCGAAGGAGACGTCGTGGAGCACCTGCTCGTCGCCGTACCACTTCGAGACGTCGACGGCCCGGAGGAAGCGATCGTTACTCACGCCGACTCACCCTCCGGAATCGCGTAGTGGTCGCCGAGGCGGTCGAGCGCGCGGTTCGTCGCGAACGTGAGGACGAAGTAGATGGCACTGATGAAGACGATGACTTCGAGCACCGCCGTCGTCCGCTCGACGAACAGGTCGTAGCTGCGCGTGAGCAGTTCGGCGAGGCCGATGGCGAAGACGATGCTCGTGTCTTTCAAGACGATCGTGAACTCGTTTTGGAACCCCGGGATCGACCGGCGAAGCGCCTGTGGGACGGCGACGTGTCGAACCGCCTCGAACTGCGACATCCCGAGCGCCCGCGCCGCCTCCAGCTGTCCGTCGTCGACGCTCCCGAGCGAGGCCCGGAAGATCTGCGACTGGTAGGCCGCGCTCCGGAGCCCCAGTCCGAGGATACCGGACATGACGGCTCCGGAGATGGAGTAGAAGCCGAGGTTCACCTGCGGTACCCCGATCACGAAGAACATCACCACGAGGATGACGACGATCGGTGTTCCCCGAAGGATCACTCCGACGACCTCCACGATCCGTTTGAGGATGCCGTCACCGTACACCTCGACCGCACCGGCCGGGAACCCGACCAGAAATCCCAACAGGATCGACGCGACCGTCAACCCGATCGTGAGCAGCGCGCCGCCCGCGAGGTAGTCGACGTTCCGGAACACGAACCGCCAGTCGTCGAGTTCGGTGACGAGGGGGACGACGCCGTCGACGGAAGCTATCGGAACGCCGGATGCGAGGCTCTCGACCGCGGCGAGCGCGATCCCCGCCGTCGCGGACATCCTACTCCTGTCCGAACCAGCGGTCGGTGATCTCGGCGTAGGTGTCGTCGTTGCGGACCGTGGCGAGCCCGTCGTTGAGCGCCTCGCGGAACTCGTCGTCGTCCTGCCGGACGCCGAAGCCGAACTCCTCGCCCGTCTCCTCGACGAAGGCGATCTCCACGTCGCGCTGGGCGGCGAACGTCTCCGCGACCGGCAGGTCGATCACGACGGCGTCGATGTTCTCGTTTTCCAGGTCCTCGACGGCGAACACGTAGTTGCCGTACGACGAGTAGTCGTCCTCGTCGATGATCCCGGCGTCGATCAGGTTCTCCTGTGCCTGGTCAGCCCCGGTCGTGCCGGACTGTGCGCCGACGCGGCGTCCCTCGAAGTCCGCCCAGCCCGACGGCTGAAAGTCGCCGCCGGCGCGGACCAGTACCGCCTGATCGGACTCCCAGTACGGGTCAGAAAAGGAGATCGTCTCCTGCCGGTCCGGGTTGATGGTCATCGCGGCCGCGATGACGTCGATCTGGTCGCTGGTGAGCGCGGGGATGAGCCCGTCGAACTCGTACTCGTCCCACTCGCCGAGCTCGTACTCCGTCTCGGCGACGACCGCTTCGAGGAGGTCGACGTCGAACCCGATCAGCTCGCCGTCCTCCTTCATCTCGAACGGCGGGAACCCCGGTGCCGTTCCCGGCGTAATGACGTCGCTGTCGTCACCGAGACAGCCCGCGAGCCCCGTGGATCCGACCGCGGCGGCGGCTCCGGTCAGTTTCAGGTACGTACGACGACTCACGTCGGTCCGCATGTGGCGAGTCATACGTTCGTTCGAGGCGGACAATCGGTTTTAAGGTTTCCTCACGCGGTCGAGAACGGGACGGATCCGACGTTATCCACGACCTGGTCGACGTTCGATCGGATCCACTGGCGTGGCGTTCGAGTCGACCGGCGTGGCGTTCGAGTCGACCGACGCAGTGATCAATCCCCGCCGACCGGTGCGGCGTTCGCCGAGTCGCCGTCGGCGGATCGCACCGTCCATGCGGCGGCTCCGGCGAACGCGACGGCTCCGGCGAGCGCGACGACGTTGACCTGTTGCCAGAACGTCGTGTACAACACGAGGTCCCGACCGAGCAACAGCGTCCCCACGAGTAGCACCATCGATCCGGCCGCGAGTCGGCGGACGTTCCGCGCGGCGGACGGGGAGAGACCGACGTAACCGTCGGTCGTCGCCTCCGTGGCGTACACGACGGCGGCGAGCAGTCCAAGGTGCGCCCCGAGGCCGGCGACGTAGAACCACGCCTGTGCACCCGGCGAGTAGGTGAGGATCGGGACCGCCCGTGAGAGGAGCGCGCTGGCGAGCAAGCCGGTCAGGGCGACGCCGAGCGCGATCCGAATCAGGCGCGTCGATCCGCCATGGCGTTCGGCGTCTGGCCCCCACAGCGTCGCTAGCCCGAGCAGCGTGAAGATGACCAGCGCGACGATCAGGTGGGCCGCGTGCGTCGACACCGTGTACCCGCCCGGGACGAGCCCGCCGACCGTGACCGTGATCGCGCCGACGGTGATCTGGACGGGGAGCACGACGACGGCGAGCGTCGCGGCCAGCCGGGTCCGGCGGTCGAACGAGCCGATCCACGTCCACGCCGCGACTCCGATGATGAGGAACCCGGTGATCATCGCCCACACCCGGTGGAACCACTCGATGAAGTCGGGATTGATCGTCAGCGCGGGAATGAGCTGGTCCGAACAGAGGGGCCACTGTGCTTGACAGGCCAGCCCCGAGCCGGTCGCCGCGGTGTACACGCCGATGGCGAACAGCGTCAGCGTCATCCCCGTCGTCGCCGCCGCGTATCGTCGGAACGTCAGCCACGCGGGCCGAAGACTCATTGCCGACGCTCGGGGGTGAGCGCACTTAGACCGTTCGACCGCTCCACACGATCGGGAACGGGATCGAGAGAAAGGGGGCGACCCGACGCTACCCGGACAGCCGCGTTCGCGCTCGCCGGGCCTTCGACGACATCTCCTCGTTGCCCTCGACGTCCGCGAGCGTCTCGACCGCCTCCAGCTTCCTGATGGCGTCGTCGAGGAACGACCTGACGTCGCCGGTGTACGCGTACACCATGTAGTCGTCGGTCATCACGTCGACGATCGCCCCCGGACCGAGCCCCTGTGCACGGAGCTCTAAGACGTAGCGGATGAACTTCTCTTCCGGACAGCCGCAGTACGGGTTGGCGTCGCAGTCGCAGTCGAGGAAGTCCTCCGCGAAATCCAAGATCCGGTCCCGCGTCGTCGAGTCGAGCTTCGAGAGCCCGTCGCCGGTGAAGAGCAGATCGAGCGTCGCTCCCGAGAACGCCCCCTTCGGGACGCGCGTCTCCAGTTGCGAGGAGAGCTGTCGATGGTTTTTGACGTAGATCTTGTCCGTAAACGCCACGATTGCCCGTCGATACGCCCGCACCGCCTAAAAGGGCCGCGATGACCACCTGGGGACGGCATCCAACGGGTCTCATCGCCTGCTCGATCCCTTCGGAACCGCTCGATGCGCGATATCGGGTGCGCGATATCGAGAGCGAGACGCTTACCCGAGGGGGTGGGATGTTTATACGCTCTCGATCGGTGAGATCGCTCTGCTGGGGTGGCTTCGACCGCCTGCAAATCCCCGGCCGCTCGCTTATAAATCGTTGCCAGCGCGGACACCACCTCCAAACCCCCGGCCGCGAGGAGGGCGCAAGCGACGTAAGCAGCGTGGCGCTACGCGCTACGGGCAGCCGGCGGCAGAGCGGCCGGCGGCAGAGTGGTCGGCGACAGAGCGGCCGGCGGCAGAGTGGTCGGCGACAGAGCGGCCGGCGACACCGAAAGGAGCGAACGATGTGAGTGACTGAGGAGCGCAGCGAGCGTGCGCCCTCATCGCGGCTGCCCCTTTGAGTCCCGCCCCGCACAGCACCGCACCCGCGCCTCACGCCTCCCCAGCCTCGTCAGGGGCGGTCGCCGGAACCGCTCGGCGACCGCCCCTGACTCCCTCGCGCGACGCCGTTCGCGGCCTGACGG
>NZ_JBLWMN010000018.1:0-74375 GCF_048380895.1 Halorubrum rarum | reverse complement strand
TGCGGTGGCGACGCCGGCGCGACGCGCCGGCTGCAAGCGAGAGCCTCGCTCTCGCCCTGGGCGCCCGTGAGCGGCCGTCAGGCCGCGAACGGCCTCGCGCGAGGGAGTCAGGGGCGGTCGCCGGAACCGCTCGGCGACCGCCCCTGACTCCCTCGCACGCGCTCCTCGCGCCCGGTGGGCGCTCGGAGGCGCGCGCCGTCGCATGCGTTCTTTATAAGTATCCATCGACGTCGCTCACGGTCGTTTAAATACCGCAGCACGACCGGCAAACTGCAATACTCACTCCCGCCATCGATCATCGCTGTGTCCGTACTGACCGCGATCGGAACCAACTGTGTCCGATCGTATGTATTTCGACGGAGCCGACAATACCGATCACGCATTTATATTTGCCAATACGCGTACAATCAGCGATCGAGACGGAACGACGAGAAACACACCACCCGAGGCTGGCGGAAGTCGGTGTCATCGGATCGGAACGCTCCGAGAGATCCGATCGAAATCCCTGAACCCTCGCCCGCCGAACGAGAGCGCTGCTCAGGCGGAGCCGTCACACGCGGCGAGCCACTCGTGGGCCCACGAATCGATCTCCTCGAACACGGGCGCGAGCGACTCGCCTTTCGGGGTGAGGCTGTAGTACGTCGCCACTGGGGCGTCCTCCTCCATCCGGCGCTCGACGAAGCCGGTCTCCTGGAGGTCGTCGAGCACTCGTGAGAGAGTCCGGGCGTTGGCGTCGGTCTCCCGTTTGAGTTCGTTGAACCGGCGCTCACCGTTCTGGAGCTCGTGGAGGACGACGAGCCGCCACTGCGAGCCGATCTGTTCGAGCGAGTCGACGATCGGGCACGGCGTGTCCGTGCTCGCTCCGCCCGAGTCGCCCGGCTCCGACTCCGCCCGAGTGTTCGCGAGATCCTGAGATGACATCGATGTTACCTACTAACCTGATTGTCCGGGAAGCGATATATAGGTTACGTTCGTATAGGTGGTTACAAGATGATAGCTGAAACCGCGCTGCTGTCCGGAACCGTACCGCTCCAGTTCGATTCGTCGCTGTCCGCCGAGCTGTTCCTCCTCGGTCGGCTGCTGTTCGGTGGCGTGCTCGCCTTCATGGGATTCAACCACTTCATGGACCTCGACACGATGGCCGGCTACGCCGAGTTCAAGGGGCTCCCCGCACCGCGTTTCTCGGTGATCGCGTCCGGGTTGATCCTCGTCCTCGGCGGGATCGGTATCGCCGCCGGCGTGTTCCCCGTCGTCGCCGCCGGCGGGATCGCGGTCTTCCTGCTCGTCTCCGCGGTCACGATGCACGACTTCTGGTCGGTCGACGACCCCGAGGAGAAGCAGTCCGAGATGACCGGCTTCCTGAAGAACGTGTACGGTGCGGGTGCCGCGCTCATCCTACTGGCGGTCGGCGGAAGCGCGTGGCCGTACGCGATCGGCAGCGGCCTCTTTTAAGTCGCCGTACGATTCGGATCCCCCACAGCACTACCTGACCCCCACAGCACTAACTGACCCGCCGTCGAACGCGTCACGTATGAGCGACGCACCACCGACGACCGGACTCCACCACGTGACCAACGTCTGTACGGACATGACGGAGACGGTCGCCTTCTACGAGGACGTCCTCGGCTGGCACACCGTCAAGCGGACGCAGAACTACGACGACCCCGGAACGCTACACTACTACTTCTCGTCGACACCCGAGGGCGAGCCCGGCACGAACGTCACGTACTTCGAGTATCCCGGTGCGCAGGGGACGCCCGGCCCGGGCGCGAGCCACCACTTCGCGTTCGGCGTCGCGGACGAGGAGACGCTCCGCGAGTGGCAAACGCATCTCCGTGACCGCGACGTCGACGTCTCCGAAGTAAAGGACCGAACGTACTTCAAGAGCATCTACTTCACCGACCCCGACGGACTCGTCTTCGAGTTGGCGACCGAGGGGCCCGGCTTCGCGCATGACGAGGACGACCCCGGAAGCGAGGAGATCGACCCGTTCGAGAAGGGATACGAACGGTGACGTGACCCCGCCCAGTCACACGCCCTCGGCCGCTGGCCGCTCGACCAGTCGAGCGAACCGGTCGAGGGCGAGCTCGCAGACGGGGACGTAGCCCGCGGCGACGAGCGGGACCTCGATGACGACCCGGCAGCGGTCGTCCGATCCGGCGTACGCCTCGACTCGGTGCCCCGTCGCGGGGATTCGCGCGACGTCCCACGCCCATCGGCGACCGTTGAAGTCGGTGACTCGAAACGGTACCCACACCCCGGCGACGCGGACCCGTCCCGTCGTTCCCTCGCGGACGTACCGGTCGTCGCTCTCGACGCCCGTGACCGTCGGGCTCCAGGCCGTCCACGTCCGAGTGTCGCGGAGCGCCTCCGCGGCGACGTCGGCTCCGACCGCGACGTCGCGCGAGACGTCGAGTCGAAACCCGCGGCGGACGCAGTCGATCGGATCGGGTGAGCGCACCACGTCCGCGCTTCGGGTCCGAGAAGCAAAAGCGGCGCGAATATATATCTCATTATATAATATTGCGTCTCGGTATCGTCCCCGCCGAAGCGTTGATACGTGGACCCGCACTAGCCGTTGCACAATGACCGACACCGACGCCGACACGATGAAAGACGTCTCCCACACGGCTCCACACGACACCTCCGCGAAAGCCGTGTGGAAGCGAGGACAGCGACCGGTCGAGGCGGAAGAAGAGGAGTAGTTCGCCCGTTTTGCGACCGTGAATTGCCGGGCCGCAGCGAAGGTCGGCCGACCCGTTCCGATCAGTCGATCGGACGGAACCGGAACCCGTCCCACTCCTGACTGTCCGGTTCCCGGATCCCCGCACCGGGGTCGCGAAGCTCCTCGGCGTACACCGGTTCGACCGCGTCGCCGATATCGATGTCGACCGCCTCCTCGTCACCCTCGGCGTCGACCGCCGCACCGTCGTCCTCGCCCGCTGCCGCGGTCACCTGTCCGAGCGCGCGGACCGGCGGGCCGTCGTAGCCGTCACCCATCTCGAACTCGACGATCGCGAGGGTGTTCGGCTGGCGGACGCCCGGCGGCGTCGCCGTCGAGGTCGTCCACGTGATCACCCGCGCCTCGTACTCGCGGAGGTCGACGGTCCCGGTTCGCTCCGCTCCGTTCGGGCCGACCGGATGCGGCGGATACGTGACCGTTCCGTCCGCGTACTCGGCCGCCTCGAACGTCGGCGCTCCCGTCGGTCGGTCGTCCGATCGCGTCACGCTGTCGTCGGTGTGTGTGTCGCTCATTGTGGTCCCTCCAGGATCGCGGTGGTCACGCAGTTCCCGAACCCGCCGACGTTACACGCGAGGCCGACGTCGGCCTCGACCTGTCTTGGGCCCGCGTCCCCGGTGACCTGCTTGAACACCTCGTACACCTGTGCGACGCCGCTCGCGCCGAGCGGGTGTCCCTTCGATTTGAGCCCCCCCGACGTGTTGATCGGGAGGTCGCCGTCCCGGTCGGTGACGCCCGCCTCGATCGCCTTCCACCCCTCGCCCTTCTCGAAGAAGCCGAGGTCCTCGCTCTGGAGGAACTCGAGGATCGTGAACATGTCGTGTAACTCCGCGACGTCGACGTCGTCCGGACCGACTCCGGCCATTTCGTAGGCGATATCGGAGGAGGCGACGACGCCGCCCATCGTCGTCGGGTCCGCGCGTTCGTGGACGACGTGGGTGTCGGTCGCGCCGCCGATCCCGGAGATCACGGCGTACTCGTCTTCCGGAACGTACTCCTCGGCGACCGACGCCGGACAGAGGACGAGCGCCGCGGAGCCGTCCGTGATCGGACAGAAGTCGTACAGCCGCAAGGGGTCGGCGACGACCGGCGAGTCGAGCACGGTCTCCAGATCGACCTCCTTGCGGAACTGTGCGTGCGGGTTGTCGACGCCGTTTCGGTGGTTCTTCACCGCGACCTTCCCGAGGCTCTCGCGCGGTGCGTCGTACTCGTCGAGGTACAGCCTGGCCGTGAGTCCCGCAAAGGAGGGCAGCGTCACGCCGTGTTTGTACTCCACCGGATGGGTGAGCGACGCGATGACGTCGGTCGCCTCCCCCGTGGTCCGATGGGTCATCTTCTCGCCGCCGACGAGCATCGTGAGATCGCTGGCCCCCGAGGCGATCGACTGCCACGCGGCGTACACGCCCGCGCCCCCCGACGAGGAGGTCTGATCGATGCGGGCGGTGTAGGCGGGCATCGCCGCCAGGTCGTGTGCGAGCGCGTTCGGGACGCCGGTCTGTCCCTCGAACTCGCCGCTTGCCATGTTCGAGACGTACAGGTGATCGAGGTCGCCGCCGTCGATCCCGGCGTCGTCGAGCGCGGCCTCGCCCGCCTCCGCCAGCAGCTCTCGCACCCACGCGTCCCGTTCGCCGAACCGCGTCATCGACGCGCCGATGATCGCTACGCGTTCCATACGGGTGCCTCAAAGCGGCGCGTCTAAAACGTATCTTTTCCGCTCGTGATCGCTGGACGCCGACTCAGATCCCCTTCCCCATCAGGTGGCTTCGCAACACGTCGGGCGTTTTGAGTCCCGCGTCCGTGTTGAGCAGGACGACCGTCTCCGTGCCGTCGAATCCCCCGTCCGCCGCGAGCGCCCACGCGCCGGCCGGAGCGGTGCCGCCGGCCGATCCGATCTCCAACACCTCGTTCTGGGCGACCGTGACCGCGCTTTCGAGGATATCGTCGTCCGGGACCGCCACGGCCGTCCCGTCGCTCTCTCGCACGGCCTCGATCGCCGCGGAGCCGCCAGCCGGATCCGGGACCTCCAGTTCGCCGACGATCGTGTCCGGCGTCGACCACGGTTCGGGCTCGTCGAGTCCGCGGTCGACCGCGGCGGCGATCGGCGCACACCCCTCGGGCTGTGCGGCGACGAGCGTCGGGAGCCCATCGATCGCGCCGATCCGATCGAGTTCCACGAACCCCTTGTGAACGCCGGCGATCACTTCCCCGGATCCGGTCGGGACGACGACGACGTCGGGAGCGTCGCCGAGGTCGGCGACGAGCTCGAACGCGACGGTTTTGATCCCGTCGTGACGGTACGGCGTGACGAACTCGTCGAGGCTCGTGTAGTCGGTCGCGAGCTGCTCGTCGACGGCCGCGACGGCGTCCGGATATCGACCGCCGACGACGCGCATCTCCCCGCCGTGGACGTTCGTCATCGCCTTGTTCGGGAACGGGCACCGCGAGGGGACGAACGCGTACGACCGCAGGTCCGCACGGCCGGCGTACGCCGCCATCGACACCCCGGCGTTTCCGGGGCTCGCACAGACGAGGGGTTCGACGTCGGGGGCGTCCGCGGTACCGCTCGCGACGCGCTCCGCGACCGCCGTGACCGCGACCGAGAGGCCGCGGTCGAGGACCGATCCGGTCGGGTTCCGTCCCTCGTCTTTGACGTACACCTCGGCGACGTCGAGCTCCTCGGCGAGCCGGTCGGTCCGCACGAGCGGCGTCCCTCCCTCGCCGGCCGAGAGGGCGGCGCTCGCCGGGATCGGGAGCAGGGCGTCGAACCGCCAGTGACCGCGACCCGGTACGAACTCGCCGGATGGGCCGTCCCCCGCCGACGAGGTCGACGGGGCGAGCAGGTCGTCGGGATCGACGGCGTCGTAGTCGTACGTCGGGTCGAGGTATCGCCCCTCGTCGGAACAGTCGTCGGGGTTCGCCGTCTCGTGGACGCGACCCGACGAGCGACTCTCCAGCCCGCGGAACGTCTCCGTCGTCTCCATACGCTCGTTTGCGACGGGGGCGACTAATCGCTTCCCACTCGCTCCTCCTCGAGAGTGAACCGGATCGATGCCGTCCGCTCGGGCGTCGAGCGGGTAACGAGACGCCGGCGACCCGTCGCCGCTTATAAGTGGGCCGCCCGAACGATCGGGCATGAACGGAACGGCCAACGTCGTGGGGGGCGGGCTTGCGGGGCTCGTCGCGTCGACGCGACTCGCGGAGTCCGGTGTGGACGTGACGCTGTACGAGCGCCGCCCCGAGGTGGGAGGTCGCGTCCGGAGCCGCGAGGTCGACGGGTTCACCCTCGATCGCGGCTTCCAGGTGTTGTTCACGAGCTATCCGGCGGTCGCCCGCGAACTCGACGTCGACGAGCTGGACCTCCGAGCGTTCGCGCCCGGCGCAACGATCTGCCGGCCGGGCTCGCGGGCCGTCCTCTCCGATCCCCTTCGGGACCCCCGGCGCGCGGTCGAGTCCGCGTTCAACCACGAGGTTCCCTTCTCGGACAAGCTCCGGACGCTCGGGCTTCGGTATGACCTCTCGAAACGCTCCGAGGACGACTTCTTCACGGGCGCGGACGCGTCGATCCGCGAGTACCTCGACGGCTGGGGGTTCTCCGAGGAGTACGTCGCTAACTTCGTCGAACCCTTCTACGGCGGGATCACGCTCGATCGAACGCTTTCGACGTCGAAGCACGTGTTCGAGTATACGTTCCGCGCGATGAGCCGGGGCTCGATCGCCGTTCCCGCGGACGGAATGGCGGCGATCCCCCGACAGCTCGCGGCGCGTGCACGCGAGGCCGGCGTCGACGTCCGGACCGGCGAGGACGTCGAGGCGATCGACGTCGGCGACGGTGGAAGCAGAAACGGGAGCGGTGGAAGCGGGACGGGGAACGACAGCGGCGACGGGGCGAGGTCCGCCGGACGCTTTCGGCTCGGCTCCGGTGGCCCGGCCGAGGGGGTGCGGATCGAGCTCGCGGACGGTTCGACCGCGGACGCCGATCTCGTCGTCGTCGCGACGACGCCGCCCGAGGCCCGTCGACTGACCGGCGTCGACTCGATCCCCGAGACGGGCGTCGGCACCGTCACCCAGTGGTACACGCTCCCCGAGGGAACCGACTTCGGGACCGGCAAGCGGATCCTGCTCAACGCGGCCGACGAGTCGCCGAACGCGGTCGTCCCGATCTCCGAGGTCGTTCCGGAGTACGCGCCCGATGACCGCGCGCTGCTCGCCGCGACGTTCCTCGGCGAGGAGGCCCTCGATCGGGACGCCGAGGACCTCCGCGAGGACACTCGTGGGGCGCTGTCCGGGTGGTATCCCGAGCGCGGTTTCGAGAGACTCTCGGTCGTCGACACCGACCGGATACCCTTCGCGCAGTTCACACAGCCGCCGGGCGTTCACGAGACGCTCCCGGACCCCGACGATCCGGCGGGACCGGTCGTTCTCGCGGGCGAGTACACCGCGTGGTCGTCGATACAGGGCGCACTCGAGAGCGGTCGACTGGCCTCCGAGATCGGAAGAAGCCACCTGTAGTCGACGGCCGAAGACGTCTCGAAACGCTACAGATCGGCCGCGTCGAGCACTCTGTGTGGGACGTTCGACTCCCGGAGCTTGGCCGTGTGCCGCGGGATCTCGTCGGTCACGGCGACGAGGAGGACGTCGAGTCCCCGCAGCGCGGCCTCCGCGACGCCGTCGGCCGTGCCGAACCGAACGTCGGGCTCCAAGCCGGCCCGCGAGACGAGCGCGTACGCCTCCGTCCCGGCGACAGCGAGCAGGCCGTCCGCGGGGAGGCGGTCCGGTATCGTCTCGGGAGCCGGCGGGGCCGCGTCGGTCACGGTCGGGACCGGTACCACGGTGACCGTCCCGGTATCGTAGTCGACGACGCCCTCGAAGTCGGTGACGCCGACGGCCGCGCCCCCCTCGGCGCTCGTGACGGCGACCGCGGTCGCGGTGCCGCCGACCGGGTTCGCGTGGAGGACGCCGTCGCGCATCTCCAGTCCGACCTCGCTCCCCTCCGTCACGTCGTCGAGCGCGATCGCGGCGTCGACGTCGACGCTACCGAGCACGTCGGAGGTGACCCGGTCGAGGTACGTCTCCAGGCTGTCCGTTCGGGAGATGAGCCAATCGACGCCCTCCTTGGTCACCTCGTAGCGCCCGCGGCCGCCCTTGTCGACGTAGCCGGCCTCGACCAGGTCGCGGACGTAGTCGCTGACCGCCTGCGAGGTGACGCCGATCGCTCCAGCGATCTCGCTTTGGCTCACGGCCGGCTGCCGGGCCGCGATCTCGACGAGCACCTGATAGCGCGTCGCGTCACGCTTGCTGCCGAGGACCTCCGGTGTCGCCCCCGTCTCGGAGCCTGTCATTGGCCGTTCTCCGGACCCATCGGATAAAGTACTGTTGCAGCGGTGCGGATCCAGTTGATCGGACGGAGGTGACGCTCGCGGCGGCGATGACGACCCGACCGGACGAGATCACTCCTCCCGCAGAAACGCCCCGTCGCCGTGTTCCTCGATCGCCGCCAACAGCTCGTCGCGCTGCCGGCGGAGCTCCGGCGGGAGATCGGCGTAGGCGTTCGCGAACAGGTCCGCGGGGTCGGGAACGACCGCCTCCGCGACGTCGATCGCCTCCGCGACGACGTCGTCCGCGTGATCGTGTATCGTCGCGACGGTCTCGTCGTCGATCCGGCCGGTCTCCCGGAGGAACGTCTCCATCCGGTCGATGGGATCGAGCGCCCGCCAGGGATCGACGTCGTCCGGGTCCCGATACGCCGTCGGGTCGTCCGCGGTCGTGTGCGCGCCGTACCGGTACTCGACGAACTCGATCAGGGTGGGACGCGCCGGTGCGTCGTCATCGCCGTCGTGTTGGGACGACGCTCGAGTCCGGGCACGTTCGACCGCCTCCCTCGTGACGGCGTAGCTCGCGAGCGGGTCCATGCCGTCGACCCGAACGCCGTCGAAGCCGTACGCGGTCGCCTTCGCGGCGAACGTTTCGCTCGCGGTCTGTCGGCCCTTCGGGACCGATATCGCCCACCCGTTGTTGTGACAGCAGAACACGGTCGGCGTGTCGAACACGCCCGCGAAGTTCAGCGCCTCGTGGACGTCGCCCTCGCTGGTCGCGCCGTCGCCGAAGTGGCAGGCGACGACGCGGTCCTCGTCGCGGTAGTCGAACGCCCATGCCGCGCCGACCGCGTGCGGGACGTGCGCGCCGATGCCGATGTTCAGCGGGAACACGTTTCCCGCCGCTATCGCCTCGGTACCGGACTCGTGGCCCATCCAGTACGGGAGGTACTCGGCGAGCAGGTCGCGGACGACGACCGCGCCGTGCTCGCGGTACTGGTAGCTGATGAGGTCGCGGTCGGCGAGGGCGTGCGTCGACCCGACCGCCGAGCCCTCCTGTCCCGCACACGGCGCGTACGTGCCCATCCGTCCCTGTCGCTGGAGGCTGACCGCGCGCTCGTCGAACCGTCGGGTGATCACGAGGTCGCGATAGATGTCGACGAGTTTCTCATCGGACAGATCCGGGACCGTCGCGGCCGGAAGCACGTGTCCATCCGGACCGAGCACGCGCCGGACGTCGGCGTCCGCGAGGGGGTCCGTGTCGGTCATCTGACGGGCCTCGTCGACATCGTCGCCGGTCATGTATGATGGTGTGCGCGCGGTTCCCATGGCCTTGACGGTTGCGGCGGAGGGATCGAGGAGTCGAGCCGACGCCGAATCGTCCGAGAAGAATCGGCCGCACGGACCGTGTCCACCCGAGGGGCCGCCGTCCGGAGGGCGTCCGCGGTGAGTCCGCTCAGGGCGTGATGACGGCCCGACCGTCGATCTCGCCGTGTTCGAGCTTCTCAGCCACGTCGTTCACCTCGTCGAGGGCGAACCGGCTGGTGTGAAGGTCGACGTCTCCCTGTTCGACGAGCGCGACGAGCTCCTGGAGCTCGGCGTATCGACCGACGATGTTGCCAACGTAGGAGAACTCGCCGTTCACGAACGCCTGCGAGGGCTCGTGAACGTGGCCGCCGTACCCGATCACGTGGTGGTCACCGCCCGCGGCGGCGATCTGTGGACCGTACGCGGTCGTCTCGTCCGCGCCGACGAAGTCGAGTACCTGCGCGGCCCCGCGCTCGTCGGTGATGGATTCGATCGCCGCCGGAACGTCCTCCTCGGTCGGATTGATGAGATGGTCCGCACCGTAGCCGTCAGCGAGGTTCAGTGCGGAGTCCTTCACGTCGACCGCGGTGACCCGGGCCGCGCTCATCGCGTCCAGACATTGCAGCCCGATGTGGCCAAGCCCGCCGATGCCGATGACGACGGCGTGGTCTCCGGGATTCAGTCGCTTGACAGCCTTCTTCACCGCGTGATACGCCGTGATCCCCGCGTCGGCGTGAGGGGCGATGTCGATCGGATCGACGTCGCTGGGAAGCGGGATGACGGACCGCTCGCTCGTGTGGAGATAGTCGGCGAACCCGCCGTCGGTCGTCAACCCGTTGAACGCGTCGTTCTCACAGTACATCGTCTCCTCGAGTCGACAGGGCCGACAGGTCCCGCACGTCTGTACCGGGTGGCAGATCACTGGGTCACCCGGGGAGACGAGGTCGACTTCCGACCCGACGTCGACGACCGTTCCCGCGTTCTCGTGTCCCAGCGTCATGGGGAGCGGCTGGGGAACGTACTCCTCCCACATCCCCTCGATGATGTGATTATCGGTCTGACACCACCCCGCACCTTCGACCTCGACGATGACGTCCGTTGACTGCTCGACCTCGGGGCGGTCGACCTCATCGATCGAGAGCCCGTCGCTCATGTCGTGAGTGTACTCGTGGAGTCTGGCTGCTTGCATGTGTACTACTGACTCTCGTACTCGATCATAAACGTTCGTTATGAATCCTGTAAGCCCTGTTAACAAGCGTCTGAGCGGCCGCTTTTCAAATTCTAAAAGCTTGAACGCGTCTCGATCGGTCGCGGTCGTCGATCACAACAGGTCACGGAACTCCCCGAGCGGCGGGAACCGGAGCGTCTCCTGTGTATCGGCGTCGTAGACGAACGGGCACAGATCGTCGACGTTGCTCACCAACGGCGAGCCGAACGCGGCGGCGTCCATGTCGGTGACCACGACGCCGGGAGCGAGCCGGTTGAACGCCGGCAATACCACGACGTCCGCGTTCCTGTAGGTCCCCTCGCCGACGAGGAAGCAGGGATGACGGTCGCCCTCGATCTCGATCGTCGGATGAACGTGGCCGAACAGGTATCGGTCCCCCGCCGTCTCCGGCGGTTCATGACCGTGACAGATGACGGTGCGGGCGGCACCGTCGCCCACTCCGTGGTCGACGACGTACTCGTCGTGAACAGGACCGTTCCACGCGGTTGCCAGCGCGGTGTCGTGGTTGCCGCCGACGAGTTCGAGTTCGGTGCCCGCGTCGTGACACGCGGTGGCAAGCGCTGCGAGACCCTCCCGGCTCCGGTCGGAGACACCGTCGAAGGTGTGGATCACGTCGCCCGCGAACACCACGGTTTCGGGAGTGAAGTGCGCGATCAGCGCGGAGAGTCGTTCGCGGAGGTCGTCACGTTCGCCGAGCGGAAACGAGACGGCGGCGGCCTCGTCGCGCCCGACGTGGAGGTCGGACACGACGAGAACGCCGCCCCGGATGCCGAGGAACACGGCCCTGTCCCGGAACGTGACGTCGTTCACACCGACACTGTGACCGCGCAAAAGATAACGGCATCGAAGAGGTGTGGATGAGGGACGGTCCGGACGGTCAGCGGCCGAAGCCGGGGGCCGACTCGGGGCGCTCCGGAGTGCCCTTCGCGTGGTTACTGGCGGTCGCATACGCCGCTCGCACCCGACGAAACGACGCTTCGTCGCCGCCCTGATCCGGATGGACCTCCTTGACACGCTCCCGGTACGCCCGCGTCACCTCGTCGGCGTCGGCGTCGATCGACAGACCGAGCTCGTCGAACGCGGCACCAGTGAGATCACGTGCGGGCCCCGACGTCCCTGGACGGTTCCCGCTCCAGTCCGGTTCGACCACGTCGAACGGGAACCGACGACCAAGCGCGTGAGCGGGCATCTCGTGTTCACAGAGGACCGTGAACACCCCCTCCCCGTTGAGTCGGAAGTAGTCGTGTGCGTCGAAGGTGACGGCGACCCCGCGTTCGGGGAGGTAAAACGGGACGACTACGTCTCCGAGTTGGTGTCTCTCACGGAACCGTTCGCCGATCGTCGAGAGGTACGCACGTATCTCCCGGTGACGTCTCGCGTCGCCGCTTCCGGTCCCGCCGCTGCCGGACGGTTCGGTCGGCGAGGAGAGCCGGTTCCCGACGTAGAACACGGCGGCGACGACGACGGAGGCAACGCCCCCGAGCACCGTCCCGAGCAGCACCCACGGCGGGACGATATCGATGAAGTCGACGACCACACGCCGTGTACGGCGTGAATCCGTATGAATCCCTCGCCGGCTCGGACGAGGGATCTCGGTCGCGACCGCGCAGCGCCGGCTCGTGGCTCAGATCAGGTCTTTCGCTTTGAGACCCTCGATGATGTCGTCGACGAGCTCCTCGGCCGAGTCGTACGGGAACTCCTGCTCGTTGCCGAGTTTGGCGGCCATCTCCATCGCGGTGAAGCTCACGTCGCCGGCCTCGAACTTCGTTCCGGGGCCGTTCGGGAGCGCGGGAACGAGGTCCATCTGGTTGTTCACGGGGTAGTCGGCGTTTCCGAACGCATCGAGGAACTGTTCACGGAGTTCCGCTTCGACATCAGTCATACCTCTACATGCCGAGAGTGTCCGCAAAAGCGTTGCGGAACCACAAAAAACGAAACAATAATTTATTATTTAATGTGTGGTGATCTCACACACTGAAACCCACGGTACTTTGTCGGTAGCATCGTAACGACCGGACATGTCGTTCGACTTTGATTTCGACCTGTTGTGCGAGCTGACCGAGACGCGGGGCGTTCCGGGGTACGAGGACCGCGTTCGTGCGATCGTCCGCCGCGAGCTCTCGGAGCGCGTCGACCGCGTTCGATCCGACGCGATGGGCAACGTCGTCGGAACGATCGAGGGCGATTCCGACTACTCCGTCGCCGTCGCCGCACACATGGACGAGATCGGGTTCATGGTTCGCCACGTCGACGAGGACGGGTTCCTCCAGGTCGACGCGCTCGGCGGGTTCGATCCCCGCGTGCTCCGTGCCCAGCGCGTGACCGTCCACGGCGAGGAGGACCTCACGGGCGTCATCGGGTCGGTTCCGCCCCACACCCTGACCGACGAGCAGCGAGAGGCCGACGAGGAGGTGTCCGACGTGTTCATCGATCTCGGCCGCGACGCCGAAGCGGTCGACGATCTCGTCGGCGTCGGCGACCTCGTGACGCTCGAGCAGACGACGACCCGGATGGGCGATCGGGTGACCGGCAAGGCGCTCGACGACCGGGTCTGTCTGTTCGCGATGCTGGCCGCCGCCGACCGGATCGACGACCCGGCGGTGACGATCCACTTCGCGGCGACCGTCCAGGAGGAGGTCGGACTCCGCGGGGCACACGCGCTCGGCGTCGACATCGACCCGGACCTCGCGATCGCGCTGGACGTCACCGTCGCCAACGACGTCCCGCAGATCGGCGAGGAGGCGGACGCCGTGACGCGGCTGGGGGAGGGAACGGCGATCAAGCTGAAGGACGCCTCGGTGATCACGAGTCCGAAGGTCCACGGGCGGCTGACGGCGGTGGCCGAGACGGAGGGGATCGACCACCAACACGAGGTGTTGCCTGCAGGGGGGACTGACACCGCCGGGTTCCAGACAACCCACGGCGCGAAGCCGGTCGGTGCGATCTCGATCCCGACACGGTACCTGCACACGGTGACCGAGACCGCCGACGGCGACGATATCGCCGCGACGATCGATCTGTTGACGGCCTTCCTGGAGTCCGAGACCGGCGATCACGACTACACGCTGTGAGCCACTGATGGCGAACAGGCGACGCGTGCCGGGAGCCGAGTCGGACTCCGAGACCGGATCGGCGCAGACGGCAATGAGTCCCGACGGCGCGTCGCGCAACCGCCTCGACCGTCGGATGCCGGAGTCACCGGATACCGCTCGTTGGCCCCGCCATCCGTCATAAAGGCTGGCTCGACGGGAGCCTCGACGTCGGAACAGACCAAACCCGTTTTAAGCGTCGGCGTCGAACCGCGTCACAAGGTCGATATCCATGGAGATGCCACGTCGTTTCAATACGTACTGCCCTCACTGTGACTCCCACCAGGAGCACGAGGTCGAGAAGGTTCGATCGGGTCGAGCGACCGGTCTGAAACGCGACGCTCGCCAGCGCCGTCGCGCGGTGGCGACGATCGGCAACGCCGGCGGGTACTCGAAGGTTCCCGGTGGCGACAAGCCGACGAAGAAGACCCACCTGAAGTACCGCTGTGGCGACTGCGGGAAGGCCCACATGCGCGAGGGATGGCGCGCGGGCCGCCTGACGTTCCAGGAGTGATCATGGCGGGAGAGTTCCACCGCGTCGCCTGCGGCGACTGCGAGAACGAACAGATCGTCTTCGGCAAGGCCGCGTCCGTCGTATCGTGTGCCGTGTGTGGCACGACGCTCGCGACCCCGACCGGCGGGGAGGCCGAGCTTCACGGCGAGATAGTCGAAACCGTCGAGGCGCGGTAAACGCCTCACACCTGCGATGCAATACAGCGGTTGGCCGGAACCCGGAGAGCTCGTGGTCGGTGAAGTCGACGAGATCGCTGACTTCGGCGTGTTCGTCGACCTCGATCAGTACGAGGACAAGCGCGGCCTCTGCCACATCAGCGAGGTCGCATCGGGCTGGATCAAGAACGTTCGAGATCACGTCCGCGAGGGACAGACGGTCGTCGCGAAGGTGTTGGAGGTCGACGAGTCGTCCGCACAGATCGACTTGTCGATCAAAGACGTCAACGAACACCAGCGGAAGGAGACGATACAGGACTGGAAAAACGAGCGCAAGGCGGACAACTGGATGCTCATCGCCTTGGGCGAGGACGTCACCGACGATCGCTACACCGACGTGGCGAACGCGCTGTTGGTCGAGTACGAGTCGCTGTACGACGCGTTCGAGTCGGCGGCGATCCACGGCCACGAGGCGCTCGACGACGTCGAGATCGACGACGAAACGGTCGAGACGGTCGTCGAGGCGGCCCGTGAGAACGTATCGGTGCCGTACGTCGACGTGACCGGATACGTCGACCTCGAGTCGTTCGCATCCGACGGCGTCGACGACGTCAAGGCCGCGCTGGAAGCGGCAGAAGGGAACGGATCGGTTCCGGACGGGGTCGAACTGGAGGTCGGCTACGTCGGCTCGCCCGAGTACCGGATCAAGGTTCGTGCGCCCGACTACAAGACGGCCGAAGACCAACTCGAGTCCGCGGCCGCTCGCGCTCGCGAATCGATCGAGAGCGCCGGCGGCGTCGGCGCGTTCCACCGCGACCGGCGAGAAGACGACGAGTAGTGCGGACCGATTCGCGACGACGTTCGTTCATCCAATGAGATCCGATATCCGCGTGTGTACGGAGTGGAGAAGCGAGCACGACCGGCCGGTGTACACGCTCGGTGACCGCTGTCCCGGCTGTGGAGCGCCGACGTCGAACAGCGCTCCCGCGCCGTTCGATCCCGAAGACCGGTACGGCGAATATCGCCGCCGGGCACGCTCACGGGAGTAGCCGGCAGCTCGGTCGGTGTTCCTCGCGGAAAGAGCGTCGCAAGCGTCACGGAACCGGCGTCAGTACTCCTCGTAGGCCAGATTCATCAGCCATTGCGAGAAGGCGTCGGACTGCGGATCGATCTCCTCCTCGCCGATGAAGGGGGACAGCATGTCGCCGGCCATCAGGAGCGCGAAATCGAGATCCCGGGGCGCGGGCTCCAGATAGTAGGTGTTGTGTCCGTCGTACACCGTGTCCTCGCGCTGAATGAGGCCGGAACCCTCGAGCGCCTCGGCGATGCGACTTCCCTTCCGCGACGAGACGTCGAGCTCCTTCCAGAAGTCGCTCTGGTGGATCCCGCCGGTCTCGCGGATCAGTTCGAGACCGGCGTGCTCGTCCTCCGACAGCTCGGCCTCGAGTTCGGACACGCTCATATCCAAACACTGCCCGCGAATCGCTTAAAGGTGGCTTTCCGGACCGTCCTCGGAGCCGTCGCCGACGGTGGACTCGCCGGATCCGGCGGGTTCTGTGGACGACGTCGTTCGGCCCGCGAACCCGTCCGGGATCGGGACCGATTCCGCGGGAGTCACACACGGTGGGCCGTCGGCGAACGCCATCGCCGCATCGGGGCCGGTTCGGATCCGAGTGAACGATCGGGTCCCGAAGCCGTCGCCGTGGAGACACGCACCGTACGCGTGGTCCGCGAGCACGTCGCTCGCGCGGTCGAGCCAGTCGGTCGCGGTCGCGCCCGGACGCGGAGCCGTCGCCGTCGCGATCCGACGTGCGCTGTCGACTCGGTCGCGACCCCGCTCCGCCAGCCGCTCGGGAACCGCGAAGCGTTCCTCGCCGTTGCGGACGCTACCGACGTTGCCGACGACGTGCACGCCCGGATCGAGCCGGGTAATGGCGAGGCCGCCGTCGTACGACAGCAGAAACGCGGCGACGTCGTCCGCGACGACGAGGGTGAATCCCTCGTACGTCCGCTCGTCGAGCTCCCGTTCGACGGTTCGCACGGCCGACTCGGCCGATCCGGCCCGAAGACAGTCCCACACGAGCAGGCCGCGCGACCGGTCGCCGTCGCGGTCGGCGTCGAGCCATCGGTTGGTGATCGCGACCGTCAGCCCGGTCGCCGCGAGGCCGATCCACGTTCCGCCGGCCTCGGCGTCCCGGGGTGCGACGATCGCGGGGTCCGAGCCGCGGACCGTCGGCGGTTCGGAGGGGCGATCGCTCGCCTCGTCGCGGTTGGCAGCGAGCGCAACGGGGGCGTCATCGAACGCGCGCCACGCGAGCGTGAGTGTACACACGACCGCTCATGCGGGGTGACGGGACAAAAAACGCCGGGCGCAAGCTGCCAATGTCTTTACTCATTATAGAATAAATCTTTTGTCCACTGGGTGCATCGGCTCGAGTATGAAAGCGATCGCGGCCTACGAGGACGGCGACGAGCCGGTCGTTATCGAGAAACCACGACCGGAGCCGGTAGACGGAGAGGCCCTGGTGAGGACCCTGCGCGTCGGCGTCGACGGGACCGACCACGAGGTGATCGCGGGGGATCACGGCGGAACGCCGGAGGGGGACGACCACATCGTGTTGGGCCATGAGGCGGTCGGCGTCGTCGCGGACGCGAACGACACGCCGTTCGAGGAGGGCGACGTCGTCGTCCCGACCGTCCGCCGTCCCCCGAACGGCGCGAACGAGTACTTCGCCCGCGGCGAGCCGGACATGGCTCCGGACGGACAGTACCACGAGCGAGGCATCGTGGGCGCACACGGGTTCATGGCCGAGTACTTCACGAGCCCGGCGGAGTTCCTCGTCGAGCTCCCGCCCGAACTCGCGGCGTGGGGATTTCTCGTCGAACCGGCATCGATCACCGAAAAGGCGCTCGAACACGCGTACGCGAGCCGATCCGCGTTCCACTGGGATCCCGAATCGGCGCTGGTTCTCGGGAACGGATCGCTCGGGCTACTCACGCTCGCGATGCTCGACGCGGAGATCGACCGAACGTACTGTCTCGGCCGCCGCGAGCGCCCGGATCCGACGATCGACGTTATCGAATCGACCGGCGCGACGTACGTCAACGCCAACGACACGTCCGTCTCCGAGGTCCCCGACGCGCACGAGCCGATGGACTTCGTGTACGAGGCGACGGGCTACGCGCCACACGCCTTCGAGACGATCGAGGCGCTCGCTCCGAACGGCGTCGGCGCGCTGTTGGGTGTCCCCGGCGACTGGTCGTTCGAGATCGACGGCGGCAGGCTCCACCGGGAGTTCGTCCTCCACAACAAGGCGCTGGTCGGGAGCGTCAACTCCGGGTACGAGCATTTCGAGGCGGCGATCGACTCGCTATCCGGGCTCTCGGAGTCGTTCCTGACCGACCTCGTCACCGGCGTCTACGGCCTCGACGAGTTCGAGGCCGCGTTCGTGGATGACGACACGACTATTAAAACGGCGGTCGAATTCGCGGCGTATGAAGAACGTTGACGACCTGATCGACAGCGCGGCGGAGCTCGCGGAACGAGGCCTCTCGAAGGGGGAGATCGCGGACGAACTGAACGTCTCCCGGGAGACGGCGAGCTGGCTCGTCGAGCGCGCGGGTGCCGACAGCACGGACACCGCCGAAACCGAGTCGGGGTCGACCGCCGACATCCACGTCGACTGGTCGGCGATCGGCCGCGACTCCGCACGGCTCACCTACGCCGCGAAGGCGATGGCGGACCTGCTGGTGAAGGAGGGTGAGGAGGTCGATCTCACGGTTGGGATAGAGAAGGCCGGCGTCCCGGTGGCGACGGCGATCGCCGGCGAGATCGACACCGATCTCAGCACGTACGCCCCGGCGAAACACCAGTGGGAGGAGGGAGACATCGCGGACCACGGCGGGGGCTTCTCGCGGAACTTCGCGGGGATCCGCGACCGCGACTGCTATCTCGTCGACGACATCATCACGAGCGGCACGACGATGCGCGAGTCGATCGAAGCGATCCGCGAGCAGGGCGGTGAGCCGGTCGCCTGCGTCGTGTTAGCGGACAAGCGGGGATACGACGAGATCGACGGCGTCCCCGTCCACTCGCTCATCGACGTCGTCCGCGTCGACCGCGACGAGTAGCACTGCCGTCGGGCCCCGACCGCTCCCGATCGACATCGATACGTCGCGGGCGACCCCGCAACCCCTTTGCGTCGCCGGTCCGTACGTCGTCCATGACGTTCAATCCCGAACCCGACGTTGACGCCGACGAGATTCGAGGGCGCGTCGACGAGGCGATCGCCTCGAACGATGTGGTGCTGTTCATGAAGGGGAACCGTCTCATGCCGCAGTGTGGCTACTCCCAGCGGGCGGTCGAACTCATCAGCAAACACGTCGAGGAGTTCGAGACGCTCGACGTCCTCCCGGCGCTTCCGCAGTACCGCGAGGCGCTCGAATCACACAGCGGATGGGAAACGATCCCACAAACGTACGCGAACGGCGAGTTCATCGGCGGCAGTGACGTTCTCGCGGAGCTCGACGAACGAGGAGAGCTGGCGGCCGAACTCGGCGTCGAGTAGCCGAACCGATCACCGGTCAGCGTCGAGTAGCCGAACCGATCACCGGTCAGCGTCGAGTAGCCGAACCGATCACCGGTCAGCGACGTCGTCGGAACGCGGGAGCTCCTCGGTACACCAGTGACAGAAGTCCAGTTCCGGGTCGACCTCCCGTCCACAGCTCGGGCAGTTGGCGACGGCGGACGGCTCTCCGGTTCGGCTCGCGTCGTCCTCGGTGGCGGCCCGGTCGTCGAGCGCCGCGCGCTCTGCGTCTTCGGTCCGCCCCGAACCGATCGAACTGCTCGTCGTCGCGGCCGCGGTTTGGCGCTCGTACCGTCGGTTGTTTCGAACCGCGAGGACGTACGCGTCCACGACGCTGGCGACGATCACGACGAGTGCGGGTGCGATCTCCGACAGCGGCGGTGCGGTGCCGGCGAACAGTTGGTCGACGGCACCGTCGGGGACGAGAAACACGAGGGTCGCCGTGATCGCGACGTACCAACCGAGCGCACGCCCCCACCGTCGGAGGTACGCGTGTCCGAGCCCGGAGATAACGAGCGCGAGCAGGACGGCGAGCCAGGGGCGCCGTCGACGAACGTCTCCCATACCGAAGGAGAGCGGAGGCGTGATAATGAGCGTTTGGGGTTCGAGGAGGACGGCCGGGGACGAGCCGCGACGGGCGGTCAGCCGAGCCCGGCTCGGTGCGTTTATACGATCGACGGACCGAGTCGAGGTATGCTCGGGTTCCCGACCGGACAGCTCCTGTACGGACTCCTGTACGCGCTGCTCGGCGTCGGGTTCTGGGCGGCGGGGTTCGTGGTCGCGTACTACCTATACAAACGGTGGCGCGGCGAGGACGGACCTCGCTCCGAGGAGTGAACATCCGCAGTCCACGGCGGCCAGCGGTCTACGGAGGGTGGACGGCTCCGCCGAACACGTCACGGACGGCTCCGGCGGTGCGGGCCACGTCGATTTCGGATGGTTAATTCTTTAAGCACGCGACCCAAGTCTCCATTGAATAATGGCGTCCGACTCGGTGAAGCTATACACGGCGATCTACGTTGCCCTCCTAGTTCTCGCGTTCTCGAAGTTCATCTTCTTCGAGTTCGACGAGTTGTTCACGTACAGACAAGCGTTCGCGGGGACGATGGGGGCCGCCGCGATCAAGTCGGTGCTCATCGTCGGCTACTACCAACACCTCCGCTGGGAGAACAGGTCGCTCACGTACCTCATGCTGCTCGCGTTGGCGCTCGCCATGCTGTTGATGGCAGCGGCGACCTACTCCATCACGTAAGCGGTGGCGGACCGGCGCGCGAACGGCACAGTTCTCCCGCCTCGGGATCCGGCGCGGAGTTTTTGTATCCACACGGAGACGTCTCCGTATGAACGTCCGAGCAGCGACGACGGATGACATCGAGGAGATTCGGGAGGTAGCGGGAGCGTCACTGACGGCGTCGTACGGCCATGCCGTCAACGAGGACCTGCTCGAGGGGGCCGTCGAGCGATGGTACGACGTGGACGAGCTCGGTGCGGACGTCGCCGATCCGAGCACGGTGTTTCTCGTCGCCGACGACGAGGGGACCATCGTGGGGTTCGCGGAGAGCTACATCGTCAACCGTCGGGAGCGTGTCGGCGAGATCGACTGGTTACACGTCCATCCCGACTACCGGAGCGAAGGTATCGGTTCGGAACTCCTCGCTCGCGTCGAGGCCGACCTCCGCGCCGCCGACGTCGCGAACATCGAGGGACGAGTCCTCGTCGACAACGAGGCCGGGACGACGTTTTACGAGCGTGAAGGCTACGAACGGTCGGGCGAGCGCCACGTCGACATCGGCGACGGAACGTTCGTCGAACGGGCGTACCTGAAGCGGTTGAGTCGGGCCGAAAGCGATCGACAGGAGTCGTACGAGACCGACGACGGGGACACCGTCTACGTCGCCTTCGAGCGGAGCGACCGCGGGTCGTTAGCGCCCTTTTATGCGGTGTACTCCGACGAGGATCACGAGGATAGATACGGATACCTCTGTGGCAACTGCGAGAGCACGAACGTCGCCATCGACACGATGGATCGGGTCGAATGTCTCGACTGCAGTAACCGACGCAAGCCGACGCGGTGGGATGCGGCGTACTGACTCCGACGCGGTGGGACGAACGCCCGTGCCCTCGGTCGGCGGGGCGAGTCTCAGAGCGTGTCCTTCACGCCCAACACGCGCTCCTCGCGTGCTCGACCGGGGTCCCACTTGCTGCCGTCGCGGTTCGAGTCCCGGTGATCCGCGACGCTTCGCGCCATCGCCTCGGCGACCGGCGTCGACTCCCACCCGAGCGCGGCGAGCGAACACGTCTCGAGGAGGTGTGGATACTCCCGATACAGTACGAACTCGTCGGGAGTTAGATCGCCGGCGGCGAGCGCGTCCGCGCTGGCCGGGACGACCTCACACTCGGTGTCGGCCGCGGCCGCGATCTCAGAGACCGTCTCCGCGAGCGTGAGTGCCCGACGGTCACCCACGTTGTACGCCGCCCCCGGCTCTCCGCGCTCCGCGACGATCCGAAGCGCGCTGGCGACGTCCTCGACGTACGCGAGCTGCCAGATGCTGTCACCGTCGCCCGGGACGATGACTCTGTCGTGTGATATCACGCGATCGATCCAGTAGTCGAGCCGTTCGGTGTAGTCGTTCGGGCCGTACACGATCGTCGGTCTGACGGCCATCGCGTTGACGCCCGCCTCGGCGGCGGCGAACACCGCACGGTCGCCGCCAGCCTTACGGTTGCCGTACGTCGAGTCCGCGTCGCTTTCGGCCTGTTCCGGCGTACACGGGCGAAGCGGCGTGTCGTCCTCGCGTTTCGGGATCTCCTCGGCGGCGTACGCGCTTCCGGAGGAGACGTACACGTACGCGTCGACGTCGGCGAAGACGTCGGTCGCGGTCTCGACGTCCACGGGGCGGTACGCGACACAGTCGATCACGACGTCGGGATCGGTCGACAGCGCCGCGGTGCGGAGGTCGGTTCGGTTCGTACGGTCGCCCTCGACGTGGGTCACACGTGGCTCGTCCGCGAACGGGTTCTCGCGTGTCCCCCGGTTGAGCATTGCGACCTGGTAGCCGTTCGCCAACAGCTCCGCGACGGTGTGCCGGCCGATGAATCGAGTGCCGCCGATCACGAGCGCGGTATCGGTCATACGTCGACTCGGGGTGCCGTATAAAAAGGTGGCGCGGTCGGCCCGCACACGGGTGGCGTTCCGGAGCGGCAGTCGTCACTCGACGAGTCGAATCAAACGAACGAAAGATCGGTCGGCTGCTCTCAGAAGAGGTAGAACAGCGGGAAGAGGAACACCCACACGATGTCGACGAAGTGCCAGTAGAGACCGAAGTACTCGACTGGACGGGAGTCCTCCATGTACGCGCCTCGGTAGGCGCGGACGAACAGGAAGCTGGCGATGAGCAGCCCACCGATGACGTGGACCGCGTGCAGACCCGTCGTCACGAAGTAGACGCTGGCCTGGATCGCCGAGTAGCCCTCGGGAACCGTCGAAAGCATGACGCCGTCGACGTAAATCTTCTCCCACCACTCCCACGCCTTCACGCCGAGGAAGGTGAGCCCGAGCAGGGTCGTCGCACCGATCGCTGCGAGCAGGCCCTTCCGGCTCTTCCGGTGTGACGCGACGAGCGCGAGTATAACGGTGAACGACGACGTCAGCAGGACGAACGTGTTGATCAGTCCGGGCAGCGAGTCCGGGAGCGGGCTCCACGTTCCCCAGCCCGCGTTCCACCGGATGAACACGGCCGCGCTGATGAACGCGCCGAAGACGATGACGTCGGATGCGAGGAAGAACCACATCCCCAGTTTCACCTTCTCGACACCGTTGAACGGCCACCGCTCGGCGAACTCCGCAGGCGGGGCGTAGAAGTCCTCTTTCCCCCAGTTCCAGCCGGACCAGATCAGCCCAAGCAGTCCGATAACCGCGAGTACCGGGTACACGGGGTTGAGAACCTCGATCGACGTCTGCGCGACCGTGTCGCCGATGGCGAACTCGGTGGAGTCGTTGAACCCGGAGAGACCGAGCAGCAGGATCCCGGTCGCCGCGGACAACAGAACGGGCCAGACGCTGGCGTGGCTCGCGTGCTTGTCCCAGTACGGGTAGTTGCGGATGTGGTCGGAGTGGCTGTCACCGCCGTCGGTGACCGCGTTGCCGTTCTCGTCGGCCTTGACGGCCGGACCGCCGTCCGGCACGTAGTCCTTCACGAACTCCAGTTTCCCGGAGGCGTAGGAGGGGCGGTTCGGCCAGTTCTCCAGCGGCGGGGGCGAGGAGACGGCCCACTCCGCGGTCCGGGAGTAGTCCCACGGGTTGTCACCGGCGTCGGGCCCGGAGACGTACGACTTCGCGAAGTTGTAGAACATGATGAAGAAGGACGCACCGAGCACGAACGCACCGATGGTACCCGCCTGGTGCATTCCCTGGAACGCGGGGTTGTACTCGAAGACGCGCCGCGGGGTCTCCCACGCGAGGAACATCGAGAAGTACACCGCGTTAAAGCCGATGAAGAAGACGACGAAGTGGACCTTCCCTAAGAACTCGTCGTACATCTTCCCCGTCATCTTCGGGAACCAGTAGTACGCCCCGCCGAACAGCGCGGTCGCGCCGCCGAACATGACGTAATGGAAGTGTGCGACGACCCAGTACGTCCCGCGGAACTCGTAGTCGAGCACGATAGCGCCGAGGAACACCCCGGTGATACCGCCAAGGATGAACAGCAGTAGCGCGCCGAACGCGAACAGGAACGGCGTCGTGAACTGGATTCGACCCTTGATCAGCGTGTAGATGAGCGCGAAGACGAGGAGATCGAACGGCAGGGAGATACCGATGGTCGTCGCCATCATCAGCGTCTTGATCTCCAGGTTGATCGTCGTCAGGAACATGTGATGCATCCACACCAGGAACGACTGAACCGAGATCAGACAGATAGCGATGATCACCCACTTCCGACCGACGAGCCGGCGACCGGAGAACGTCTGGAACAGCTCCAACATCACCCCGAGCGCCGGGAAGAAGACGATGTACACCTCGGGGTGACCGAAGAACCAGAACAGGTGGCCCCACAGCAGGGAGCCGCCCTCGGTCGCCGAGAAGTAGACGCTGCCGAGGACGCGGTCGGACGCGAGGATGAGCCCGACGGCGAGCAGCGCCGCGAACGCGAACAGCATCATCCAGACGGTCGCGAGCATCGACCACGTGAACATCGGCATGTCCATCAGGCCCATCCCCTCCGCGCGGGAGTGGTGTATCGACGTGAGGAAGTTCACCGTCGACGCGGTGACGCCGACGACGAACATGAACAGCGCGAGCACGGCCCCGGTCGAACCGATGCTCGGCGTGTACATCGGGACGTTCAACGGAGCGTACATCGTCCATCCCGCATCGAGCGTGCCGCCTTGGAAGAAGCTGATCCCGAGGAGAACTCCCGAGAACAGGTACATCCAGTACGACAGTGCGTTCAGCCGCGGGAACGCGAGGTCGTCGGCTCCGATCTGGAGCGGAACGAAGTAGTTCGCGAACCCGAACGCGAACGGTGAGAGGAACCAGAACACCATTATCAGTCCGTGCGCGGTGACGGCCTCGTTGTACGCGAGCCCGGACATGACCTGATTGGCCGGGTCCCACAGCTGGAGGCGGATCAGCAGCGCGAGTACGCCGCCGAACAGCAGGAAGAACAACGCCGTGATCGTGTAGAGGACGCCGATGTCCTTGTGGTTCGTCGTCACGAGCCAGCGCTTGACGGAGGTCGTTGGGGGAAGCTCAGACATTATTGGTCACCCTCCTCGTCGGTCTCGTCGGTCTCGTCGGTGTCATCGGTCTCGGTGTTCTCGTACCACTCCTCCCACTCGTCCTGCGGGAGGACGGTGATCTGGCCGTCCATCTGTGAGTGGCCGGAGCCACACAGCTCGAAGCACTCGACGAGGAACGTCGCCTCGCCGCCCTGTGTTTCGACCTCCTCGGAGCTCACCGAGAACCAGGTGTGGGAGGTTTCACCCGGAATGGAGTCCGATTTGAATCGTAACTCCGATGAGCCGAAGTTGTGCCAGACGTCCCGTGATGTCACCGCCAAGTCGATCCGCTGGTCTGCCGGGACGATCAGCTCGTTCGTCTCGGTGTGGCCGTTCGGATACTCGTAGTCCCAGCCGAACTGGTACCCCTCGACGACGATCTCGATGTCGCCCTCGCCGTCAGTGTCGGGGCCCTGCTCGACGTAGAGCAGCAGCCCGTACGCGTAGACGACGAGGCTGATGACGACGATCGCGCTCAGGCCGAACGATAAGAAGAGCTTCTTCGCTTTCGGACCGCCCTGTCCGGTCGGCAGTTCGCCGACGACCGGGGCGTCGAACCCCTCCTTCGGCTCGCCGCCGTCGTCGCGGTACTTGTACGCGTTCCACAGCGTGTACGCGACCACGACGACACCCACCAGCGTCCCCAGCGCGAGGAAGACGAAGAAGATCTCGTCGAACACCTCCGCCTGTGCACGCCAGCCGGTTCCCTGTTGTAGAATAAGTGCATCTATCATGTGTGTCGCTCAGGTCTTGTCTCTCCCTTGGTCATAGTACACTTAGCTCTTTTGTAGCGGAGCCGGATGACCGGTCCGTCCATTGAAAAGAGACTGTATAATCGAGCCAAAGTCCTATATCGGATGACCGTTTTCCGTTCCGACTCCCGGAGGAAGGGTAACCACATACGAAGGCTATTTGTACGCTCACACTGACCCACCAATAACGAGTTCACTATGGTCTCGCTTACCCTCTTGAGTACGGCACTGATGGGGCTGCTCGTCGTCGCCACGTTCGTCGCCGTCGCACGGATCGGCGGGCGGCGCGGTCCGCCCGACAGTGAGGAATCGGTCGATGGATACGACGCGGCAACCAACCGACTGAGCGAGCTCGCCCGCACGCCGGCCGTCTGGTCCATCACGTTCGTCGTCGTGACCGTCGGCGTCGGGGTCGCCACCGTTCTCGCGGTCGGAAGCTTCGGCCTTCCGGAAGGAACGTCGTCGATCTTTCTCACCGTCGTGTACGCCGCCATGGGCCTCCTGTTGACCGGGTTCGTCTTCCTCGGCGCGTACTTCGGCGCTCGCGGTCGCGGTCTGGGGAACGCTCACGGCATCGCGGCGGGATCGTTCGCGGCGGGACTCGCCTTCCTGGTGCTCGTCACCGCACAGCTGCTCGTCGGCGTCATCGGATAGTGGCGTCATCCCGCCGACACTGAGTCACCGCAGCGGTCGGGTCGACGGACGGGGTGCACTGGATACGGGCCTACTGCGCGTTACGCGACCGTGACGCCGTTGCGAGTGAGGTACTCGCTCGCCGCCTTGATCTCGACCGGACTGCCGATGACCCGGCACTGACCGTCCGACTCGAACACCGTCACGGTCGACCGCTCGTGGAGTCCCTCTCGAAGCCCGTCGAGCGCGTGACACGGGAGAACGATCTGCGTGCTGTCTCGGAGGCTCGCCGGGTCCGGCATTCGACGTGCGTTCGGTCGACCCTGTCGAATATAACCGTGTCGAAGTATCGATACGCCAACCACTCGTGGGGACGACGGCGTCCGGCGTTGGACCGGCCGGCTCCCCGATGAGCCCGAAGGAACAACTTTAACGAGCCGAGCGGCGGATCGTACACCAATGGGACTGGAGGAGGAGATCGAGGAACTCCGCGAGGAGATCGCCGAGACGCCGTACAACAAGTCCACGGAGGCACACATCGGACGGCTGAAAGCGAAACTCGCGGAGAAAAAGGAGAAACTGGAGAACCAGTCCTCTGCGGGCGGTGGTCACGGCTACGCGGTCGAGAAGCACGGTGACGCCACCGTCGCGCTCGTCGGGTTCCCGAGCGTGGGCAAGTCCACGCTGATCAACGCCCTCACGAACGCCGACAGCGAGGTGGGCTCGTATGAGTTCACCACGCTCGACGTCAACCCCGGGATGCTCCAGTACCGCGGGGCGAACATCCAGATACTGGACGTGCCGGGGTTGATCGAGGGTGCCGCTGGCGGGCGCGGAGGCGGGAAGGAGGTGCTCTCGGTCGTCCGGACCGCCGATCTCGTCGTGTTCATGCTCTCCGTCTTCGAGATCGAACAGTACGACCGGCTGAGCGAGGAGCTGTACGACACGAACATCCGGATCGACACCGAGCCGCCGAACATCAACATCCGGAAGACGCACAAAGACGGGATCGGCGTGACGATGAGCGACGACGTGACCCTCGCCGAGGACACCGTCAAGCAGGTGCTCCGCGAGTACGGCTACGTCAACGCGAAGGTGACGATCCCCCACGACCTCACGATCGACCAGCTCGTCGACGCGGTGATGGACAACCGCGAGTACCTCCCCTCGATGGTCGCCGTCAACAAGGCGGACCTCATCGATACGGAGTACCTCCCGACCGTCGAAGCGGAACTGCGCGAGCGAGGACTCGATCCGGACGACGTCATCTTCATCTCCGCCGAGGAGGAGCTCGGCCTCGACGGCTTACGAGAGCGGCTCTGGGCCGAGCTCGGACTCATCCGTATCTACATGGACAAGCCCGGTCGCGGCGTCGACTACGAGGAACCCCTGATACTGTTCGAGGGCGACACCGTCGGCGACGCCTGCACGAAGATCGGCGGCGAGTTCGACGAGCGATTCAAGTTCGCCCGCGTCTCCGGACCGAGCGCGAAACACGACGACCAGCAGGTCGGGAAGGGCCACGAGCTCGCGGACGAGGACGTGCTCCGCATCGTCGCCCGGAAGTGAGCATGGCGTCGCTCCCGTTCGCCGAACGGGCCGACGACGGGGAGGACAGCGATGTAAACGGGATGAAAGACGAACGGACCGCGAGCGGCGCATCCGACGTGAGCGATTCGACGGCGCTCGTGCTCGTCGTCGGGCTGTTGGCAGTTCCGATGACCGTCGTCCCCTCGTCGTCCGGCGGCCCCACGTTCGTGACCCTGTGGGGGTTCATCGGAGCCGGTCTCGGCGACCCGACGACGGGTCCGAGCGCGTATCCGGTGTGGTCGTACTTCGCCGATCGGGCGCGACCGTTCGGAACCCTGCCAACGTCGATTCAGGTGTGGCCGGTGGCGATCGGCTTTCATCTCCTCGCGGTCGCGAGCGCCGCCGGCGGCGTCGCCTTCGGTCGGGAGGACCGCCGCGTGACGGGCGGACTGCTCGTGTTGGCCGCGCTCGCGACCCTCTGGGTCAGCGTCGGGGTTGCCGGGCGAGTCGGCGTCGGGCGGACCGCGGGATGGGTCACCGTGATCCCGACCGGAGCGCTGGCGACGATTTCGGTCGCGATCGGGCTGTACGGAGCAGATCTCCGCGATATCCTTCGGCGGTAGCCGATCACTCCATCTCCGGCGTCGACGACAACACCGCATCGAGGAGCTTCGCCTGTGCGGCCGAGAGGTGTTGTGTGACCGTCGAGACGGCGAGATCGAACTCCGCGGCCACGTCAGTGGCGTTTGCCCCGCCGGACGGCTCGAAATATCCCATCCGGTGGGCAGTCTCCAACACGTCGAGCTGTCGATCGGTGAGGTCGGATCGATCGACGAGAACGAGGTCCCTGTCGGACCCCTCCGTTGCCGTCACGAGACGTTGCACGGTGACGTCGGCACCGATCGTCGAGAGCTCATCGGCGACCTCCGACATCGCTTCGTCCCAGTCGAGTCGGACCCAGTCGCCGCCCTCCTTTTTCATCGGTTCCTTGAGTCGGTTCGGAGAGTTGACCGTCTGGCTCAGGCTCGCGCCCTTCGAGCAGAGTCCGCCCTGATTGATCGGGTGATCGTCCCACGACTCCTGGCCGACGATCGCGTCGTTTTGTACCTCCATCTTGAGCCCACACCCGACCGCACAGTGTGAGCAGATCGTTTTGACCAGTTCCGTGTCCACCCCCTCGCTCGTCTCGTCCGTCTCTGATCGAGCGTCCTCGACCAGCGTGCGGCTGCCGACGCCCGCAGCGAGCGTCGCCGCCGCCCCCGCCTTGAGAAATCCTCGCCGGCCGAGAGCGCTGCTGCCGGAGTTCTGGCTCATGCAAACTATCATTAGCAACTCAGCTCCCTGACTTTCGTACGCGAATATAACGCGTCTTTAAGTACAGAATCGATTCGGGTGACAAAGACAGTACATACAACAGCAACTCGGACGCGGAGCTACCGCCGTCCGGACGACTCCCGCACGAGTGCGCTATCGCTCGACGAACGGTTCGTACTCCTCCGCTCCGTCGAACGCGTAGACGGTCCACTCTCCGTCCTTCTCACCGGGCATTCCTGGCGATCCAGCGGGCATCCCCGGAAGCGCGATCCCGGCGACGTCCGGCTCCTCCTCGAACAGTTCGATGAGTATCTCGACGGGAACGTGTCCTTCGACCACGTAGTCGTCGAGTGCTATCGTGTGACAGCTGTCGAGGGCAGTCGGGACCTCACGTTCACGTTTGACCGCATCGAGGTCGTCCAACTCCTCCACCGCGAGAGTCCCGTCGAGATGATCGTCGAGATACGCCGCGTATTCATCACAGCAGTCGCAGTTCGGCCCGTTGTACTGGACGGCATGCGAGACCGACAGCGACTCCGTGACCGCCCACTCGTCGCGGTTTGCGTCGCCGGTGAGACAGCCCGCGAGGGCGACGGTGGAGCCGACGGCGGCGATCATCGACCGACGGGAGAGCGGTTCGAGTGTCATCGGTTCTCCCCTTGGATCCGTGTTCGGTTTCATGATTCGATCGTTTTCAGTTCGTGGGAACGTGCCGCCCGAACATCCACGTGAAGGGTCGGAACGGCAGGAAGCGTCGTCATAGCGGGGACCCAAGTTCACGACCGCGAGGCGGTTCGAGACGACAGAGACGTCGGAGGCGGCCATCGCGGTCCCCGCCAACGCGGGGTTGAACAGCCCGATCGACGCGATCGGCGTGATGTGGACGCGCTCTCGAACCGACAGAGCGAAACGGCACGCTCACGATCCGCAGACACACGCTCACGATCCGCGGAGACGACCATCGCGACCGCGCTCGCGACGCGTTTCGCTCCACACACCCCTCACGCTCATGACGAGAGACGCACGAACGCTGTTGGTCGCCGGAACCGCCTCGCACGTCGGAAAGTCGACGGTCGCCGCCGGGCTCTGTCGACTGCTCGCCGATCGGGGCGTCGACGTCGCTCCGTTTAAAGCACAGAACATGTCGAACAACGCGCGGGCGGTGCCGACGTCGTCGACTGCGTCGCCGAACAGCACCGATTCCGGCGGCGGCTTCGGCGAGGTCGGCGTCTCACAGTACGTGCAGGCTCGCGCCGCCCGCGTCCCGCCGGAGACGGACCACAACCCCGTGCTCCTGAAGCCGCGCGGAGACGGCGAGAGCCAGCTCGTCGTCAACGGCGAGGCCGTCGCCCACTACGCCGCCTGCGACTACTACGACGATCACTGGCACGACGCGCGAGACGCTGCCGAGGCCGCGCACAAGCGGCTCGCGGCGGATCACGACGTCGTCGTCGCGGAGGGCGCGGGGTCGATCGCGGAGATCAACCTCCACGACCGCGATCTGGCCAACGTCGAGACGGCGCGCTTCGGTGACGCCGCGATCCTCCTCGTGGCGGACATCGAGCGCGGCGGCGTCTTCGCCTCGCTCGTCGGAACGCTCGAACTGCTTCCCGACGACCTCCGAGCGCGCGTCGGCGGCGCGGTTATCACCAAGTTCCGCGGCGACGTCTCCCTGTTGCGTGACGGCCTCGACGCCTTCGAGGAGCGAACGGGCGTTCCCGTGCTCGGCGTGCTCCCGTACGACGATCCCGGCCTCCCCGAGGAGGACAGCGTTGCACTCCCGGCCGAGGGCGAGCGGGCGGTTCACGGCGCGGACGACGGCGTGCCGGACGAGCGCGCGGTAACCGTCGCCGTCCCGCGACTCCCGCGGATCTCGAACGCGACGGACACGGAACCGCTCGCGGCGATGCGGGGCGTTCGGGTGGCGTACGTCCCGCTCGACGACGATTTAGGCGGAGCCGACGCGGTCGTCCTGCCGGGAACGAAAAACACCGTCGACGACCTGATCGCGTGTCGCGAGGCGGGGTTCGACGAGGCGATCCGCGCGTTCGACGGTCCCGTCGTCGGCCTCTGTGGCGGCTACCAGCTGCTCGGCGAGCGGATCCGCGGCGCGGACGTCGAGAGCGCGGACGCGAACGCGCCGGAGACCGTCGACGGGTTCGGGCTGCTGCCTGTCGAGACGACGTTCGACGCCGACAAGCGGGTCGTCGCGACCGTGCTGACGGTCGATCCGAACCCGAACGGTCTGTTACGCACGCTCGGCGAGACGAGTCCCGGATCGCGCGTCGAGGCGGTTTCGGTGTCCGGCTACGAGATCCACATGGGCGAGACGCGCCCCGCCGGACACGCTGGTCCGTCAGACGGGGTGGAAGCCGACCGTACGGACGTCGCGCTCTCGACGCCTTTTAAACCCGGGCGCGGGGGCGGGGACCGCTCGGGCGTCGAACTCGGCGCGGCAACCGACCGGGTCCTCGGAACGTACCTGCACGGCCTGTTCGAGAACGAGCCCGTCCGGTCGGCGTTTATAAGCGAGGTGCGGGAACGGGCGGGCGTCGAGCGCCCTCCCGAGCGGGTCGGCGGCGACGGCACCACGCCGTACGACCGCGCCGCGGACCTCCTCCGCGACCACGTCGACCTCGCGGCGCTGGACCTCCGGATCGGTGACGAGGCGCTGGACCTCCCGGTCGGTGACGGGGTAGAGGGGTGCTCGCACGGTGCCGATCCGGATGGTCCGCCCGATCTCGACCGAAACGGTATTTAAAGAAGGGGAGGGACGGTATCGTCCGATCGTCCGATTATCCGGTCGACGGATCAGTCGGTCTTCCGGTCGACGGATCAGTCGGTCTTCCGGTCGACGGATCAGTCGGTCTTCCGGTCGACGGATCAGTCGGTCTTCCGGTCGACCGGCTGTCGGAGATGCCTTACTCCTCGTCGGCCATCGCGCCGAACACGGCGCTCGCGTCGGCGGGGACGTCGAAGTCGTGGTAGTGTTCGCCCTTCTCCTTCGAGAGGACGTTCAGGGCGGCCGCCGCGCCGTCGCCCGCGGAGATCACCGCCTGCCACTCCTCGACGCGGACCATCGCGCCGGTCGCGTACGCGTTCGGGACGCTCGTCTCCATCGTGACGTCGACGTCGACGACGTCGCCGTCGAACGCGCAGCCGAGCGACTCCGCCAGATCGCGGTTCGCGCCGGTCGCGAGCACGACGTACGTCGCCGTGTGCTCGCCCTCGGCCGTCTCGACGGCGAAGCCGTCGTCGACCTCGGAGACGTCCTCGACCGCCTCGTCCTGTCGCCGGTCGACGCCGAAGCCGTCGACCTGCGTTCGCGCCGTCTCCATAAACGCCGACCCGTCGATCGAGCCGATACCTACATAGTTGAAGAGATGCGCCTTGTGCATCCACGTCGAGTCCGTATCGAAGAGGAGGGTGTCGAGCCCGTTCTTTTCAGCGAAGAGGGCAGCGCTCAGTCCGGCGGGACCACCGCCCACGACGATGACGTCTGCGTTTGTGTCGCTCATCGATCGATCGGACGTGCCGTACCGACAAGAACTCCCGAGTAACGGACGTGTCACCCCGTGACGACCGTGGTCTGAGAGGGGTTCGCATATCGATCGTCCGAATCACCCAACAACCGTCCGGATCACGCGTCAGTCGTCGGCGTTCGGCTCCGCCGCGGTCTCCGCGGCACAGCGGTTCGGTCCGAGTTCGAGTTCGATGGCGGCCACCTCGTCCTCGGGGGCGTCGACGCCGCGGTTGGCGTCGATCACCGCCTCGTAGTTCGGCGGCTTCTCGGGAAGCGTCGCGGTGATCCGGTCGACGAACGTCTCGCGGTCGGCGTGTAACAGCCGGATCCCGTGTCGGGCGTCTCGGATCGTCGTCACCACCGGCTCGCCGGGCGTGACGTCGCCCGTCGTTCCGTCGTTCTCGACGGTGAAGTGGCCGGGACAGACGACGACGTCGTCCGGCTCCGCGAGCACCGTCGCGTGCAGCGAGTCGTACAGCCGCTCCGCGCCGGTGGCGGCACCCGCGGCTTCGGTGTCCGCTCGCCCTCCCTCGCCCGCTCCATCGGCCATCCCCTCGCCGCCCGCCGCGAACTGTAGCTCCGTCCGGCCGACGCTGTCGGTAAAGAGCGTGTCGCCGGTCAGCACGGCCGAGCGTCCCACGAGGTAGCTCGCCATGTCGTCGGTGTGTCCGGGCGTCGCGAGCGCCTTGAGGTCGACTCCCCCGACGTCGAGGGTCTCGTTGCGGGCGAGCGGCTCGAACTCGTAGGCGACGTCGCGCTCGCTCGCGGCGGCCGGGAGGGAGTACGGCACGTCGAGCTCGTCCGCGAGCGCACGGCCCCCCGAGAGGTGGTCGGCGTGGACGTGCGTGTCGAGGACGCCGACGATCCGCGCGCCGTGGTCTGCGGCGGCCGCGCGCCACTCCGTACCGTGTCGAGAGACGTCGATCGCGACCGCGACACGGTCGCCCGTTCCGCTGGGGCTCTCCGTTCCGCCCACGACGAGGTACCCGAGACACCCCTTCGCACGACGCTGGATCTGGACGATGTCGAGCGGATCGTCACCGGCGTCGGGAACCGGGACGTCGGCCCGGTCGTACACCGCGGACCAGCCGCGCATCCCGTCCTCGATCACGAGGACGTCGTCGTACCCCGCGGCCTCCAGTTCCTTCGCGAGCGCGAGCGACGCCTTCCCCTTCGCACAGGTCGTCACGACGGCGTCGGTCGGGCACAGCCCGGTCTCCCGCTCGAACTCGTCGATGTCGAACTCGTGGAACGGCTTGTAAACGTAGTTGATCGAGCCGGCGATGCGCCACCCCTCGAAGTCCTCGGCCAGCCGCGTGTCGATCACGGTGAACTCGCGGTCGCCTCGACGGGCCTCGTCGGTCATGTCGCGGAAGGCGTCGGCGGTGACGACGGTTGGCATACCGATCCATCGCCGTCGGGACACAAAGCGTTGTCCCGGATTCGCGCCGTCCCCGGCCGCCTCGTCCCCGGCCCGCCTCGTCCCCGATAGATCGAACGCGACGATCGGCGTCACGGACGAGAATCCTTAACAGCGTGTACCATCGATGGGGTGTATGGTCGAGGCGTTCGCGGTCGCCAGCGGCAAGGGCGGCACGGGCAAAACGACGAGCACGCTCGCACTCGGGATGGCGCTGTCGGCCGACTACGACGTCACGGTCGTCGACGTCGACACGGGGATGGCGAACCTGCTCTTTCACACCGGACTCGACGACGCCACGGTCACGCTGCACGACCTCCTCGTCGACGGCACGGCGACGGACGTCTCGGAGGCGACCTACGAGCGGTTCGGGATGTCGGTCGTCCCGTGTGGCACCTCGCTGACGGCGTTCGAGGCGGCCGATCCCGCGCGGCTGCGCGGCGTCGTCGCCGAACTGGCCGCCGACGCGGACGTCCTGCTTCTGGACTCGCCCGCCGCGCTCGGCTCGAAGTCGGCGGTGTTGCCGATCGTGTTGGCCGACCGGACCGTGATCGTCGTGGAGCCGACGATCCCGGCACTGTCGGACGGGCTGAAGGTCCAGGAGTACGCACGCACGTACGGCACGGAGACCGCGGGCGTCCTGTTCAACAAGGTCAGAGGCGACGCCGGCGACGTCGCCGATCAGGCGGATCGCCACTTCGGCGGGCCGGCCCTCGCGCAGGTGCCCGACAGCGACGCCGCCCGCGGAGCGCGCCGGGCCGGCGAACCCCTGCTCGCGTACGCACCCGATAGCGAGGCGGCAGCGGCCTATCGGCGCGCGGCGGCCGCCCTCGACGTGCGCGACGGCGACGGCGACGACGTCGCCGACCGGTTCACGAGCGCCGTCGTGCCGGACACGCCATGACGTCGGGTCCCGGCGAGCCGGCAGCGACCGGGACCGACGCCGGCGAGGCGGACCTCCGTATCCCCCGGGGAGAGCTGCTCCGCTCCCGAGTCGTCACGGACCTCGGAACGTCGCTGTCGACCGTGCTCGACCGCGAGCTCACGGGCTACGCGACGATCGTTCCGCAGGAGACGCTGCTGCTCGCGGGCGACGTTCGCGGCGTGGTGACCTTCGAGAACGGCGTCCCGGTGCTCGCGTACAACACCGTCACGGACAACGGCGGCGGGGACGCGCTCGCGGAACTGGCCGTTCCCGGCCCGTATCGCGTCGAACTGTACGTGGTCGACCCCGAGGCGCTCACGGACGCTCACGGGGCAGACCCCCTCCGTGTCGCCCCCGGCAGCGTGGCGACCGAACTCGCCGACGATACCGATCTCGCGGCACGGACCCGGTCCGTCGCTCCCGACGACCGGCTGGCCGAGGACGACCCTGACGACGCCGACGCGGTGGCGGCGTTCCTCTCCGACGACGATCGAATCGAGGCGATCCGAGAGCAGGCCCGCGAGGAGGCGCGAACCAGGGCCGAGGAGTGGGGACTCGACGACGCGCTCTCCGACGGCGGCGAGACGTAGTCGACCAAGCGACCCTCCCCGGAGACGTCGTCGACCAGGCGACCCTCTCCACCCGCGACCGCGTCCGACGACGACCACCCGATCCGCCCACGACCGCGTCCGACGACCGCACCCGCGTCGGATCGGTTTTGTCGCCTCGGGGCGTACGACGGACATCACCGTCCTCCGTCTGCTCCGGCTGACCGCCCCGGCCGACTTCGCGGACTGGTACGTCGCCAGTCGGACGTATACCCGCCGCGTCGCGGCCGGGATGGACCTCGCGGGCGCTGACGCCGTCGACGGCGAAGCGGTCGCCGCCCGGCTCCGCGAGGACCCGAGATCGCTGTCGCCGCCCGAAGCGCGGTCGGTCGCGGCGACGCTGCTCGCGGACGGCGTCTTCTCGGAGCCGTACTGCGAGTGGATGCCGCTCTGGTACGAACTGGCGCTGCTCGCACCGGTGCGCTACGGCGAGTGGCGACTCCGCCGCGTCGCCCGCGAGGTCGCCGTGGCCGCGGACGTCACCGTCTCCGCGCCGCGGTTCTCGCGCCCCCGGGACGTCACGGTCGACGGACATCCGGCGCTCGATGGGATCTCGGGGTTCCGCGAACGGTTCCTGTTGGCCGCGGCGCTCCTCCATCTGGAGTGGTTCGTCCACGCCGCCGAAGCGGACGGAATCGAGCTCCCGAGATCGCTCGTCGTGCGCGCTCGTGCGGAGACGCTCGATCACTACGCCGGGAATCGTGACCGCCTCTCCCCGGAGATCCGAGAGTTCCAGCGGTTGCTGTTCACCGACGACGCGTGGGTCCGGGACGTCGACGAGACGTACGGGCTGAACAGCCGGCTGTTCGGACTGTGGGAGCGGATCCTGCGGGCGGAGCGTGACCGGCTCGAGGGTGACTGAGTCGACTCCTTCGGCTCCGTCGAGGTCGTCTCTCCAGATGGCGTGTCGCATGAAACAGCCAGTCACTGAACGCGGTGTATTGACCGCCGAAGTTCTATTACGGAAAGCACGGCACAGAGGCCCGAAACGTCGTCGCTTGCGTCTGCAGGCCCCGCGTACTTCACTCCGAGGATCGAGTGGTCGTTATGCCGATTCGCCCGCCAACGAAAGAGGACCTCCGCGAACTCGGCGAGGAACTGTTTCTCGATCTCACCGAGGAGGAGCTAGCGTTCTTCGCGAACATGGCCGAGCAACGAACTGACACCTACGAGACGGTGATGTCCCGATATCCTGAGCCCCGACTCGGCGGGGTCGAGCGGCGCGAACGGAGCTCGGGACGGCGCGTGTCCGACAGCGAGGACCCACACAACGCCTGGATAACGCAGTGTTACGTACGCGGGGACGAGGGTGGGCAGCTCGACGGCTGGGACGTCGGCGTCAAGGACAACGTCTTCGTCGCCGGGGTCGAGATGACCTGTGGCTCGCAAGTGATGGAAGGATTTGTTCCGAACCGCGATGCGACGGTCGTCACGCGGATCCTCGAGGCTGGCGCGGACGTGGTCGGCAAGACCAACATGGACGACATGGCGATGACGACGACCGGCCACAGCGCGTTCGGCCCGATACTGAACCCCTACAACGAGGATCGACTCTCGGGCGGGTCGAGCGGCGGTAGTGCGGTCGCCGTCGCAACCGGTGACGTGGACGTGGCGCTCGGCTCCGACCAGGGGGGAAGCATTCGCATTCCGGCGGCGTTTTGCGGCGTCGTGGGTCACAAGCCGACCTATGGACTCGTCCCGTACACGGGCTGTATCGGCATCGAACACACGATCGACCACCCCGGACCGATCGGCCCCGACGTGGAGAGCGTCGCCCGGACGCTCACCGCACTCGCCGGGAGTAACGAGCAGGACCTGCGATCCCACGCACCAGTCCCGACCGAGCAGTACGAGGACGCCCTGGACGGCGACGTATCGGACCTCTCTATCGGCATCCTCGAGGAGGGATTCACCCAGTCGAATGCGGAGACGGCGGTTCTCGAGACGACGCGAGATGCACTCGACGTGTTGGCCGAACGCGGTGCGACTCTCGAGGACGTTTCCGTGCCGATGCATGCCGATGCCGGAGACATCCACTCGGTCTGTGCCACGGAGGGGTTGCTGGATGCGATGAGAGGCGAGGGACTCGGGCACGGCTGGAAGGCGTGGTACAGCCGCTCGTGGGTAGAGATGTTCGGAAAGATCCGACGGACCCAGGCGGACGATTTCCCGCCGACCCTCAAACTAATGTTGCTCCTCGGAGCGTACACGAACCGCGAATACCACTCTCAGTACTACGCCCACGGGATGAATCTCGTCGTCGAAATGACCGAGCGCTACGACGAGGCACTCGAGACGTACGATCTGCTCGCGATGCCCACGACGGTTACGTCGGCGCCGGAGCACAGACCCGATCAGGATCCGTACGAGCGACTTCAGGAGCCAGCGGTCGTCGCAAATACGGAACCGTTCAACAGGACCGGACACCCAGGCGTGAGCGTGCCGGCCGGGATGGTCGACGAGTGTCCGGTCGGACTCATGCTCGTCGGGGCGCGCTTCGACGATGCGACGGTTCTGAACGCCGCGCACGCAGTCGAGTCCGAGATATCCGTTCCCAGCGTGTGACGGCTACCGTTCGAGCGGTAGCGCGACGTTAGCCAGCGTCTCCCCGGCGATGATCGTCGCTTCCCGTGTGAGCGCGTAGAGCGTCCCGTCTCGGTCGGCCCGGACTTCCTGGTGAACCTCGTACGTGCTCGGATCGTACACCGTGCCGAGAGCGTCACCCGCCTCGACCGTGTCACCGATCTCGACGTCGGGATCGATGACGAACAGCCCGGAGTCCGTTGCGGTCACCCGACCCAGGTGGTTTCGAGCCAGTCGGGGCGTTCCGTTGGAAGCCGGATCACCGGCGAGGATGCCGACCTCGCGAAGGACGTTTTGCACGCCTCGGATGCCGGTCTCGACCGCCGGTTCGTCGATCCACGTGTTGTACCCCAGTTCGGGCGTGATACACGTGATATCGCGTCGTGTGGCAGCGACGCGGAGCTTCCCCGAGAAGTTCCGCCGGTGCCACTCGTGGCCGGCTTCATCAGGTCGTGATTCGACGAGCGCCAGGTCCGTTCCGAACGCCCGGGCGAGCGCGAGCCCCTCGTCATCGTCCTCGGTGACGACGACGTGGGACAGGGCGTCGGGACTCATGGTGTGGAGATCGATGATGACGTCGGCCTCGCCTGCGTACTCCCAGAGCCGCGCAGCGATCCGTTCGTGGACCGTCCCGTCGGAGTCGCCCGGCCAGACCCGGTTCATGTTCGGATGCGTCTCCTCGATAGCCCGCGGCGTCGTATACGACGAGTGGTCGAAGGTCAGCGGGCTGGCGATCGGCACTGCGACGACGCGCCCCGCCTCGACACGTTCGCGTAACTCGTCGTGGAGTCGTCGGAGCACCTCCGTACCGTTTACCTCGTAGCCGTGTTGTGCGGCCTGGACGTACACCGTCGGTCCGTCGGAATCGCCGACGTATTCGTGTACGGTCGTCCGTATCGGTTGCTGGGACGGCAGGTGGGATATCGTGATCGTCGATTGCGAGTACGTGCCCATCTCGGTGGAGATAATGGAGCTACCGCTAAACGCCTTCTGCAGGCCCCCACCTGGAACCCGTTCGGTTCACTGCAAGAACGGGCTCGAGCGGAGTCGAACCACGGTCGTTCCCGTTCGCTCGCTCCGCTCGCTCACCTCCCACTCCCTGATTCGACTCCGCCCCGTATACATTTCTGTGACTCACTTCGTTCGTCCCAGAAATGGGCTCGGGCGGAGTCGAACCACCGATCTCAGCCTTGTAAAGGCCGCGTCATAACCAGCTAGACCACGAGCCCTCACCGAAACTCACCCGCCGGGAGCGGAAAACGGTTTCCTTCTCGGCCGCCAACGTCGGGCGTGAACCGCCGCCACGTCGCACTCGTCGGGCTTCTCGTCGTCGGTCTCGCAGCCGTCGCCGTCTACGCGAACCCCGCCCTTCTGATCGGGGGCTACGAGACGACGACGGTCGAGGCCGTCGACGCCGACACCGGCGAACGGTTGGCGACCGTCGACGTACGGATCGCCGACAGCCTCCCGAAGCGGTACGTCGGCCTCTCCGCCACCGACGAACTCGGCGCGGACGAGGGAATGCTGTTCGTCCACGACGAGCCGGGAGAGTACGGCTACGTGATGCGGGACATGGCGTTCGCGATCGATATCGTGTTCGTCGCCGCCGACGGCGAGATCACGGCGATCCACGGGGCCGAACCCGAGTCTCGACCGCTGACGACCTACGAGGGCACGGGCAAGTACGTCCTGGAGGTCCCGATGGGATGGAGCGCCGACAACGACGTGACGGTCGGCGACCGGATCCGCGTCGAGGCCGACTGAGGCGACGTCGCCTCGAGCGCCGGACCGGCTCCGATCCTCGCGACGAAACGCTTTCGAGGATCGCTTTCGTCTTTCCCGGTATGACGGGTCCCCTCGGTCGTATCGCCTGGAACCTCCGCCGTCACTGGCGGCGGCTGTTTGCCCTCCTCGTCGTCGGTGCGGGCGTCCTCGCGCCGTTCGTCACCGGTTTCTGGTGGTCGCTCCCGCTCGTCTGGTTCCTCGGACTGTTCATCGCGTTGCCCCTCCTGCACACCCTCGCGAAACCGCTGCCGGACCCGGACGACGCCGGGCGCGGGAGCGACCGAACCGACGACGCCGCGCTCGACGCCCTCCGGGAACGATACGCGCGCGGCGATATCGACGAAGCGGAGTTCGAACGGAGACTCGATCGGCTCCTCGAAACGGAGGACGCCGAAACCGCCGACCGCGAGGGCGGCGTCCGCGAGCGCGTTCGCGAGAACGTTCAGCGCGAGATGGAGCGGCTCCGCGAGTGAGCCGAGCGTGATCCGGTCCCTGCTCGCGTACCCGTTCCGGGGGTCGCCACGGGTCGACGCCGTCCTCGTCGGCGGCGGGCTCCACCTGCTTGCGGTGTGGCTCCCGCTCGTCCCGTTCGTCGCCGTCGCCGGCTACCTCGCTCGCGTGCTCGCGGCGACGGCCGCGGTCGACCGCGTCGACGACGCGAACCGTCCGGGGTGGCGTCCCCTCCGCCCGCTCCTGTGGGACGGCGTTCGACTGCTGACGACGTGCGTCGGCTACCTGATCGTCCCGACGGTCCTCCTCGTCGTCACCCTCGGCGGCCCGCTCGAACGAGTCGACCCGACCGGGACGACCGACGGACTGATCTTCGTCGCCGGCACGACGCTGACGACGCTGCTCGCGTTCGCTGCCGCGTACCCGCTCCCGGCCGCGCTCGTCGCGGTCGCCCGCGAGCGGAGCCTGCGTGCGGCCGTCGACCGAACGCTGATCGGAACCGCGACCCGCGACGCCGGCTACCTCGTGGCGACGCTGTTCGCCGCCGCCGGACTCGCCGTTGGCGCAGGCGTGTACGGGCCGCTCAACGCCGTCGCCGCCGGCTTCTTCGCCGCCTTTTATATAGAGGTCGTCGCCGCGGCGACCGTCGGGAAGGCGACCGGTCGGGCGTGGGAGCGGCAGGGCGTTGGCGGCGGCGATCACGCCGTCGTCGGCGATCACGCCGTCGACGAACCGTGAGCGGGAGTCGTCGCTGCCGTCCACGCTCGGTTCGGCACGGTTTGTTACGATCCGTATGTGGGACATATAACGTCTGACATAGGTTTATAACACATACTGTGTCTCTGTATAACATGTCACGAGAGGGGGAACCGGTGTCCGAGCGCGTCGTTCGAAAGGTCGCGACTGCCACCGATAGCGACTCACTGGAGCTGCCGCCGCTGTACGGCTCGATCGATCCGGACGCGCTGGACAGGCTCGTCGCACAGCTGTCGGACGGCGAGATCACGTTCACCTACGCGGACCACGAGGTCGTCGTGAGCGGTGACGGGACCGTCGATCTCCATCACACCCCGACTGAGCGTTCGACCGTCGGGCTCCCCGGCGACGATTGAAACGGCGACGCGCCGCCGGCTCCGTGGTCCGTTACGGCGGCACGACTCGATCGACGCGACCGAACCGCCGTGAGCCATGGTTCTGTCGCGTTCGACACGGTGACGTCTGATACGCCGAGCGCAGTGGCTTTCGGGGGTCGCCCCCGGAGTTGGTTGCTGAAACACCGACGGTGTCGGCGAGTCGGCGGAGCCGACGATCCAACACAGCCGACACGGCCGACGGGACGCCTACACAGCCGACACGGCCGACGGGACGCCTACACCCGATTCGCGTCGAGTTCGGCGTCCGCCAGCGATCGGTTGTGAACGGCGTCACCGGACGCGCGATCGAACAGGTGGATCGCCGACGCCGGGAGGCCGACCTCGACCCGGCTCTCGTCGGTGATCCGTCGGAGGCCGTTGACGGTCGCCACCAGCTTCGGGCCGGCGTCGAGCGCCAGGTGAACGACGTTCTCGTCGCCCATCGGCTCGACGACCTCGACGGTCGCCGCGAAGGCGTGAGCGTCGTCGACGCTTCCCGCACCGGCCTCGCCGTCGCCCGTCTCCCGGACGACGACGTCCTCGGGTCGGATCCCGAAGGTGACGTCCGCACCGTCGGCGGTCGCACCGACGTCGCCGATCGAATCGGCCGCGTCACCGGAGAGCGGGTACCGGAACTCGCCGTCGACGAGCACGCCGTCCTCGCTCGCGCAGTCGAGGAAGTTCATCGACGGCTCCCCGATGAAGCCGGCGACGAATCGGTTGGCGGGGCGGTGGTACGCCTCCAGCGGCGTGGCGACCTGCTGGAGTTCGCCCGCGTCGAGGATCGCGATCCGGTCGCCCATCGTCATCGCCTCCGTCTGGTCGTGCGTGACGTACACGGTGGTCGTATCGAGGTCGTTCTGTAGCTGCTGGAGCTCCGTCCGCATCTGCGAGCGGAGCTTCGCGTCCAGGTTCGAGAGCGGCTCGTCCATCAGGAACGCCTCCGGCTCGCGGACGATCGCTCGACCGAGCGCGACGCGCTGCCGTTGCCCGCCCGACAGCGCACCGGGTTTCCGGTCGAGTAGCTCCGTGATGTCGAGCATCGACGCCGTCGACTCGACGCGGTCGTCCATCTCCGCGTCGGAGAGGTCGGTCGACTCCTCTAACCCGAACCGCATGTTCTCGCGGACGGTCATGTGCGGGTACAGCGCGTAGCTCTGGAACACCATCGCGATGTCCCGCTCCGCGGGTCCCTGCTCGTTTATCCGTTCGCCGGCGAGCCGTATCTCGCCGTCCGTGATCGTTTCGAGCCCCGCGACCATGCGGAGCGTCGTCGACTTCCCGCAGCCGGACGGTCCGACCAAGACGAGGAACTCCCCGTCCGCGATGTCGACGCTCACGTCGTCCACGGCGAGGACGGAACCGTCCCCCTCGCCGAATCGTTTCGTCACCGAGTCGAGTTCGAGTCGTGCCATTAGGTTTCACCTGCGACGCCTTTCGCGAACTGTTCGCCGAAGAGGACGTACACGACGAGCGTCGGCAACGCCGCGATGAACGCCCCCGCCATCTGGAGGTTGTACTCCTGAACGAACGATCCCTGTAGCTGATTCAACGCGACGGTCACCACCTGATTCGACGGGTCGCTGACCAACACGATGGCGAACAGGAGGTCGTTCCACACCTGCGTGAACTGGTAGATGAGCGTCACCGCGAAGATCGGCACCGACAGCGGGAGCACGATCCGGCGGTAGATCGTCATCGCCGACGCCCCGTCGAGTCGGGCCGCCTCCAGCATCTCCTCGTCGATCGTCGCGTAGTACGCCCTGAAAAGGACCGTACAGATCGGGATCCCGTAGGCGGTGTGAGTGATGCTCAGGTTGATCAGTCCCTGGTTGTTCTCGACGAACGCGAGGGGGATCCGAGCCCCGAGGTCGACGAACGACCAGAACTGCGTCAGCGGTACCAACACGGCCTGATACGGGATGAACACGCCGGCGACGAACAGCGACAGCACGCCGATCTGGCCGCGCCAGTTCAGGTTCGTCAGCCCGTAGGCGGCGATCGACCCGAAGAACGCCGACAGCACCGTCGCGGGGATCGCCATCATCGCGCTGTTTATGAGGCCGGCCGAGAGCCGATCGAACGCCACCTGCCACGCCGCGAACGTGAACTCGCCGAGCGGCGGCGGCGCGAACGGCGTCGTCGCACGGAAGCCGTCCGTCGTTTTAAACGCGGTCATCAGCCCGGACTCCAGCGGTGCGAGGTAGAACGCGACCATGCCGAGCAGCACGGCGTACAGCGCCACGCGCGACCGGTCGATGCGATCGAAAAGCGAGTCGGAATCGTCGGTGCGTTGCGTCGCGTCGTCGCTCATAGTTCACCTCGCCGGTACTGCAAGTAGAGGTACGGGCCGATCACCGACAGCGCCATCGCGAACAGCACCATCGCGACCGCGGAGCCGTACGCCCACTGGAGTCGGTCGAACGCGACCCGATACATCATCACCGCGAGGATGTCCGCGGAGCTGCCGGGGTTGACGCCGAACAGCACGAACAGGAAGTCGAAGGCCTTCAGCGCGAACACCATCAACACCACCGCTGCCGACATCGTCGACGCGCGGAGCTGCGGGACGATGACGCGCCAGTACATCCGAACCGACGACGCGCCGTCGATGCGCGCGGCCTCGTACTGGGCGGTGGGGATCGCGCGCAGCCCGGCGAGGTACACGACCATGCAGTAGCCGGAGAACTGCCACATCAGCGCGAAGATGATCGCGGCGAGTTTGAACCGCGGGTCCGCGAGCCACGCCTGCGTCAGCACGTCGAGGCCGACTCCCCGCAACAGCTCGTTGATCAGGCCGATCCGGGGGTTGTACATCCACGACCAGAAGATCGCCGTGACGACGAACGAGAGGCTCATCGGCAGCAGGTAGATCGTCCGGAACGTGTTCTCGAACCGTATCTCCCGGTCCACGAGGATCGCGAGGACGAGCCCGACGCCGAGCGAGAGCGCGGTGAACACGACCAACAGAACGACCGTGTTCCGGAACGCCGCGATGAAGGAGGCGTCCGTTAAAAGCGTCGTGTACGCTTCGGTCGTCAGCGACGTGTACTCGGGTTGGCGTAGCCCCTCCCAACCGGTCAGCGAGATGACGAAGTTCCACGAGATCGCGCCGTACACGAACAGCAACACGAGGAGCCCCGGCGGCCCCCAGAACGGGAGCGACTCCAGGAACTCGCTCCGTCGGAGCCGCGTCGCGAGCGGGGTGCTGTCGGGGTCGCCGGCAGTCGAGGTGTCGTCGGTCCCCGTGACGGTCGTTCCGCCGTCGGTACGGACCGCATCGGCGGTGCCGGCGTCCGTCTCCCCGCTGTCGTCGCTCCTCGCGCCGCTCCCGTCACCGCGCCGTGCTCGGAGCGACCGAAGTGTCCGATCGAACATCGGGCCTTAGAACGCGTCCCGAATGGCCTCGTAGGCCGTGTCGACGTCGAGGTTCTCGTTGAAGTTGGCGAACGCCTCCTCCAGTTCGGAGTGTATCGCCGGTGCGACCGCCGTCCCGTGTGCGATCGTCGGCGGCTGGTTCGTGGAGTTCTCGAAGTCCTCGAACTGCCGGGAGAGGAACGCGCCGAACTCGTCCATCGGCACGTCGGTTCGCGGCGGGATCGAACCCTTGACCGGGTTGAACCGCTCCTGGGCGTCGACGGTGCCCGCGTAGTTCAGGAACTGCTCGGTCGCCTCCGGCGAGGGGTTGCTCGTCGGGAACACGAACGAGTCGATGACGGAGTGGTAGACGCCGTCCGATCCGGGGAACGGGACCATGTCCCAGTCCTCGGCGAACTCGAAGCCCTCGGCGGCCTCGTACTGCCCGGCCGCCCAGTCGCCCTGATGGAGGAACGCCGCGTTCCCCTCGATCAGCTCGTCGTTGCCCTGGTCCCACGAGATGGAACCGGCGTCCTCCGGGTAGTGGTCCGCGTACGCCGCAAGCAGGTCCAGCGTCTCTCGGATCTCGTCTTCGAGGTCCGCGGCACCGCCCTCGATGAACGAGACGTACTCGTCTGCGCCGTGCTGGCCGATGAACACGTCCTCGAACAACTGGAGCGTCGACCACGGGCTCTGCGTCTGGTGAGCGAGCGGGACCGCATCGGTCTCCGCGTCGATCGTCTCCAGTGCGTCGAGGAGCCCCTGCGGGTCGTCGATGTCGGTCGCGTCGACGCCGGCGTCGTCGAGGACGTCGACGTTGTAAAACAGGTTGTTCATCCGGTGGATGTTGATCGGCACCGCGACGAGGTCCCCGGCCGGGCTGGAGAGCTCGATGATGTCGTCGAGGTACGCCTCCCGCATCTCGTCGTCCCAGACGGAGTCGCCGATGTCCTCCAGCAGGTCGGCGTCCGTGTACGGCGTGAGCGCCTGTCCGGGCCAGATCTGGAACGTGCTCGGGGGGTTGCCGTCGAGCACGCGGTTCTGGATCACCGTATCGATCGCCGAACCCGCGCCGCCGGGCGCGGGGTTGTCGACGATCTCGACGTCCGGATGCGCCTCGCGGAACCCGTCGAGCAGGGCGTTGAACGCGTCCTCCTCGCCGCCCGCGGTCCACCAGTGAACGATCTCCAGGTCTCCTTCCTCGGCGTCGGGGGCGTCGCCACCGGAGTCGCCGTTCGTATCGTCACCGCCCGAATCACCCGTTCCGTCGTCCTCCTCGAACTCGTCTTCGGGGTCGTCGGAACACCCCGCGATACCCACGGTCACAACGGCACCTGCACCCGCGACGTACCGGCGGCGAGTCAGACGAGCGTCCCCCTCGGATCGATCGTTTCGTGACATGTGTCAATGGGTATTCGATCCCGAGTATACTTAATTATTGACAATCCTTTCCGGTTGTTGACGGTCGATTTAAGATCGGCCCATTGCGTCGCGTGAGGTATCCTCCGTCGTGATCTCCACCGTCGTGATCTGCGACTCTCGATCGGTCTCGGGCGACACAGCAGCGAGTCACACGAGGCGGGAGGACGCATTAGCGAGCCCACAGGTCGGGATGGCACAGGATCGTGTCGAACCGCCGTTACCGATCGACGAGTTCCGATATCGCGGCGTCGACGGCGTCGTACTCCGGGAACTCCGGATGCTCGCTCGCGACCCACGCGTACCGGACGGTCCGATCCCCGTCGAGCAGGAACACGGCGGGTCGGCTCTCGGTGATGCCCGCCATCGCGTCGATGTCGTGGTCGACGCCGTACTCGCGGACGACCGCGGCGCTCGGATCCGAAAAGGCGCGAACGCCGTCGCCGCGCGCCGCGAGGAGGTCCTTGTGCTCGTACGGCGAGGAGATGGAGACGCCGAGCACGTCGACGTCGGCGACCCAGTCGCGGTCGTCGATCTCGTTGTACACGTACGTCGTCTGAAACGCGCCGTCCATCGGATGGAACACGAGCAGCGTCGGGCCGTCGACGACCTCGGAGAGCGCGCGGTCCTCCCAGTACTCCGTCCCGACGAGCGGTCGGGTGAAGTCGGGGGCGACGTCCCCGTCCTCGACGTGGTCCGTCTCCGGAAGGGCGACGACGTCGAAGTCGGGCATCTACGCGCCCTCCGCCGCGGTGATAGCGTCGCCGTACGTTCGTTCGAGGTAGTCGACGATGTTGGCGCTCTCGGACATCGTCACGCCCGTCTCGCGGTCGACGATCGCGGGGACGCTCCGCTTTCCCGACACGCGCTTGACGACGTTTCGCTCGGAGTGCATCGGCTCGACGTACCGCGACCGATACGACAGTCCGAGGCGATCGAGGGTTCGAACGACTCGTTCACAGTACGGACACGCCTGCAGTCGATACAGGGTGATCGCTGGATCCGCCATACGTCCCCGTGCGACCGCCACCGTGGTAACCGTGTCGGCGTCGGGAGCGTGTGCCCGTATTCATGACGGGTTCGTGGCCGACCGGACCCGTGCTCGCGGCAGGTCAGTCGCCGGTCGGACCCGTGCCCGTGGCGGGTCCGTCGCCGGTCCGACGCCGACGAAGGTAATCCTTTAAGTGTGGGCCGCGATATCCCAAACGAGAATGGGCTTGTCGTCGAGCATGCTGATAGCCGGCCTGCTACAGATACCGGTACTGGACGGGACTACCGTGACTATCCTCGGCGTTCTCGCGATCGCCGTACTGGTCGGCCTGTCGGCGTTCTTCTCGTCGTCGGAGATCGCGATGTTCTCGCTGCCACAGCACCGCGTGGACAGTCTCGTCGAGGACGGGACGAAGGGCGCACGGACCATCCAGAAGCTGAAGGACAACCCGCATCGGCTGCTCGTGACGATCCTCGTCGGCAACAACATCGTCAACGTGGCGATGACGTCGATCGCGACCGCGCTGTTCGCGCTCTACCTCACACGAGGACAGGCGGTTCTGGCGACGACGTTCGGGATCACGACGCTGGTGCTGATCTTCGGCGAGAGCGCACCGAAGTCCTACGCGGTCGAGAACACGGAGTCGTGGGCGCTCAGGATCGCCCGTCCGCTGAAGTTCTCGGAGTACGCGTTGTATCCGCTCGTGGTCCTGTTCGACTACATCACTCGCGGGATCAACCGGATCACCGGCGGCGAGACGGCACTGGAGTCGACGTACGTCACCCGCGACGAGATCCAGAACATCATCGAGACGGGCGAACAGGAGGGCGTCATCGAGGAGGAGGAACGCGAGATGCTCGACCGCATCTTCCGGTTCAACAACACCATCGCCAAGGAGGTGATGACGCCGCGACTCGACGTCACCGCGGTCCCGAAGGAGGCGACCGTCGAGGAGGCGATCGAGAAGTGCATTCAGGCGGACCACGAGCGCGTCCCCGTGTACGACGGCAACCTCGACAACATCGTCGGCATCGTGAAGGTCCGCGATCTGGTCCGGGAGCTCCGGTACTCCGAGGGGGAACCCTCCCTCGAACGCGTCGTCAAGCCGACGCTGCACGTCCCCGAGTCGAAGAACGCCGACGAGCTGTTAGAGGAGATGCAGGACAACCGCCTCCAGATGGTGATAGTCATCGACGAGTTCGGAACGACGGAGGGGATCATCACGTTAGAGGACATGGTCGAGGAGATCGTCGGCGACATCCTGGAAGGCGACGAGCCCGAACCAATCGAGTTCGTCAACGAGAACGTCGCGTTCGTGCAGGGCGAGATGAACATCGACGAGGTCAACGAGATGCTCGAGATCGACCTGCCCGAAGGAGAGGAGTTCGAGACCCTTGCGGGCTTCGTGTTCAATCGTGCGGGCCGTCTCGTCGAGGAGGGCGAGGAGATCGAGTTCGATGGCGTCCGGATCCGGATCGAGCGCGTCGACAACACCCGGATCATGAAGGCACGCGTCACGGTGCTCGAACCGGCGGTCGACGAGCAGACGGAGGAGGCGGAGCAGCCGGAGTCCGAACCCGTCGAGTCCGAAGCGAGCGACGAGTAGTTCGACCCGGAACGGAGCGCTCAACCCGGAACGGAGCGCTCAACCCGGAACGGAGCGCTCGACCGCAGTCACTCCGCGCGCCGCCCGGCGTGTCCGGGGTAGTCGCGCTCGAACCGGTCCTCGATGGTCTCCCGATCGAAGCGAATGACGACCGGTCGGCCGTGCGGGCATGCGTACGGGTTCTCACAGTCATCGAGCCGATCGAGGAGATCGAAGACGTTCCCCTCGGTCAGCGACGTGTTCCCGGTCACCGACGGGTAACACGCGAGGTCCGCGAGCAGCTCGTCGACCACGTCCGCTACGGGGTCGGCCCCGTCCGCGGCGTCGGCGACGAACGCGGAGAGAACGTCGCGGAGCAGTTCGGGATCCAGCGCCGCGTCGAACACGGTCGGAACCGCCTCGACGACGATCTCGCGGTCGCCCGCCCGTTCCGCTCGGAACCCGATCCCGCGAAGCTCGTCGACGAACTCGGCGAACAGCTCGGCCTCCCGTGCAGTCAGTTCGACCGATACCGGCGACGCGAGCGCCTGCGCGTCGACGCCGTCCGCGAACGCCCGGCACAGCCGCTCGTAGTTCACCCGTTCGTCGGCGGCGTGCTGGTCTATCAACACCAATCCGTCGGGAGCCTCCGCGACGACGTACGTCTCGTGGAGCTGTCCGAGCACGCGGAGCCGCGGGAGCGAGTCGAACGACCGCTCCTCGCTCGTCTTCCCGCCGGCGAGAGTTCGCTGTCCCGTGGGCGCGGATCGGGTCGCTTCCGCCGACTCCGCCTCGACCGGGTCCGTCTGCCACTCGCGTGGAGCGGGACGATCGGCGTCTGTCCGTGCGGTCGCGTGTCCGGGGCGGCCGCCGTCGACGGTCTCGCCGGAGTCGGCCGCGAAACCGTTACCGGCGGCGACGTCCTCGTCCGAACCGCTTACGAAGTCTTCATCGACGGGGTCGCCCTCGTCGGGGTCGTCCTCGGCGGGGTCGCCCTCCGGCCCACCCTCGAGACCGCCACCGGAACCGAATCGGTCACCGGACGGGGACGGCGACCGGGGTCCCTCGCCGACTCCGGTCGACGAGCCGCCGCCTCCGAGGTCATCGACCGTCCATGCGCCCTCGTCGTCGGGGTCGAGTTCGGCAGCGGTCGTCCGATCGGATTGGTCTCGATCGGCGGTGGCGGCGGTCTCGTGATCGGTGCCCGCGCCGCCGACGGCCTCCGTCGTGGACGACTCGGGAGCGACCGCCGTTTCGTCCGGTGCGGACCGGCCGCGCGGGGCCGTCGACCGGATCAACCCGTCGTCGAGAAGCGCTGCCGCGACCGCGTCCTCGACCGCGGCTTTCACCGCGCGCTCCTCGTCGAAGCGGACCGCCAGCTTCCGGGGATGGACGTTCACGTCGACGTCGCCGGGCGGGACCGCCACGAACAACACGGTGAACGGGTAGCGATCCGGCGCGAGCTGGCCGCCGTACGCGTCGAGGACCGCCTCGCGGAGCGCGCTCGCCGTGACGTACCGGTCGTTGACGTACGTCGCCAGGTAGTCGCGGCTCGCCCTCGTCGTCTCCGGATGGGACACGAGCCCGGTCACGCGACGAACGGGCCCCGACGGATCGTCCCGGTCGCTCGTCGCCGGACCGTCAGGCTCCCACTCGACGTCGACCATGGACTCCGCGACCTCGCGGCCGTACACCGCGAGCACCGCCGACCGGAGGTCGCCGTTCCCCTCGGTGGCGAACGTCTCGCGGCCGTCGTGTTCGAGCGATACCGCGACGTCCGGGTTCGCGAGCGCGTAGCCCGTGACGACCGTGTTCACGTGGTCGAACTCGGTCGCCGTCCGCTTGAGGAACTTCTTTCGCGCGGGGGTATTATAAAAGAGGTCGTCGACCTCGACCGTCGTCCCGTGCGGACTGCCGGTGGGCCGGACGTCGCCGACGTCGCCGCCCTCGACGGTGATCTCCGCGCCCGCCTCCGCACCGTGCGGCCGCGACCGAACCGTGAGCCGCGACACCGCGCCGATCGTGTAGAGGGCCTCGCCGCGGAATCCGAGGGTTCCGACGCCGCGATCGAGGTCCGCGATGTCCGAGATCTTCGAGGTGGCGTGTTCCGCGACCGCCGCCGCCAACTGGTCGGGCGGGATCCCGACGCCGTCGTCGCGAACGCGGATCCCCTCGGTGCCCCCGGCCTCGACCGCGACGGCGACGCGGCTCGCCCCGGCGTCGAGACTGTTCTCGATCAGCTCCTTGACGACGCTCGCGGGGCGCTCGACCACCTCCCCCGCCGCGATCCGCTGGACGGTCCGCTCGTCTAACCGCTCGATCTCGGGCGACTCCATTGACGGGTGTTCGTGGGACGAGCGGGTACTTGAACCCGTTGTCGACGCGGGTCGGGACGGATCGACGCGGGTCGACGCATTCGGCCTCGTCGACGGTCCCGCATCCTCGCTACGCGTCGCGCTCGAGCACGACGAGGTCGGCCTCGACGTCCTCGACGAACGCCCCCTGACCGCCGACGGTCACCGGTCCCGCTCCCGTCTCGACGACGAGCGAGTGCTGGACCGGGAACTCGTTGTTCGTCGGCTCGACCATCCCCTGCCGGACATCGGTCACGCGACCGCGTATCTCGACCGCCTCGTCGTCGTCGGTTCGACGGCCGCCGACGGTCGCGCGGATCGCCGTCCCGCTTCGCCGGTGCAGCGTCGCCTGAAACACCGTGTGGCGGAAGTCGGCGTACTCGACCGGAAGCGGCACCGGGTCGACGGTGGCGACCTCGTCGGCCGCCGGCCAGTAGTTACCGAGGAACGATCCGGCGATGACCGGCGCGATCTGCTCCTGTGCGAACACGATCGCCTGTCGGTCGGAGTTCGACCGGCGGAGCAGCTCCGGCGGGGCGACGACGCCGGCCGCGGAGTCGACGGTCAGAAGCGTCGGCATCGCCTCGCGCCAGCCGCGGACGACGCTTGCGACGCCGTCGAGCGCGAGATCCGTGTCGGCGGCCCCGTCCACGTCGGTCACGATCAGCAACACGAGAACGCCGCGGTCGACGGCGTCGACGAGGTGCTCGCGGATCTCGGAGAGCCGTTTCGCGGGGATCGACAGCGTCAGTTCGTCCTCGGCGTCGTCGACGAGCGACCGGACCCGTTTGAGCACCGTCGCCCGTGCTTTGACAACCTCGAACTGCTCCGTCTCGCGTTCCACCCGCGAGAAGCGCTCCGCCAATCCCGGTCGGAGCGCGTCGACGTCGGAGCGGAGCCGATCGATGACGTCCTCGGGCGGGATCGCACGGATGGTCGTCGGCACCGCGTGGTCGTTCACCTCGACGAAGCCGCGGTCGGCGAGCGACTCGCTCACGCTGTACACGTACCGCTTCGACACGCCGGCGGCGTCGGCGATCGTGCTCGCTTTCGCCTCGCCGTGTTCGAGCAGGGAGAGGTACGTGTCGACCTCCTTGTCGGAGAAGCCGAACCGACGGAGGAGGTCGGGTACCGTTCGATCGTCCATGTTCCGGAACGCGACAGGGAGGCACTTAGATGAGTCGGTGGCACCTCCGGCGATCGGCGGCGGCCACGACCGGTCGCTCGGTCGGATCGATCGTCCGTGACCCCGGGTTTTATTCACGGAGGGGTCGCTGTATCGGTCGTGGTTTCCCGTCTGATCGTCGCGGTCGCCGTGTTCATCGTGGGGGTCTCCGCGGACATGGCGTCGACGTACGTCGCCGTCTCCTCCGGGCGATTCGTCGAGGGGTCACCCGTCGGTCAGTTCCTCGTGTCGCGGTACGGACTCGCGACCGGAATGGTCGTCACGAAGGCCGTTGGGATGGTCGTCATCGCGGTGCCGGTCGCGCTCGCGGGTGGAACCCGGCGACTGGTCGCGACGGTGATGTTCGGTGGCGTCGGCGTGCTCTCGGCGCTGGCGGCGGTGCGGAACGTGCTGCTCGTGGTCGGAGTCTGGCCGTGATCGAACGGCGAGGCTACGGATCGACGTACTGGGACTGCCACTCGTCTCTCGCCTCGATCTCGCGCTGACCGCGCCGGGTGACCGCGTAGAAGTTCGTTCGCCGGTCGGCCTCCCCCTTCTCGATCAACCCCTTCTCGACGAGCGTGTCGAGGTTCGGATACAGCCGACCGTGATGCACCTCCGACTCGTAGTACGTCTCGAGTTCCGCCTTGATCGCGAGCCCATGCGGTTCGTCTAAGCCGGCCACCACGTACAGCAGGTCCCGCTGGAACCCGGTGAGATCGTACATCCTCCTACTGACAGTTTTAATTTAATATAGCATATGTTTTTTCCCTACCGTACGGCGTAGCCGGTCGGTGACCCCGAACGTTTTCGGTCGGCGACCCCGAGCGCACTGGTCGACACCGGGGATGATCGCGTTCACTCGCCCTCGAACAGCCGCTCCGCGGTCCGAGACGGTAAGCCCGCCTCCTCGACGGCCGCCCGGACGCGGTCGCGATCGTAGGCGGTGCGACGGAGGTCGACCTCGTTTCGGTCCGTGTCGAGCACGGCGTAGGCGGCGTCCGGGTCGCCGTCGCGCGGCTGTCCGACGCTTCCGGGGTTGACGACGAGGCGGCCGTCGTCGATCGATTCGGCCGCCTGCACGTGCGTGTGACCGAGCACGACGCCGGCGTAGTCGTCGAGGTAGCGCGCGAGCGTCGAGAACGACTCCGGATACACGTACGCGCCGTCGCGGTCCGGGCTCGGGTGCGAGTGGACCAGCAGATAGCGCCCCCCGTCGAACGTCGCCGTCCGCGGGAGCGCCCGGAGCCACGCGAGGTCGGACTCGGAGAGCGTCGCCCTCGCGTGTTCGAGTCCGCGCTCGGCCATCCGGTTCGCCCGATATCGCTCCGGCGTCTCGACGGTCGCGTCGTGGTTCCCCTGGACCGTGACCGACGCGACCTCTCGGACGCGGTCCAGACACGCCGCGGGCCACGGGTTGTATCCGACGACGTCGCCGGCACAGACGACGTCGTCGACCGGCGGCATGTTGTCGAGCACCGCCGCGAGCGCCGGCAGGTTCGCGTGGACGTCCGAGATCAGCCCCACCTTCATCGAACGATCGTTCGGCATCCCGATCCGAATAGGTTCCGACACGGATCCCGCGCGTCGCCGCCGTCCGGCCCGACGGAGAACTTATCCGCGCTCGGGGGCAGCCACCGGTATGGCACCGACGCTCGTGAACGCCGCGTTCGGTGCGCTGCTGGCGGCCGCGCTGCTTGGTGCCGCCTTCGACCGCCGGTCGGTCGCGGTCGTCGTCGCCGCCGCGGTGCTGCCGGATCTCGACGCGGTCGCGAGCCTCGTCGTCGACGGGGCGACGAACGCCCTCCTGCACAACGTGTGGATCCCGCTCGCGCTCGGAGCGCTCCTCTACTGGGACACGACCGCGAGAACGGACCCGACCGCGAGAACGGACCCGAACGCGAGCGAACAGGGGGGCCGATCGTGGCTCCGCGACCGCTACGGCTGGTACGGCGTCAGGGTCGCGTGGGTCGCGTTGGCCGCGTTCGCGGTCGCCGGGATCGCGCCGGAGCTGTTCGGGTTCGCGGGCGCGAACCTGCTGTATCCCGTTCACGACGCCTACTACCTCGTTCGCGGCCGACTGCTGTTCTCGACACAGGAGGGGATCGTCCAGACGTTCGTCGCCGTCGGTTCGGAGGGGCCGGGGATACTCCCGCTGCGGAGCCCGGGGACGACGGAGACGTACGTCGTCCCGACGTGGGTCAACCCCGACGGACGTCCCGGACTCTCGATCGGCGTCGAACGCGAGCTCCACCTCGTCCGGAGCGGCTGGCAGGCGGTCGTCGTCGCCGCCGCCGGCTGTCTGCTCGCCGTTCGGTCCCGCGAGGTGCGGCTCCGAGAGACGGGGACGACGAACCGCGGCGAGGGGGCGGACGCGCTCGACGGCGAGAACGGAGGTGCGCCGTAGATGGTCTCGACGGTGGTTCACGCCGGCTTCGCGCTGCTGCTCGCCGCCGGACTGTTAAAAGGGTCGTACGACCGAAAGGCGCTCGCGGTCGTCCTCCTCGTCGTCGTCCTCCCGGAGGTCGACACCGTGCTTGGACCGCTGATGCCGGGGGCACACCGCACCGTCGGCCACAGCTTCGTGCTGCCGGCCGCCGCGGGAATACTCCTGTACTACGACACACGGCTGCGCGACGAGTCGCTGCTCCGCGAGCGCTTCGCGGACCGCGGGGTCCGCGTCGCGTGGGTCGCCCTGTTCGTCCACGTGTTCGCGCACGTCTTCCTCGACTGGGCGCACCTGGACGGCGTCAACGCTCTCTGGCCGCTCCACGACCGCTTCTTCCGACTGGAGGGAGAGCTGCTGTGGTCGAGTACGGAGGGGTTCGTCCAGACGTTCGTCGACGTCGACCTCGACCCGGAGACGGGCGAGCGAACCGTCGATCCGGGCGGCGGCGGAACCACCGAGACCGTCCACGTGAACAACCCAGTCCAGCCCGGATCGCCGGATGACCTCGCGGACCGGGAGGTCATCGACCGACGGTTCCCGATCGCGAACCGCGGCTGGCGACTGTACCTCGTCCTCGTCGGCGTCTTCACCGTCGTCGCACGACGCCTCCAGCGCGACCCGCCGAGCGAGGACTGACACAAGAGTCATATCTCCCCAGTCCATGTCAATTGTACGCATGGATCTTCGCATACAGGGTGACGTCGCCCCGGATCCGTTTCTCGGAGCCGCCGACGTGTTCGAGACGGAGTTCTCGCTCGACAAGCCGGTTCACGTTCGGGTCCGGGCGGACCCCGACGAGCGGACGTGGGCCGGCCACTACGACGACCACCACGTGTTGAACGTCTCGAAGCGGGCCGCAACGAGCGCGATGGCCCGCGAGCTGGCGGTCCACGAACTGTCACACATGGCACGGTACGAGGAGGGACACGCCTCCCACGTGCAGTCGACCGAGGAGGCGCTGTACCTCGGACTGGCCGGCGAGCGGGTCGAGCGTCGGAAGCTCGCACACTGTTACCAGATCGCGAACCACATGAAGGACATCTACGCCGACGACATCACTCTCTCGGTCGCGCCGGCGAAGAAGCTCCTCGAGTTCCTCGAATCGACGCTGGCGACGGCGGTGGCGGACCGCCCGGCCCCGCCGCGCCCCGGCTCGCAGCCGGCCACGACCGGGGCGGATCCGGAGATCACGGCGGTCAACGCGGCGTTCGCGCTCGCGCTGATCGAGCGACACGGGATCGCCGCGCCGACCCATCGCATCTACGATCTCGCGCGGGTCGCCGCCGCGGACGCGCCGGCGGTCGACGTCGACGCGTTCAAAGACCGGTTCCTCGCGCTGGGGCCCGACCCCTCCGAGCGCGACTATCGGAAAGCGCTCGTGTCGATGACGCGTGCGTACGCGGTTTAAGTACTACCGACCGGTCAGGCCGCTCCACCGACCGGTCAGGCCGTCTCGACGGTGAGATCGAGCGGCGTCTCGTTCTCGACGTTGTCGGTGACGGGGCACCGTTCCTTGACCGCCGCGAGCCACTCCTCGACGGCCGCCTCATCGGCGTCGGTCTCGACCGATATCGTGGCCGAAAGCCCCTGAAAACCCGGCCGAGCGTCGGACTGCTCGCCGCGATAGCGCGCGTAGTCGACGTCGCCCTCGATGGACACGTTCAGTCCGTCGATGGACAGGTCCATGTCGCGAGCGACCATGGTCCCCGTCGAGTTCAGACAGCCGAGGACGGCACCGAGGAAGTACTCGACGGGGTTGACGTCCTTGCCGACGACGAACTCCGCGTCGCCGGTGTCGATCCGCATTCGTTTCGGGCTGAGCCGCTCGCCGGTCAGTTCGTAGGTCGTCGCCGCGTTCGAGTCAGTCATGGTGGATGGGTCGTGGGTCGTCCGTACCCGGCGTTCGAGTAGCGATCGAGGGACACCGGTGATCCGAGACGTGGTCGTCGCTACGGAACGATCCCGCTTAAGAGTTGTGCGTTATACACAATACTGAGAACACGGGAGGATCTCGCTTTCCGGCCGCCGGGTGACGCGACGGCCGACCCTCACGCGACTGCCAACCCTCACGCGACTGCCAACCCTCACGCGACGAACCACCCGGCGATGAGGATGTACGCACCGACGAGCAACAACACGATCGGGACGAGCAGTCGATCGACCCACGCGGGCACGCCGAGGTCGACGGTTCGACGTGCGACTCCCCACGCAAGGAGAAACAGGCCGCCGGACGCGACGACGTACGCCGCGACTACGATCGTCAACTCGGCCGTCGACAGTCCCGCAAAGAACGGGACGTAGACGGCCAGGTTCTCCCCGGCGAGTCCGACCGCGATGACGGACACGACACCGACGCGCCCGATCGGACCCGGGACGACCTGGAGTTCGTCCGTCTCCGGACCCGACTCCGGCCGGCTGAGCCCCCAAATCCCGAGTCCGAGCGGGACCACGCCGAGAAGGAACGTCCACGTGTGGAGCCATTCGGCGGCGAGCAGCGCGCCGAGAACGGCACCGGTGAGACCGACGACGACCCCGACGGAGTGGCCGAAAAACACCTCCGGAGTCCGGTAGTCGTCGTCGATCAGGAACGCCACGAGGACGACGAAGGTGTCCAGGTTGGTTGCGGCGAAAAACAGGAGCGCCACGAACAGGATCGGTTCCACGTCGGAACCGTACACGAGGGCCCGATAATAGCGTTTCTCTCCCGCGTCCGGACGGCCACGGTGGCGAGCGATAGCGGGAGTACGTGAATCAGATCGGTGGCGTGGTTGTTTATACGTGAGACTGGGATGTTGCTGGCGGGTATTTATAAGTGATCGACGACTCTGCGATGACCGCCTGCAAAGCCCCAGCCGCTCGCTTATAAGCGATCTCGCTCGGATCGACGATGCACGCCTGCAAAGCCCCAGCCGCGACGACTCGCGCGCCTTGCTGCGCGCCTCGCTCAGTCGCTGTCGCTTCCTCGCTGCGGTGCTTACTGCGGCGGGCTTCGCCCTCGCGGCTGCCCCTTTGAGTCCCACCCCGCACAGCACCGCGACCGCGCCTCATGCCTCCCCAGCCTCGTCAGGGGCGGTCGCCGGAACCGCTCGGCGACCGCCCCTGACTCCCTCGCACGCGCTCCTCGCGCCCGTCGGGCGCTCGGAGGCGCGCGCCCCACCGCGTCGTTCGCTTATAAGCGTCTGTCGCCGCTACTCACGGTCGTTTAAATACTATATCACGACCGGCGACGTGCAACACCCACTCCCGTTATCGATCGCCGCTGTGTATCACTGACCGCGATCGAAACAATGTATCAGATAGTATGTATTTAACGGAGCTAAATACGGAGTTCGAGGAGCCCGAACGCAACCGATTCACTCCGAGCGTTCGAGTGTCTCCCGTCGAGATTCGAACTCTTCCTCGGTGAGATCGCCACGGGCGTACGCCATCCGTAGTTCCTCTAACGCGGGATCGTGAGACGACTGTGCGTCGGTCATCCGGCGAAAGATGAGGTATCCCCCACCGAGCAACACGAGGAGGAAGACCAGTTGGGCGATCAGTCCGACGAGTGGCCACCAGCCGCTCGTCGTCCCACCCCAGCCCATCATTCCTCCGGATCCCATCATCCCGCCGAATCCGAAGCCCATCGTAAACAGGGGAAAGAGGACGATCACCACCAAGAGTAGGAGAACGATGGTCGTCGCGTCGAGACGGTCAGATGACGACATCAATACTTAGGCCTCCGATGGTGAGTCGAGTTCGTCAGCGACGCTCGCGAGGACGTGCTCGAACCGATCGTGGACTTCGTTTGCGATCGAGTCGAGTGCGTCGTTGTCGGCAACGTCGAGGAGCCGGTGCGGGTCGACCGCGCTCACCACGATCCCACCGTCGTTGGTTTCGTAGACGATGACGTTACACGGGAGGAGCGTGCCGAGTTCGATATCTTCGTTCAGACCCTCGTGCGCGAGCGCTGGATTGCACGCACCGAGGATGCGGTACTGTCGAAACTCCTCTCCGAGCTTCTCCTTGAGCGTCGTCTGCACGTTGATGTCACAGAGAACGCCGAATCCGTCGTCTTTGAGCGCGTCGATCGTCGTCTCGACTACCTGGTCGAAGTCACCGAACACGGTCTTTTGTATCGTGTATCCCATATAATATGTCACGCCTCTTATGTACTTAACTATTGGTGTCCCGAAGCGGTCGTCACGAATGGATCACCCTCAACGTTCCAGTTGTTCGCGTCGTCGTTCGAACTCCTCATCCGAAAGTTCCCCACGCGCGTAACGCTCTCGGAGAACCGACAGCGGACGTTCGTCGGTTCCATCTTCACTACGCCTTGTGAGCACGACGACGAGGGCGAGTGGAATCGCGAGCAGGAGCCCCATCCAGAGGAGTCCCCAGAGACCCATCGTCCCGCCGAAGAGCCCCCAGCTACCGCCCATCATACCGCTCCCGTAACTGCCGCCACCGTGCGCAACAGCAGTGCCGGTCGCCGCGATGAGCAGCGGGACGGCGAGTAGCGTGAGTCGACGAGCAGTGCGTCCGATGTGAGTGGTAAGGTGCGTCATTGTCGTGTATTGGGTAGCCGCTGTGTTCTATCGAAGCGAGCGAGAGCAGTCAGGAGCCGTCAGCAGTGGCCCTGCCCGTACACTCCGTCGTTACGGTCGGTGTGAGCCCCGTCTTGGGCTATCCTGTCGGCGGTCACATCCATGTGCGAGTCCATCCACTCAGCGGCACCCGGACCCATATGCTCGGTCATGTGTGACCCCATCCAGGTTGCCCAGTCGTCGGCGCTTCCGTCGTACGGGTGTGTGTCGTTTGCAGTCGTCTCGTTTGCAGTCGTCTCGTTTGCAGTCGTGTCGATGCCGTGTGCGCTGACCACAGGAGCGGCGAACGCGAGTCCGACGAGTGCGAGCGCCACGAGCAGCCAGCGACCGATGGTGAAGTGGGTCATTGTGCGTTTCCTCGGTTATCCGTAGGAGGGGTCGGGAGTTATCATGATGGGTGTGAATCCGAAGAGGAGAACGTTCAAGAACGTATCTCGAGAGAGCTAATCGTTTTTCGGAGCCAGAATCGTTCATCCCTGCCGAATTCTCCGGGGAGCGAGGTGCTCCGGTTCGACCCGCGCTTACTCCTCTTGGTTCTGATGCAGATCGTCGCTGGGATAGATGCGATAGGTCCGCCCCTGGCGTTCGCGATACAACAGCCCTCGTTTCTCCAAGGCACTAACCGTCTGACTTACCTTGCTCTTCGAGAAATCCGACCGATCCCGTAGTTCGATCTGTGTGATGCCGGGCGAGGAGAGAACGGGCTCGAGGATCCGGCGTTCGTCATCCGGCACGAGATCCAGCACGCGAGCCCGGGGCTGTGACTCGGGAGTGATGGCCCCGGCTGATTGGGAGGGTCCCGTCTGTACGTCAGTACTCTCGCGGTCGGGACCCGTCGACTTGCTCTGCGAGCGGTCGTGTGCGGCTGTGTCGGTGAGGTCGTCCCGGATCACGAGATAGCCCCCACCGAGGACAGCCGAGACGAGGAGGGTCCCGAGAACGTACCAGAGTGGGCTCGTTCCGTGGACCGTTCCCATCGACGTACCCATCATTGACCCCATCTGGTCGAAGGCTTGCTGTTGCTGGTAGGCTTGCCAACTGAGCGCACCGCCGACGATGAGAACGATGGAAACGAGGAGACCGGCCATCACGTCGGCCCGCCGTCGGTTCATCTGTCCCACCTCGACGCATCGTGGTGCTGTTTCATACCTGATGATTGGAGCGGGTGTGCCGTACCTGTTTTGATCGATCAAGGGGTGCAACCACAATAATATCCGTAGGAAGCACACCCACGGAGGGAGTGATTTGAGACGAATCGTACTGGCGATTCGCGATACGGTGAAAAACGGTGATCGTACTCCGTGTGACTATCCCCCGGAGCTGAATTGGAGAGTACTTTTGAAGAGATTCCCGGAACGGGCGCCGCTCCCAGAGTAGTGGGATCGCACAGTAATGCTCTTATGTCACAATATCCAATACACTATTGTGAGTGAGCAATGACACGGATTGATGGGTCCCGGTTGGGGATGATCGGCCGCGTGACCGTCGGAGACACGGACCTGGACCCGGACGTACAGCCGGCGTTACGAGCTTCCTCTGGGAATCTGCCCGAGGCCGCACGCCACGAACTGGAACGGTTCACCCACCAGACTCGTGACGGGCTTCTGAACCACCGGTCCGATCGATCATAGTTTTGGAACTCATACACCATTCGGTACCGTATTCGATTCCGATGACGATCGCTGGATCACGGAATAGACCGCGAGATGTTGGACATACAATCTAATGACGAACTCATTCAGGGAGAGGACCAGTCGACGAGATGTGCTCACAGCCGGTGTGATTGCGGGGAGCACTGTGCTCGCTGGCTGTGTCGATACCACAACTGATTCCGTTGGATCGTTGGACGACCGCGAGTTCCCGGAGCCGCGATACGGCGAGCCGGACCGATCGTACCATCTCACTGCGACCGAGAGTGACGTGTCGGTCGCAACCGACGAGTCCTACGATGGCTGGACGTACAACGGCGAGTATCCCGGGCCGGAAATTCGCGCGGTGGAAGGTGAACGCGTCCGCGTCACAGTCGAGAACGATCTGCCGGAGGAAACGACGATTCACTGGCACGGGATGGTCCTCGACGGTGACAACGCGATGGACGGCGTTCCGGGCGTCACCCAGGCTGCGATCGAACCCGGGGAGGAGTTCGTCTACGAGTTCGACGCCGAACCGGCTGGCACACACTGGTATCACAGCCACGTCGGCCTACAACTGGATCGGGAGCTTCTCGGTCCGCTCGTTATCGAGGAGCGAGAACCGCACGTCGAGTACGACACCGAAGCCACGCTCGTCCTCGACGAGTATCTCCCGACCGAACCACGCGTCGTATCCGCAAGGGGAGGTGGGGGCGGAATGGGCGGTGGCGGATTCCCTGACGCACCGCCGGCGGAAGGGACGCTGGTCAACGGACGGCTCCCGGACGAACCGGCAACTGTCGACGTCGAAGCGGGCGAGCGAATCAGACTCCGACTCATCAACGCCGCAGCGGCGACGACCTACCGATTCGGTATCGGTGGTCACACACTCGTCGCCACCCATACGGACGGGCCAGCCGTCGAACCGGTGACCGTCGATACGCTCGATATCGGCATGGGGGAACGATACGACGTCGTCGTTGCGGCCGACTCGGCAGGGAGATGGCCGATCCGAGTCTCCCCACTCGATACGTCCGCACCCAGGGGCCGAGCCATTCTCGACTACGAAGGGCACGACGGAGATGTCACCGATGGTGAGATCGGTTCTCGTCGCCTTCAGCTCTCGGATCTCACCGCTATCGACTCGCTCGACGCGTACACGGGCTCGCCGGATCGGACGGTCGACCTCACGCTTTCCGGTGGTCCGATGAGCGGAAGCGGAGACGAATGGACTATCGATGGGCAGGCGTATCCGGACGCCGATCCGATCCGTATCGAGGAGGGCGAGTACGTTCGACTCCGGTTGCAGAATCGAAGTCCACTGCGCCACCCGATGCATCTCCACGGACACCATTTCGTGGTCGGTGACGTACTGAAAGATACGGTCGTCGTCCCCGGTCACATGGGGCAGGTCACGATCGATTTCGTTGCGGAGAACCCCGGTATGTGGTTCTTCCACTGCCATCACCTCTACCACATGGAGACCGGGATGGCTCGAGAGGTTCGATACGAGCGGTAACCGCTGCAGCCCGGACAGGTTTCCGCGTTCGTGTACCGATTGACCGTGCAACCGCTATTGTACGTCTACAACGTCCGGTTCACACGACCACCTCACCGGAGTGGAACGCGGCCGGATGGATGCCGGCCGCCTGTCGGGTCATGTCGACGATCGCGACGTCGGGCGCGAGGATCTGAAACCGGATCGGAGGGTTCGAAACGATGAACGAGGAGGGAAAGTGCGGGGACACGTGGCCAGAGCGGTACAACGTGGGCGATCGGCCGACTCATCGGAGCCAATTTTTCACTAAGAAATCCGATATTATTCTTCGGCTTCGGCAGGCCCGTTGACAGAGTCATCGGGCTGCGTGATCACCATCCGTGGAATGATGCCGCTGAACGATTTTTCGACGAGGTCTCCGACCGGCGTGATCACGTGATGGAGCACCCCAGATTCGACGTGCTGTATGAACGCGTCATCGACATCCGTGTAGGTTCCCTCGTCCCACGTTTCATAATACGGTGAGAGGTCCTCGTGATCACCCGGAACGAGGATCTGTGTCACGATATCGACCTGACCGAACTGCGTCGCTTGTTCCGGATTCTCCTGTTGCCACGGTGCCTCATCGTCACGATACAGATCGAGTTGCAGCTCGGCTTCACACGTTAGTCCGGAGGGGTCCTCGCACAGCCGCGGATTCCGGACCGAAAACTGACTCGAGACCTGCCCGTAGACCGTCTCCCCAATCTCCGGGTTAACGTCGATGTTAACCGACTCGACGTAGTATTCCGGGAGATCGAGTTCCGGAATCATTGGACCGGGAGCTCGGAGCCCGCATCAAGTGACCGCTTCTGCCGGTGATATGACTCAACCACGGGCTCGTTTCCGGTCTCTTTGTTCTGGTAGTTCGTGACTGGCTCATACGGTTCGTCATGGCTCTCAAACGAATCGACGGAGCCGAGCGACTCGAGCATCTGATACACGAACCGAGACCCGAACTCGCTGATCTCGTACCGTCCGTTGTACGAGCTCTCATCGTCGATCGTCGTCCGCTTCCTGACGAGCCCCGCAATGGTGAGCGCGTCAAGCGCGTTCGTGATCTGCGAAGACGAGAGCCCGAGATCCTCTTTCAGCTCAGTGAACGACTGTGGTCCCTCCTCCAACAACGTGGCGACGATAGCCTTTCCGTGTTTCTTATCCAATGCTTCGATAGCCTGCCTGATTTCAAGAGGGAACAGTTCAGCCCTCTCTTTTGCTAGGTTGTTCGACATGATCTCTTTGGTTCCTGGCAGTGTGTTTTGTTACGCATTCCCGCCCATGGCACATTGCGTTGGTTCTGCGTCTACAGTCAAGATTTCTGTACCCGTGGATATAAAGATTTTTACTAAGAAATCCTATACTATATGATTGACGGCTCACGATACCGAGAATTAAGTGGATCGGTGAAGGGTATTACATGACTAGCGAATGGACGACCGATTCCCGGATGGACTGAGTGGTGCGGTTGCGAAAGCAAATTCACAATCCGATAAGGCGCTCTATCGCTATCTCCGCCTTCACATCTTCGGGCCGTACTCGGGTGATTGTGAGGCCTTTCTCAATGAGGTCAAACTCAAGTTACAAGACAATGAGTTCGAGCAGGCGAAGATCTGCTCCGACCGGGACGACAGCCCACCGGATGGAGCGAGCCCACGCGAGAAAGCGGAGTTCTGGCACGAGGTGAGCTATGATTTCGCGGACCACGCCGATGTGGCCGTCTTTTTCATTCTGGAAAACGAACTGGACCGTGCGAACGTACTTCCAGATCGCGCGTTCAAAGACGAACCGTATGGCGATGGCCCTCCTCGCGAGGAGATCAACTCCTCAGTGATACAGGAGATGAATTACTGGTTACGCGAGATCGATATTGAACGCGAACGGACCCTCGTCCTTTTTGAAGGAGAGATGGCGAATAAGATCGGTCCCGTGTTTCGCGGCGAGGTCACGACGGAGGAGATCGACGTTCAGAATCAGGTCGAATTAGACCTGAATGACTTCGATCTAAACGATACGGAGCGGGCAGTCGAGTACGTCCACGGACTCGCTCGGAACTGGGCGATGAACACCTGCAAGCTACGGCTGCAGGACCGATATTTGTCCGAGGCAAACAGCGAGTCGTGAGAACCGCCACACCGCCAAAGGGAAACCGCGACGACTACCGCTTGCTCCACTCGTCTTCGATCCGTTCGAGACGGTCACGGGCTACGTCGACGTGCGCAAACGCCTCGGCGTCGTCCACGATCTGCTCGTACTGTGTCTCGGGTTCCTCTCGGTCCGCCGGCCTGTCGTGACCGATCTTGTTTGTCCTCGGCCACCATCCTTTTCGAACGATTCGCGGATGTTCATCGACGTCGATCATGGTGAGACATTGCTGACGTTGTGACCAGATGAGAGCGAACTCGCGAAGATGGGCCTGATGAGCAGCTTTTCTGGATATCCGCCCCAGATGGCTCCATTAGAGCCAAAAGAACCTATAGATCCGGTATCGATCAATACCGTGACGAGCGAGTGAATGAATTATGGAGGAATCACAGGCAAGGCACCCGCTGGATGCTGACTCGTTGGACTGTCACTTGTGGATCACGGCATGGATTGAGCGTGGAGAACGGCGCGTGAACTCATATGCTGGGGCGAGCACATTGCTGTTCGGTCTCCCACCGACTATCGTACTGGTCGCTTATCCGATCTTTCGCTGGCAGTACATGACCCTTGGTTACCTCTTCAGCTTCGCCGCAGTATTCCTCATTCTGCTCGTGGCCCCGTACCTGATCTGGTACTACGAGGCGAAACTCCTCCCGACGTTCCGCCGCGACGTAACCGCGATTGTGGCTTCGTCGGACCGAGACCGGGCGCAGAGCTTGGTAGATCGATACAGCCGTGTGATCGATCGGTACTGGTGGATGGCAGCCATCCTCGCGTCGATCCCCATCCCGATCCTGATGGTCCGAGGAGGCCCGTTTATCCGGCAGCATGGCCTCTTCGGTGCCACTGATCCACTGTTTTGGGCGGTGTTTGCCGTTCTGCTCTGGATCGGGGTGATCGTGGGCATCGGGTTTTTGCTGGTCGCCGTGACGGTCCTTATTATTCGGAACATCGCTTCCTTAGAACTCCGCATCGATCCCATGCATCCGGACGGACTCGGCGGGATGACCATCGTCGGGACGTACGCGATCCGAACCACCGGGTTGTTTTCTATCGGATCGCTACTGCTTCCCCTTCAACTACAGTACGCTGCGACGGTCGGACCACCTGCGGGAGCTCTCATCTACGTGATGGGCGGTGTGTACGCCGTTTTCATCGGACTCTCGTTTCTCTATCCAACGATCAAGATCAGTCAGCGCGCCAACGCGATTCGTCAGCGGATCCTCGAGAACATACGGGATCAGTACGAGGAGTTGAAGCGGGCAGCCGGCGAACCACGAACGGGTGCGGACCTCGTGGACACGGATCCCGTCACCGAACAGAAACTCACCCGACTCCGGGACGAGTACCAGACGTATCAACAGGTACGGTTGTATCCGCTCCGAGTGTCCGTCATCGCCCGGCTGATCGGGTCGATACTTCTTCCGATCCTCTCGATGACGATCGAGTACTTCCTCCAACCCGAGATAATAAACCAACTGCTGAGTGCCGTCGTATAACGATTGTGGCAATATGATATTCTCACGATTTCCCAGTGGTACAGCAGATCTACGTTGAGTGCATCTGGATCGTGGAACAGTGGAACGATCAGTTTGACAAGGTCGACTGAAAGAGACACGGTAACTGACACCGGGATCGAATTCAAAGCGCAGGTCAAGAACAAGGGATCGAGCGTCTCGGGCACGGAACTGAGCCGGATCGCCTCACACTTGCCGGGCTTTATTGGACAGAACGCTTATTCGAGCGGTCCGCGAAGGAAGAGTATGGCGAGTGCGACACGCGACCCATCCAACGGGGAGGGCGTCGAGTTCATTCACGAGGATGACGGCTCGATCACCGCCAAGGACATCGAGACCGGTGTCGCGTCCTTCCGTGACACGAAAGCGGAAGCCCTCCGGATGCTCGCGGAGGCGATCGAACTTCACGAGGGCGGCGGTGAGCCCGTAACCGACGAGGACCTCGAGGAGTGGGGCCTCGAGGACGCGGAACCCGGCGACGAGGAGCTTCCTGACTTCATGAAGTGAAGTCCGGACGAATTTCTCCGGACGCGAGATTGCGTCCGTGCTCCACGATTTCGGCTACAGGCGTGTCGGTCGCGTCGGCAGTCATCTGAAGATGCGCTACGAGTCACCAGATACGGACGAAGTCCGGATCGTGACTGTTCCCATGGCGTCCGAAGACGAGATCCCGATCGGGACTCTACAGTCGATCGCCGATCAGTGCGGCGCGGACGATTGTTCACGACAATCAATAGCCGGGTGCCTCGCCAGCGGGCGTACAAAACGCTCGTACCGATCACTCGTCCATGCGTTCTGACGAACAACTGCCCCCACGACCGAGTGGTCAACGACTGTGACGCCGCCCAATCCGTCGATCAGGCACCGAGCTGTCCATCGTCCGTCTCGCTTCACCCTATTCGTCGCGGTTCGATCACCTACCACATCAATCGTGGTTGGCCAAAGGAAAAGTTGAGTGAACGGGTCGATATGTCTGTCGCCGTCTTGGACAAGCACTACGACGCCCGGACGAAGGAGCAGGAGCGAGAAGGTCGGAAGGAGTATATTGACTTGCTATAACAAAATAAAACGCAAATCGCGCAGTACAGGAGAGTTACTTAGTTTCGGGAGCCTCTGTAGCGAATACGTCCATTCTGTATACTACAAGATACGAAATAACTGCGCCGACGGGGATTACTCCCACCCCAATCTGGAAATTAGTGCCAGCATCCGGCGGGCCGAATACTGCCCCGAGGATGAATCCGAGCATTACCAGTACCGCCCAAATAATTCCGAATCGAACATAAGACGATTGAACCATTACAACGTACCTGACAGTCTGATATACTAATATTTTTGCCTGCTTAATATGTATTTTTCAATCCCCATATATTTTCATATATTATATGCAGAAAATATAATTTTAGTATAGCCGCTAAATTAAACCCCTGAATATCTCTTTCATTTTCAACACATCGAGCGGGGGAGACTCCGCCCCTTCCAAATGTAGCGATCTCTGCCGATAGCGTGTATCGAAATGATCGCTATACGGTGTGGTGGCTGTACCCGTTACCCACTCAAATCGACGCTGAAACCAGTCGTTCAGACTGTTATCCCAACACCGGGTTACTGCCGTCTGGTGGTTTTGGGTTTGAAAGGAAGGGAATGGGGCCGGAGGGATTTGAACCCCCGATCGACTGATATCTCCGGTTCGCCTCGGAACTCCAGAGGGTCGTCAACACGAACGATGATCAGTCGTCCGCTCGGTATATCAGTCTGGAGTGTCGTCCCGGGCGTAGCCTCTGGAGTCAGTCGCCATGCCTGGCTTGGCCACAGCCCCGCGTGATCCTGCACTCGTCGATTACGTGAAGACGACTAAAGGGGTTTCGATCCGGAGCGATCCGTGGACGAGAGCCGGGTCCTACTCGCGGTCGTCGTCCGACCAGTCACACTCCTGGCATTTGTAGCCGGTGACGAACTCCGTCACGCTCGGCATGTAGCCGACGGCGATGACGTCGCCGCCACAGTCGGGACAGTCGCGGTCGGCGTCCTCGATGTCTTCGGTTTCGAGAACCGATCCGCCTTCGACCATCTCCGCGAGCTTTCCGGGCGTCACCATCCGACCCTGCACGACGCGATTGGACATACGCACCGTTGGCGTCGATGTCACCTAAAGGGCGGCGGATCGGGGGCGCGTCCGTAACCGGACGCGGTTACAACCACGGGGCCCGAGAGTCCTCGTCGCCGAACGGGTCCGTCGACTCCTCGTCGTCCGCGACGCCGCCGCCGTTCGCCATCACCGTGACGTCCTCACCGATCGCCGGCATGGGTGCGCCACTGCGCGCGTCATCCGCCGGCTCGACCGGCGAGTCGCTCGCGGGCGCATCCGCCGACCGCACGCGTTCATCCGCATCGTCCGACTCGCGGTCACCGTCGCCGTCCACGGGGAGCGCGCCGGTCGACGGGTCGTCGTCGTGACCGCCGACCTCGTCGACGGGTCCCGAGTCGGGATCGTACGCGAACAGGGCGGTGACGCCGAGCACGGCCAACGCGATCGGGGCCTCGGTCTGCATGAGGCCGAACGGCCTCAACAGGATCGGGAGCGCGAGCACGCCGAGCGCGACCGCGGAGCCGAAGCGGAACCGATCGATGTCGACCCGGTTTTTCAGCTGGGGCGACAGCAGCGCGACCGCCAGCGCGAAGGCGACGCCGACCGCCGCCGCGGCGGTCCCCGGAACGACGTACTCCATCGACACTTCGACGGAGAACCCCGACGGGTCGAAGCTGGCGACGAGCCCGAGCCCGATGATGACGGCGGGGCTGGGGAGGTACTCGCCGATCTCCGAGCTCGCGGTTTTGGCGGCGATCGCGAGGATCACGAGACCGGCGAACCGCTCGAAGATCGCGAGGTTCAGGAACCCCTCGAGCGTCGGCGCGAGCGCGGCCTCGAGCGCCGCGACGGGAAGTATGACGGCACCGATGAGCAGCACCGACGTCGCCATCTCCCGACGGGAGCCGTCCATCTCCGCGAGGATCACCGCCACCGTGGCGGAGCCGCCGAAGATGAGGATCCCGGTCTCGATCACGCCCGTCGGCGAGGCGAGGACGCCGGCGACCACGAGCGCCGGAAATATCCCGTCGATCAGCGGCAGCGCCATCACGGTCGCGAGCAGTTTCGTCGCGCCGCCGACCCGCCGTTCGAGCCGGAGCGCGATCGGGTGCTTCGAGACGCTCATTCAGCGACGATGGCCCTCACCGATGGGCGGACGGCTGGAAGCGGGCGACCCACGATAGCCGCGTGCGCGGCGTGCGGAGTCGGAGCCGACCGAGGCCCGACGAGTCCACGTGAAGCGCTTGCGGGTATTGCCGGATGTAAAGGAACCGCCGAGCTCGATCGTCGGCCGTCCGGCAATGCACGCGTTTGCGGGACTGTCGGAGTCCATACTGCGAATTACGGTTGCGTTCGGGTTAAATATTGTGTGAGATACGTCCGCATAACTCAGCAGAGTTCATGGCTTCTTTTTAAGGGTGGGCGTGGGACCGACGGAAAACGTCGAGATCGATCGAATATTCGTCGGTAACCGATGCTCGAAGGAAATATCCTACGAACGATCAGTACGTCGGGCGGTCCGAGATCCGTTCATCGGCTTCGATTGAACGCGTCTTATAAGCGAGCATCGAACGCTTTTAACGGCCGCACGCCGTCCGTTCGGACGACCGATGGAGCTACTCGTCGTGGGCGCGGGAGAGATGGGGCGATGGGTCGCCGACACCGTCCTCGCCGACTCCTCGCCCGTCGACGCGACCGTGGCGTTCGCCGACCGGGATCCTGCCGTCGCGGCCGAGGCGGCGCGGTCGCGGGATGCCGAAACGACGTCACCGGACGCCGCGTCGACGTTCGACGTACTCTGTCTCGCGGTGCCGATGTCCGCGGTTCCCACGGCGGCCGAGGCGTACGCGGCTCGCGCGGAACACGCCGTCGTGGACGTCTCGGGCGAGATGAGCGATGCGCTCGCAGCGATGCGTGAGCACGCCCCCGACCGCGAGCGCGCGAGCTATCACCCGCTGTTCGCGCCGCCCCGCGTTCCGGGCAACGTCGCCGTCGTCGTCGACGAGGCGGGTCCATACGTCTCGTTGCTCACCCACGCGATCGAGGCCGGCGGCAACGACGTCTTCGAGACGACGGCCGCGGAACACGACAATGCGATGGAGACCGTGCAGGCCGGCGCACACGCCGCGGTGCTCGCGTGGCGGCTCGCCGGCGACGACGTTCGCGATGAGTTTCACACGCCCGTCTCGGAAGCGCTCGACGGGATCGCGGACACGGTCACGGAGGGCTCACCCGCCGTGTACGCCGAGATCCAGCGCGCGTTCGCGGGGGCCGACGACGTCGCAGCGGCGGCCCGCGACATCGCCGACGCCGATCCCGAGCGGTTCGCGGAGCTGTACGAGCGCGCACGCGGCGACCGCGAGACGCGAGAGCGACACGACTGAGCACGACCACGAACCGCCCGTGCGTACGACCGACCCCGACGACCGCGAATCGCCCGTGCGTACGACCGACCCCGACACATCCACAATGACCCGAATCCGACGATGATCGACAGACAGGCCGTCCGGAACAACGCCAACTACCTGCGGAACGTCAGGCCGATCGACCCCGACGAGATCGCCGAGTACATCGAGGGGCTCCCACATCCCGCGGTGGTTCGCGAGGCGCTCCGCGAGGAGGCGTTCGACCTGCGGCTCCGCGAGCGCGACGACGGGTGCTTCGTGCCGGTCGACGACGAACCGGTCCGTTCGCCCGACTGGAGCCCCGCCGCGTTTCCGGAGCCGTACGCGTTCGCGCTGGAGGACCTGCTCGTCGAGGAGTTCGGTGCGAACTGGCACCGAGGAGCGTCGGGCGACCGGTTGCGCGAGGCGATCCGTCGACTGAAAACCGACTACTTCTTCGAGAACGACGTCGCGTACGACCGGATCGCCGCGCTCGGCTACGCGATCTATCACCTCCCGGACTACTACGCGGCGATCGGATACGTCCTCGACGATCTGGTCGAGAACGGGCTCCTCGATCGGACCCTCCGCGTGCTCGATATCGGTGCCGGGACGGGCGGCCCGGCGCTCGGACTCCACGACTACCTCTCCGACGACGCGATCGTCGAGTACCACGCCGTCGAGCCGAGCCCCGCGGCGGACGTGCTCGAACGGATGCTCTCGGAGACCGGACGCAACTTCCGACCGACGATCCACCGGGAGACCGTCGAATCGGTGCTCGGCGTCGGAGCGCCCCCGTCTGCTGCCCTCGGGGACGGAGACGGGCGCGAGCCGTTCGATCTCGTTGTCTTCGGAAACGTCCTGTCGGAACTCGACGACCCTGTTCGAGTCGTCGATACCGCGCTCGAGACGATCGCCGACGACGGGAGCGTCGTCGCGCTCGCGCCGGCGGACCTCAACACCGCGACCGGGCTCCGCGAGATAGAGCGTGCGGTTGCGACGCCCGACCGCGGCGTCGACGTCTACTCTCCGACGCTTCGGCTGTGGCCCGGGCTGGTGCCGGAGGACCCCGGCTGGTCGTTCGACGTCGCGGACGACCTCGCGATCCCGCCGTTCCAGCGACGGCTCGACGAGGACGCGGCTCGCGGACCCGAGGACGAACCGGGCGAGTTCTGCAACGTCGACGTTCAGTTCGCCTACTCGATCCTCCGGACCGACGGGAAGCGCCGCGTCGACGTCCGCGCGAGCGAGGGGCGATGCGCGCGGCTCGCCGACTCGGAGGAGCACGTCACGGACCGCGTGAACCTCCTCGCGGTGAAGCTCAGCCACGACCTCAGCGAGGGCGACAACGCGGTTTATAAGATCGGCGACGGCTCCCAGCGCGTCGAACACTACGCGGTGTGCACCCGGGAGACGGAGCTCAACCGTCACCTTCGGGAGGCCGACTACGGCGCGGTCGTGTTCGTCGAGAACGGGCTCGTCCTCTGGAACGACGACGAGGGCGCGTACAACGTCGTCGTCGACGCGGAGACGGTCGTCGACCTCGTCGCGCCCTGAGGATCGAACCCCTCTTGAGTGACACCGCCGTCGAATCTATCGATGGACCCCGGATCCGGCGTCCCAGTGACGCTCGAACTTGGCGGGGTGGCGGATCCCGGACTCGGGTTCGCGCTGACTGCCGCCGTCGTCTGGGGCGTGTACATCTACCTCCTGAAGCGCCTCTTCGAGGGGTATCCGCCGGCCGCGCTGGCCGTGCTGATCAACGCGTTCGCGATCGCGTGGTACGTTCCGGTCGTCGTCTCGGACGGGAGCGTGACCGCGGCGTCTCTCACCGCGTTCGGGATGGCCGAGATCGCAGTCGTCGCCGTCACCGTCCTCTCGACGGCCGCCGCGTTCGTGCTGTTCCTCGTCGCGATCGCGGACGGCGACGTCTCCTACGTCACGCCGATCAACAAGGTCGTCCCGATGTTCGTCCTCCCGATGGAGATCCTGCTGCTCGGACAGGTCCTGACGCCGCTGGAGGTCGCCGGCGTCGTCGTCGCGACCCTGGCGGTGTACGTCGCGAACTACGATCCCGGCGGCTTCTTTCAACCGTTCGTGAAGGCCGCACGGTCGCGACCCGCACAGCTCGCCCTGTTGAGCGCGATGTGTTTCGCGGTGAGCGACGTCGGGAAACGCGTCGGCCTCCAGGAGCTCGCCATTCCCGAGACGCTGTGGGTCCCGCTGCTACTAGCCGGCGTCGCGGCCGTGCTCCTCCCGAGTGCCGTCCGGAATCCCCCGAGCGACGTGCGCGCGGACCTCCCGAAATTCGCGCTCGCGGGCGGGGTCGTCGCACTCGGCGAGCACACCACGACGCTCGCGTTCGCTATCCTCCCCGCGAGCATCGCCTCGCCGATCATCAACACGCAGGCGATCGTCGCGGTCGTCCTCGGGGGGCTTTTGCTCGGCGAGCGCCACTTCCGGATCCGGATCATCGCCGCCGTGCTCGCGGTGATCGGCGTGACGATGATCGCGATATGAGCCGTCGGTCGCGTCGTCGTCCCTCTCAGTCCTCGTCGTCAGTCAGCGACGGTGTCGTGGCGATCCGCCTCGCGAGCACGCCGACGCCGATCAGCGGCGCGCCGAACGCGAGGACGTACGGGAGCGCGTACGCCGTCCCGACGACCGTCGCCCGGAGAACGGTTCCGACGCCGCTCACGGACTCGAGAAACGCCGCCACGACGCCGGTGTCGTGCCACGCCTCGATCTCGGGCTCCGGGGGCTCCTCGGAGAGCGTGACGCGGATCGTCGAGAGCGCGACCCGATTCTCCAGGTCGGCCTGTCGAGCCTCGAGTCGCTCGATCCGCTCCTGTGTGCTGGACAGCTCCGACTGGACCGCCAGCACGTCGGCGGTCTCGTTGGCGTCGTCGTACAGCTCCCGGAGTCGGTCGCGCTCCGCACGGAGGTTCTCCAGCCGAGCGTCGATGTCCGTCAGCTGATCGGAGACGTCCTCGCTTTCGGTGCTCGCGGACTCGACGTCGCCGACCGCCTCGACGTCGGCCATCGCGGCGTCGAACTCGCTGCTCGGGACCCGAAGAACCAGCGTTCCGACGGTGTACTCCTCGCCGTGTCGATCGGTCGTCTCGCGGGTCGCCTCGCTCACGAAGCCGCCGCGCTCCGACGCAACCGCTCGGACCGCCGCGTCGCTCTCGCCGAACTCGTCGACGGTCAGCCGGAGTTGGCCGGTTCGTATCAGCTGTTGCTCGGCGGCGAGCGCGGCGGGGTCGACGTCTCCGTCCGCGATATCTGCGTCCACGTCGTCACCCTCGAACGTCGTGGATCGGTCGGCCGCGTCGTCCGGACTCGCGTCGCCCTCGATCGCACCGTCTCCGCCCGCAGTGTCGCCCGCGTCGTCCGCACCCGTACACCCGGCGAGCACGAGCATCGCCGCCACCGCGACGACGACCAGCACCCGTTTCGTGTTCATACCTCGACACACGGAGACGGGAACCGTAAACGCTTCCAAGGCGCAAACGTCGGTTTGTGCCTTCCGATCGACCCCGAAGTCGTCACCCATACGCTTCCCGACCGACTCTTTGACGGATATCGTAGATCCGTCTAACCACCCGATCGGCTCTGTTGAAATTCTCTGAATATGATATATTTAGCCCGTTACGGCCAGCACAGACACAGCGGTGATCGATGGCGGGAGTGGGTGTTGCAGGTCGTCGGTTGTAATATAGTATTTAAACGATCGTGAGCGACGGCGATGGCTACTTATAAAGAATGCATGCGGTGGCGTGCGCCCGTGAGCGGCCGTCAGG
>NZ_JBLWMN010000017.1:0-79339 GCF_048380895.1 Halorubrum rarum | reverse complement strand
GGTCGCCGGAACCACTCGGCGACCGCCCCTGACTCCCTCGCACGCGCTCCTCGCGCCCGGTGGGCGCTCGGAGGCGCGCAGGGCGAGAGCGAGGCTCTCGCTTGCAGCCGGCGCGTCGCGCCGGCGACGCCGCCGCATGCGTTCTTTATAAGTATCCATCGACGTCGCTCACGCTCGTTTAAATACCGCAGCACGACCGGCGGACTGCAATACTCACTCCCGTCATCGATCACCGCTGTGTCTGTATCGATCCCTCCCGGGGCGAATAGATGCAGCTCGCGAGTCCGAGTGTTGGGGACGGCGTATCGTCTATCGGTGTACGTCGGCATCCGTCCCCACCGATCGTTCCGGAGCGATCTCGGAGACGACGCGGCGGGCGAGCGTTGCCTCCGCCTTTCGGAGCCGCTGGGAGATCGCGGACTTGGAGACATCGAACTCGTTCGCGAGGCGATCGAGGCTGGTCGCCCGCGGCGTCGCGTAGTACCCTGCCTCCACGGCACGGATCAGCGTTTCGCGTTGCACTCCGGTCAGTGCGTCGGTGTCGACCGTAACGGTCTCACCGTCCAACACTCGAACGTCTCGAACGGCAAGGTCGGTCCCATCGACATCGGCGATCGCTTCCAGTATCTCGCCGATCCCGCCGTCGGCTCCGGCCTCGAGAGTGATCGTGTATGTCTCGTTCGTGACGTCGTGGTCCGATGTTTCCATGGTCGATCGTAGTCGTGCCATTTGTCTACGACATCGACTGCGTGAATGCATGGCCCCGGATGGCAAACTACGTCGGCTTTAATATACACCCTTTTAGAACGATCCCGATCGTGTCTACTCGCCGCCGGGCGACGTCGAGGTGGAGTCGACATCGGTATCGGCATCGGTGTCGACATCGGCGTCGACGGAGCGACGACTCACTCGGCCGACGAGATAGCCCGCAACGCCGACGGCGACGGCGGCGGCGACCGCACCCGCGAGCGGCTCTCCGATCGAGAACCGAGTGAGGCCGGGTTCGGCCGTCGTGACCAACGCTCCCGCGAGCGGACCGTACGCGAGGATCACGCAGGGAGCCGCGCCGCCGCCGACACGGGCGAACCCGACCACACCGACCGCCGCGATCGCCGCGCAACCGGCTGCGACCCACTCGGTCGGCGGAGCCCCGACGAACGTGGCGGCTTCGATGGCGACCGTGGTGAGCGCGAAGCCCACGGCGCTCCAGACGGCAGCCCGCTCGAAACCGATCTCACCGAGTACCACACGGAGGACCCCCGTCATTTCGGTCGGGTCGTGCCGCGCCCCTCGCGGTCAGGCGTGAGGTTCCCGTGCTCGTCGATCTCTCCGGTGACGATACGCGTCGAGGAGATCCGCTCGCCGTCCGCCGCAGGAACGTGGTCGACGACGACGATCTCTAAGGGGTCGTGCCCACGCGCATCCCGGATCTCGTTGATCCGTCTTCCCCCCTCCTTCGTCTCGGGAGAGACGATGAGCGCGTCGAACTGTGGTTCGACGGCGATCCCGGTCGGCTCCTCTAGTCGACGGACGTCGAACTTGCGCCCGTGTCGCTCCGCGATCGGTGCCAGCTCCGCTTCGAGATCGCGCTTGCGGCTCTCGAACGGTCGGACGTATCGTTCGACGAGACGAGTTTTCGGGGCGAGCTCGTCGGACGTGAGCCCGACGGTGACGTCACCGATCTCGACGGCCCGCTCGAACAGCTTCCGGTGGCCGTCGTGGATCGGATCGAACGTGCCACCCAGCGCGACGTTCATACCTATCGGTCCGGTGGCTGAACCTTAAAACGTCCCCAACCGGCTTCGCCGCTGCCGAAGCCCTGCTCGTCGCCGACGGTCGGTCACCTCGTCGCGTCGTCGTCCGCCACGTCGTCCTGCCCGTCCGCTCCGGCGTCGGACTCGTCGACCGCGTCGTCGCGTTCGGGGTCGGCGTTCGTCTCGTCCGCGCCGTCCACGGATATCTGCACGGGCTCTTCGTCTCCCGCGAGCGACTCGCCGCCGAGCCGTCGATCGAGGTTGAACACCGCGTTCAGCTCGCGTTGCACGTCGCCGACGACGCCCTGCACGAGCTCGCTCGGCGCGATCGCCTCGTACTCGTACGGGTTGTTGCCCGCGCCGCTCGCCTCCCGCTTGCTCCGCTGGAGCTTCTCCTCGTCGTGGAGCTCCGCGAGCGCCTCGCGAACGGTGCTCGGATACAGACCCGTCCCGTCCGCGACCTCGTCGCTCGTACTACTCGGGTGTTCCCGGAGGTACACGTAGATCCGGGCTCTCGTCTCCGTGTCGAGCAGCCACGACAGCAGATCGACGACGTTGTCATCGAATCCTTTCACGGCTTTGTCCGCGCCTTCCCCCAATCGCTCTTTCGTCTTCCGGAGTTCCTCACGGGTTCGATCCGTGGGAGAGTCGTCCTGATCGCCGACGTCGTCCGTAGTCATGCCCGAACGTGTGCTCCGCGCGCGGAAAAGCGTTTCTCGTCGTTTTCGATACGACGGAAGCTGCCGTGTGAGTCGATGTCGTCAGTGTCTCCGACAGATCGTGACCGCCGTCCGGGGCGTTATGAGTCGAGTATCAGATCGGTACACAGCGCGTCCAGTCCTCCGGACTCCCGCAGACGGCGCTGTCGCTCGCTCCCGCTCTCGTCGTCGTACACGTCGCGTATCCCGGTGATGCCGAGGCGGTCGGTCTCCGCGTCGATGAGCGCTCCAAGCGAGACGGTGCCGCTCCCGTCCCGGGTCATGAACGAGGCGTCGTGGCCGTGGCGGATCGCCCGCCACTTGTTCTCGTCCAACAGCTCACGCCGGAGCGTCGACGTCGATTCGCCGTCCTCGTACCGTTCCGCGAGGTCGACGACGAGCGCGTGGACGTACTCCACGAACGCGAGGGTGACGCTCGGATCGGCGTGCGCGTCGGGGGCACGCACCTCGACGGTTCCGTGACCGGTGTGAGGGCGGACGTCGAACCAGAGCTCGCCGCGGTCCTCGATGGAGCCGTGCTGGACCATCCGACGCTCGAACCGCTGAAACGCGTCGAAGTCGTCGAACGCGGAGGGAACGCCCGTGTTCGGGAGGTTCTCGAATACCCTCGCTCTCGCCGACGCAAGCCCCGTGTCGAACCCGTTCCAGAACGGCGAGTTCGCCGACAGGGCCAACAGCACCGGACAGTACCATCGGAGTTCGTTGGCGATCCACACCGCCTTGTCGGCATCGTCGATGCCCACGTGGACGTGGAGGCCGGCCGTCGTGTTCCGGTGTTGCGGATACTGGATCCGGTCGAGCTGTGAACGGTACCGCGGCTTCTGGGCGTGATCGAGTTCGCGCCACTTCGCGGCCGGATGGAGCCCCGCTGCGGCGATCCGATAACCGTGGTCGGCGGCGTGCTCGACCAGCGCCTCCCGGACGGTCGACAGCGCCTGCGATGCGTCGTCGGGACCCAGCAGGAGGGGCGTCTGTGCCTCGATGGTGCATTTGAACAGCTCGTGGTCGAATCCCCCGGGAACCGCCTCCGGCGGCTCGCTGTCGTACACCAGATCGTCGGTTCCGGAGGTCGGACGGCCCTCGGCATCGACGATGAAGAACTCCTCTTCGATCCCGAGCGTCCCCATCCGTCCGAACGCGTCCCGCGAACCGAGTTCCATTACACCCTCGTTTACCCCGGATATTCTTATATGGTGTGAACCCGGCCGCGCGTGTCGGTACCGCCAACCGCGATCCTACTCGACTTCCCCTGATCCCCCGATCCTACTCGGCTCCCCTGATCCCCCCGACCCGATCCACGCTCCCGATCGCGAGTCACCCGCCCCGATCATCCTCACTCTCGCCCCGCTCTCCCTGGCTCCCGTTTCTCGTTCATCTCGGCGTCGCGACCACCCCGAGGTGGTCCTCGTGATACCGATCGAGCCGACGGGTTTCGCGGATCTCGTAGACGTCACGGAGTCGATCCAGGACGTCGTCGAACACGTCGTCGGGGTCGGCCGTCACGTCCTCGCTGCGGGCCTTCACGGCGAGCAGCAGTCGACCGTCGTCCGCGAGGAACCGTGCGTTCCTGACGGCGACGTCGGCCTGCCCGCGCGTGGCGACGTCCTGAACGACGACGTCGACGTCGCTCTCGACGACGTGCGCGTACGTCTCCGGCTTCCGGGCGTCCTTCAGGAGGGGGAACAGCCGGTCGCGCGGCTCGACCGCGTCCAGCAGGTCGCGTGCGGGTCTCGGTGCGAACTCCACCGCGTACGTCGGTCCCGCGAAATCGGCGACGTGACTGACCGTCGTCCCCGCCGCCGCGCCGAGATACAGGACGGTTTCCCCGCCCGTCAGCCCGGTGTTCATCTCGAGTTCGAGCATGCCGCCGAGCTTCGATCGCTCGGGGTCCCACGCCCGCCACTCGCCGTCGGTCGGCTCGCCGTACACGGGCTCTCCGCGGGTCGCGAGTCGCGTCTCGCCGTCGAACGCACGGCGCTCGACGCCGTCCGGAAGCGACTCACTCATCGGCGGCACCCTTCTGTGTGTCTTCGGCACGCGCACGGATCGTCGCGATGCGCTCGCGGAGTTCCTCGTGGAGAACCTCGCGGAACTCGCCGGAGTAGTGGTCGACTCGCGCCGCGAGCGTCAGTTTGCCGGCGAACGCCCGAGCCGCGGACCCGCGATCCTCGGGGCGCGTGTTCCGGACGTAGTCGTGGGTGAAGATGACGCCGTGTTTCGGCGACGGTGCCCGCCCGGAGAGGTGCGCGAACAGCGCGTCTTCCGCGCCGAGCACCTGTACCGTCCCGGAGGGCTTCTTCGCGAGCGGCTCCAGCCCGCCCGCGAGATCGATCAGCCGTGCGGCGAGTTCCGGGCCCGCCATCGCCGAGAGGTTCGGCGCGACCGCCGGCGCGACGCGCTCGACGTACGCCGCGAGCTCGTCGCGTTCGTCCGCCAGATCGGCGACACGACGCGACAGCGACACCGCCCTTCGTTCGGCGTCGGTATCCGGCTCCCGTGTCGCGATCTCGCGAGCCCCCTCGATCCCCGGAGAGACGTCCTCGAACAGACTGCCGGACCACTCCGCGGCGCGTTCGGCGAGCTCGTTCGCGGTTCGCTCGCAGTCGTCCATGGCACGAACACAATGTATTAACTGTTGGTCATCCGCTCGTTCTCGCTCCTCGATGGCTCCGCGAGCAGCGTGAAGAGTGGCTTTGTGCAGCGTGTCGTAGTATGCCGATGTGTCCGTTGTGAAACCGGATCGCACTGCTTGGGTGGGCCAGTTTTGCGGAGATTCCGCGCTCCCGCTCTCGATTCTCTTGCGGGATGCCTCGAGGTCATCGGGTGGAACCGATTCGAACCAGCCGAATCCGGTATCGTGATTATCCATGCTCGGAGAACTGGAGTCGAAATCGTATATGCGTCCCGGTGTGACGGTGATTTGAGAGGGACAGAACGCGAGTAGCGCGGCACTGCACGCATTCCATCGTGAGATGGTAGACCTCCCCACCCAACAAGCCTCCGCTTGTGAGTAGCCGGGTCCGTTAGCTCCACTTGTGGGACGCCGCGATCGTCAGGACACGGAGGACGTCACTCGACCCGTCATCGTACCGCGTCGTAACCGATCTTCGCACGGTTACGTCGGTCACTGATCGCCGTCCGATCACCGAACTCAACGCTATCACTGGGTGATAACCATGACAGTGCCCGAAGTCGGGTTACCGTCTCCTCATCGATCGCGTGTCGTGTTTCGATCGTTGTGAAGTCGGCCGAGCGGAGGGCATCGAGCGTTTCTATCCCCACGTCAGCCAGTTGTTCGATCGTCTCGTCGCTCATTCCATTCACTGTTTCAAGACGATCCGGGAGCGTCGTATTGGTCTCAACCTCGACGACGAGGGGTACGGTAAACACGTCTTCATCGATCGCCTCGATCTGATCCAATGCTGAACTGTACCCCTCCTGGGCCTGCTGGTAGCGTATCCTCGGGAGCGTTTGCTTGCGTTGAACGTGTGCGAGGATCGCTTTACGGAACGCTCGCTCGGCGACCTCCAGCTGCTCGATGAGTTCCGACCGCTTCTGTTGGAGGTCACGCACGTTCGTTCGTGCCTCTCGTACGTCTTCGATCGCTGCCTCAGTGTCCGTGGCGACTGACTCATCGCTCGTCCGTTCGAGAGCGGTCCGATAGCGATCGAGTGCCTGATCGTATTCGGTAAGAGAGCGCTCTAGATCGCCGTTCCCAAAGGCTTCATCTCCGGCCTCTTTCGCGCTTTTGGCTTGCTCACTCAGCTCTGCTGGGGAGCTCTCCGACTGGACGACATCGTCCGTACTCCCACTCGAATCGGAATTCGTCATGCGGTTTCGAAGCCTCTTCATCGGGCCGGATCGGGTGACAAATATCATCAGTAGAACTCCCACGGTGAGCCAAAAGGCGGCGTTGTATAGGCTGACGAACCGTATGATTCCGCCAGTGTAATAGATCCAGGCAAAGCTGGCTACGATGATGCCGTAGAGGCTCGTAAGGCCCCCAGTGAACCATCGTCCTGAACGGCTACCGAGCAGAGCGCTCCCGGACAATCCAACGAGTATTGCGGTCGTAATTCCTGCTGTACTGAGTCCAGCGGATATCGGTTCTGACAGCGGTAGATCGCTGAAACTGCTGACGGTTCCCATGCCGAGACACAACAGGGAAAGAACGAGCAGTTGTGCGTTGATACTGGATAGCTTGGATACACGCCCGTTCAGATCATCGTCGGTCTCGTTTGCGTACAGGTACCCGCCAACGGACCCGCTGGCGATACCACCCGCGATGCCCGCTTGCCACCACTGTGAGAGACGTCCACTCGGCTGGCTAACGCTCGTGTACGCTGTGTCCGTCGTGCCATCGGTAGTCGTGATCCGAAGGGCAATCGTGGTGCCTTCGACGCGGTCGCGGGGGAGTCGTATCTCGGATCCGGACCGCTCGAACGTCCCCTCTCCGTCAAGGTCCCATTCGTATTCAGCGATCGTACCGGTCGTCGTACTCGATTCCTCCGCCGAGAGGACGACATCCGACCCGTCATTCCTCACAACGATTCGCGCTGAGGGCGGATTCGAAGCAGTACTCGCTTGGATCGCCGATTCATCGGCAACGACCCGCAGGTGGTTCTCTGTCGTCGTATAGATCCGCTCGTCAGCAAGCACTGGTGTCGTGGCTGCTCCCCCGTCAAGCGTCCAGCGGGATTCACCGGACTCCGCGTCGATGGCGTGGAGCACGTCACCGGACCCGACGAGGACCGAATCAGCCGCAATGAGCGGACTATTCCAATACACGTCCGCGTCGAGATCGTAACGCCAGATTAGTTCGCCAGTTGTCGCCTCGAATGCCCATAGCGAGCCCACTCCAGAGACGTATACTCGATCACTGCCAACTGCAGGCGAACAGTCGACTCGATCACCGAATGAATGTGTCCATCGTTGCGTTCCCTGGTGATCGAGCGCGAAAAGAGTTCCTTCGACGTCAATGGCATACACGCCGCTTTCGTCGACAGCAGGACTCGCGTAGACGTAAGCTCCCGTCGCGAACGTCCAGTGGATACCGCCGGTCGCCAGATCTAACGCGTGGACCGCACCGCTGCTTGAACCGACATATACACGCTGGTCATACACGCTGACGGCACTCGCGACTTCCGAGCCAGCACTGGAGGCCCACTGTAGATCCCCCGTGTCCGAATCGATCGCCAATACGTCTCCACTCCCCGTTCCTACGAACACCCGATCGTTCGCCACTGTCGGTGCGCCGATAACGTGACTGCCCGCATTCACGGACCAGGACCGGTCGCCCGTCTCTCGGTCGAGGGCGTAGAGGGTTTGATCCTCCGACCCGATGTATACGTGTGTGTCGTCGACAGCCGGAGCGGACCTGATACGCTCGTCGGCCTCGAACTGCCACACGGAGCGTCCCGATGTGCGTTCCACCGCGTAGAGGGCCCCATCGAGCGTTCCGATATAGATGTTGTCAGCATCGACGACTGGTGATGCCGTTGATGCGATACCTCCGATCGATCTCAGCCACGCCTCGGTCGGATCGTTCGGTACCTCTCTGTCGGGAACGAATCCGGTGCTGCCCTCGTCGAATTGGTACGACGGCCACTCATCGTTCGCTCGCGTCTGCGACGTTGCTGGTGCAGCTACCGTCAGCCCTGCGGTTACAGCCAGACTCTGGAGGACCGATCGGCGAGTCCACTTCATGCACGATCACTCCGCCAATACGCCCCCAGTGCGGCGAGCACACCGAGACTCCCGCCCGCGATGGCGGTATCTATACGGTTGATCCGGGTCCTACTGGGCTGAAGGACACTGATTCGCGACCCCCCGTTGACGATGAGACGTCTGCCGTCGTACGCGAACGGTCCCGTTACGTATCCGGATGCATTGTGATCGAATACGGTGCCGAGTTGCGTCGCAAACACTGGCTCTCCCGAGTGGACATCGAGGCAAATGAGGGAGTTCTGATACATAACGAGAACGGTTCCGGGTGTGGTCGCGAGTTCTTCTCGAGGTGATTGGCCACGACCGGGCGGTCGATACTCCCAGAGTTCCGTCCCATCACTGGCATCGATTTGGACGATTCGATTCATGTCCCCGTACCGAGACGACATCGGCTGGATGACGGTGCCATTAACGACCGACGGTGTTCGATAGATCGCCCAGTCCGATGGAGCAACCCGCCACAATTCCTCGCCGGTCGCAGCGTTGAGGGCAACCAGTCCGTCCACTCCCGGAACGTAGAGTCTTTCATCGGCATACACGTAGACGCCATCTTCAATCCATTCGTCCTCGAGAAGCATCTTGCTCTGCCAGATGATGGTCCCCGTTGTGATGTCGGCGGCCCGTACTATCCGTCCACTACCGAAGTATATTCGACCACCACCGACCGTCGGTGCCACAAATGAGTCCGTGTTTAGTCGGAGCAGCACGGATCCGTCGTCGATATCGAACCCAGTCGTTCCAGCAAAAACCACGTCGTCGTAAACCACTGGATCCCCTCGCACATCGCCGTTGTGTACCCACCGTTCGTTACCAGTCGTTTTATCAAGACCACGAACTGCATCGTCCGTTACGAATACAACCGTGTCATCTCCCACGATCGGGGTCGTGTGTCCGCTTGTTGCCGAATCGGTCCAAATAGGGGTACCGGACTGCCGATCAAGCGCAACTGCCTGTCCGAACTCAGGCGCGACGAACACTCGTTGTTCATCAAACACGGGGACCGGTGGCCGATTGACCGTTCGACCAGTGAGCTCATGCGACCAGGTGACTTGAAGCGTTTCGTTGAGCGTGTTCTGATGCTGGAAGCGATTCGTTCGTCCCGGATCGCCACGATGCATCGTCCAGCTATCCGGATCGCTACCTCGCCGCTCCACTTGTGACCCCATGGATACCCCACCGCCCCAGCCAACCATCTCAAGAAACTCCCGACGTAGCATCTTTTAAACAACCTACATTTCCTCGATCACATAATTCTGTGGGGTAACCGCCCCTCGTTCAGCAGATCCGCGCTGTACGCCGTTCACCACCGCCGTCCAGATTACTGCAACCGCTTCGTCGTCTCTACGAGCGGGTGGCGTGCGTAGTCGACGATCTCGATATCGGTGATCGCGGACAGCCCCTCCTTCTCCGCGGTTTTGGCCATCCCGAGTTCGACGGGCCGGCTCGGGACGACGACGTACGCGTCCATCTCCTCGAGGCCCATTTCGTGGGCGGCCATCACGCGGTGGTGGCCGTCCGCCAGGTAGAGCTTTCCGCCGTTGTCGATGACGACGAGCGGCTCCGCGAGCCCGCGCTCCAACTCGTACTGACGTCCCTCCAGTTCGTCCGCGTACACCCGCGACTGCGTCGGCGTGAGATCGGCCAGCCGGATCTGACGGCGTTCCTCATCGAGGTGGACGCCGTGGATCTGTTCGAGCGTCCGCATCAGTTTCCCGACCTTGCCGGGCGTCGCGCGCTCGATCTGCGAGCGGACGACGTCGGTGTTCGAGATGATCCCGACGAGGTTGTCCGCATCGTCGACGACCGGGAGTTTCTGGATCCCGGACCGAAGGATGACGCGGGCCGCGTCGGTCACCTTCATGTCGGGATGTGCGACGACGAGATCCCCGGACATCACGGTGAAGATGGGTGCGTCAGGGTCGGCGGACAGCAGATCGCGAGCCGAGATGAAGCCCTCGACCGTCCGGCCGGTGGTGACGGGAAACCCGTTGTGGCCGGCGCTTTCGATCATTCGCGCCGAGACGTCCGCGACCGTGTCGTCCGGCGAGACGGTCTCGACGTCGCGGGTCATGTACTCGCTGACTGTCGGTTTCCCGCTCATGGGATCGTGGTAGGTACGGGTGTCTTAAAAAGGAGACGGGGCGCGAGGTGGCTCGATCACTCGTCGATCCCGGCGACGACGACGGCCAACACGGGAACGATCTCCAAGCGCCCGACCCACATCAACAGGATCATCACGAGCTTCGTCGTGTTCGGGAGGACCTCGTAGGTCCCGAAGGGACCGAGCGGACCGAGTCCGGGACCGATGTTTCCGATCGTCGCGAGCGACGCCGCGAGCGCCTCGGTACCCGTCAGCGGCTGACCGACCCGGGCGGTATCCAGTTCGATGAAGACCGCTGCGAGCGCGAACAGCACTACGTATAAAAGCGTGAAGACGAGCACGCCGCGTATCGCCTCCTCGTCGACGATCTCTCCGCCGAGTCGGACCGGTTTGACGACGTCCGGGTTCGCGGAGGTGTACAGCTCTCGTCGAAGGGTCTTGAACACGACGACCCACCGGATCACCTTGATCCCGCCGCCGGTGGATCCCGCGGATCCCCCGATGAACATCGCGAACAGGAGGAGGAACTGGGTGTGGGTCTCCCAGGCGGCGAAGTCCGCCGTCGCGAATCCGGTGGAGTTCATAAGCGAGCCGATCTGAAATACCCCCTGTCGGAGGGAGTTCTCCAGCGTTCCCTCCGTGACGCCGCCGATCTCAGTCGCCGGTGCGCCACCGTAAAACAGCAGGGCCGCGAGGGCCGCGGCGAACCCCGTCACCAGTCCGAGGTAGATCCGGAACTCCGGGTTCTCGAACAGTTCCCGTGGCCTGTCGTGGATCAGGAACCAGAACAGCGCGAAGTTGATCCCTGCCGCGACCATGAAGGGAACGATCGCCCATTGGACGACGGGACTGAACGCGGCGATGCTGTCGGCCTCCGGCGAGAATCCGCCCGTCGGCATCGTCGAGAGCCCGTGGGCGACCGCGTTGTACGGCCCCATCTCGGGTGCGAGCCCGAGGAGATGAAGCGTCATGAGGACGCCGACGAGCAGCGCGGTGAAGCCGGCGTAGATGATCCAGAGCGCGCGGGCGGTCCCCGCGATCCGCGGCGTGAGCTTCTGGAGGTCCGGGCCGGGCGTCTCCGACTGCATCAGCTGTGCTCCGTTGACCGCCAGCTGCGGGAGGATCGCGACCATCAACACGATGATCCCCATCCCGCCGAGCCACTGCGTGAGCTGCCGCCACATCAACACGGCGTGGGAGTGCCGATCGAAGCTGATCTCCGCGGTCGCGGTCGCCCCGGTCGTCGTGAACCCGCTCATCGACTCGAACAGCGCGTTGATCGGATGACGGAGCGCGGACTCGGTTCCGTAGCCCGCGAGCAGATACGGTATCGCGCCGACGATCGCGGCGACGAGCCACGCGAGCGACACCACCGCGAGCGCCTCTCGCGGACCGAGATCGGGGTCGGGATCGAGCCGTTCGAGTCCGACGCCGATGGCGACGACGAAAAGCAGCGACGCGGCGAACACCCACACGTCTTCCCAGTAGATGACGGCGATGCAAAGCGGGAACAGAAGCGATACCGCGAGGTACTTCGTGATAGTCCCCACGTAGCTCAGCGTCGCGTGCCAGTCGACCGTTGTTCTCGTCATGTGTTTTCGGTAGTCCTTCGAGCTCCTTACGATGTCCAGAACGCCTTCGTGAACAGCACGAGCACGGGAATGATCTCGATTCGCCCGATCCACATCAAGACGATCATCACGCCGCGGGTGCTCATCGGGAAGCTCGCGTACGTGCCGTACGGTCCGGCGTCACCGAACGCCGGACCGATGTTCAGAAACGTCGACGCGGCCGCGCCCATCGCCTCGAACTCCGTGACTCGAACGTTCCCGCGTTCGGCGTCGATGACGATGAACACGGTGAGCAGAAAGAAGATGATGATGCTCAACAGGATGTACGCGTAGATGTCGCGGATGACGTCCTCGTCCACGGGCGAGCCCGAGATCCGGACCGGACGGACCGCGTCCGGATGGACGCTCGTGAACAGGTTCCGGCTGAACGCCTTCAGCGCCACGAGCCACCGGAGGGATTTGATCGAACACGTCGTCGACCCGACCATCCCGCCGACGAACATCGAGAGGAACAGCAGGTTCTTCGCCGCGGGTGCCCACAGCTCGAAGTCGGCACTCGCGTAGCCGGTCGTCGTGACCAACGAGGCAACGTTGAACACCGCGTGGCGGAGCGTCTCCTCGATGCCGAACTCGATGCCGGGATCCAAGAAGAGCGAGAGCGCGACGAGTCCCGAGACGGTGGCCATCGCACCGAGGTAGAAGTGGAACTCCTCGTTGCGTAGCAGTCGCATGGGCTCGCCGTTGATGAAGAAGTACAGAAGCACGAAGCTCGTCGATCCGATCACCATGAACGGGACGACCGCCCACTGGATCGCCGGATGGAACGCGCCGACGCTCAGCGGTTCCGGCGAGAATCCCGCAGTCGCGACGGACGTGAACGCGTGAGCGATCGCGTTATACAGGTCCATCCGCGGATCGAGCGCGAGTCCCAGCCCGAAGTAGACGACGACTGCGGCGAGCGTGATCCCGACGTACAGTCCCCAGAGGAGACGCGCGGTCTGGGATATCCGAGGGGTGAGCTTGTTCAGATCGCGCGTCTGGGTCTCCGACTCCATCAGCTGTGCGCCACCGACGCCGAGCTCGGAGAGCACCGCGGTCGCCAGAATGAGGATCCCGAGCCCGCCGAGCCACTGGATCACTTGCCGCCACATCATGACGGACCGTGAGTGGATCGAGAACTCCTCCAGCACCGTCGCACCAGTCGTCGTCAGTCCGCTCATCGACTCGAACATCGCGTTGACCGGATGTGCGACCGTTCCGACGCCGGCGACGAGAAACGGGATCGCGCCGACCGCCGCCACGAGCAGCCAGATCAGCGCGACGGCGAGGAACGCCTCGCGAGGGCCGAGCTCCTCGTCCGGATCCGAGAGGTATCGGAACGCACCGCCGAGCGCGAGCGTCGCCGCGATAGCGACGACGAAGGGAGCGACCGATTCGCGGTAGACGACGGCGATCAGGAGCGGAAACGCGAGCGGGGCCGCGAGGTACGTGAGCACGTTTCCGGTGAGTCCGATGCTCGCCCGCCAGCCAACGCGGATGCGGATCCCATCGAACATCTCAGGCCATCGCTGCCAGTTCGCTCACGAACGCCGATTCGACGAAGACGATGATGTGATCGCCCGGCTGGAGTACGGTGTCGCCGCGCGGCGTCACCAGCTTGCGGTTCCGAGTGATCGCACCGATCACGAACTTGGCGTCGATGTCCTGAACGAGCTCGCTGATCGGTCGGTCGACCAGCGCACAGCCCTCCCCGAGCTCCAGTTCGAGTACTTCCGCCTGATCGTTTTCGAGCACCGCGATGTTCTCCGCGACGCTCTCGTAGCTGAACCGAGTGATCTCCTCGGCGGTGACGCTCCGCGGGTTGATCGCGACGTCGATGCCGATCTCCTCGAAGACCGTGACGTAGTCGGAACTGTCGACGAGCGCGATGACTCGACCGACGCCGAGTCGCTTGGCGAGCACGGAGACGAGGAGGTTCTTCTCGTCCGAGTCGAGCGCCGCCACGACGATGTCGGCCTCGTCGACGTGCTCCCGCGAGAGAAACTCGGTATCGGTCGCGTCGTGTTCCATCACGACGGTGTTCGGGAGCTGCTCGGCGAGCCAGCGCGCGCGCTCCCCGTCCTGTTCGATGAGTCGCGGCCGCAGGTCACGCTCCTCGAGGAGTCGGGCGGAATGGTAGCCCACGTCGCTGCCGCCGACGATCACGATCTCGTCCGCGTCGTCCGGCGTCGTCTCCGGCGCGATGTCCATCGCGAACGCTTGCACGCTCTCGGGGCTGCCGATGACGACGGCGCGGTCACACGCCTCGATGACGGTGTCTCCGCGGGGCAACACCATCTCGCCGTCACGGAACAGCCCGGCGAACGTGAGCGATTCGAACCGGTCGGCCTCCGCGACCGTCTGCCCGGCTACCGGGCTCTCCTCCGCGACGTAGAACTCCGCCATCTGGACGAGCCCGCCCGCGAACGGGTCGACGTCGATCGCCGCCGGCAGACCGATGACCCGGACGATGTTCTCGGCAGTGAGCAGGTCAGAACACACCATGAAGTCGACGCCGAACGCGGTCTGGTCGCGCTCCCACGTGTACAGATACTTCGTGCTCTTCGTTCGCGCGATGGTGAACGCGTCGCCGAGGGTTTTCGCGGTCCCGCACGCGACGAGATTCGTCCGGTCGTCGTCGGTACAGGCGATGACCATGTCCGAGTCGGGAACGTCCGCCATCTCCAGCATCGACGACGACGTCCCGTCACCGGCCAGCGTGAGCACGTCGAACTCGTATTTGATCTCGTCGGCGCGGTCCGGATCGATATCGACGACGACGACCTCGTGGTCAGACGATAAGTTGGCGGCGATGGCGGTCCCGACCTCGCCGGCACCGATGATGACCACATGCATGGTTCCCACGATTCGGGGGAGCGTAAAGTGGGTTACTATCCGGAGAGCGCGACGCAGGTGGGTAAGACTCCGCCGCTCGGGATGTTGCGGATCAGGATATATGTGAACGCTAACCAACCCATCGTCTGCTATTCGACGGATAACGAGGGCGATATTAATATAAACGGATCGATAAATCCATGCGTATCACTCTCCATTACTGAGTTGATGGCTGATATGGGTGAGCGAGTCCGTTTCGACGCGACCGCGAGCGACGTCCGCGTTCGTGACGTCCTGGAGGACGCGGCGCTCGTCGTCACCGCGGATCGGGAACCCGATCCGCAGCCGGCGCTCACCGAACTGTTTCCGTTTCCGGTCGACGACGCGATCTCCTTCGAGACGTCGTCGATCACGCTGCCGTCGTATAGTTGGGTCGCCGTCCGTGGCGAGGACGGGGATCTGCTCGCGGATCTCTACGAGCCGATGACGTTCGATCGGGGGACGTACTGTCTCGAGGTGACGGGACCGACCAAGGTGTACGTCCGCGTCACGGGCGTGACGCTCGCTGCGACCGGCATGCGCGGCGACGATCCCGTTCGGATCGAGTTCGACGAACCCACCTGTGTTACCCTCGGTGCGCGATCGCTTCACACTCGTCCCGAGGCCACTGTCACCGTTCCCGACGACCCCGAAGCGCTCATGACCGCGGTGTCCGCGCTCGGGTCGTCGATCAAGGAGTTCTCCCCCGAGCGCTCGTGGCCGACGCTCCGTGGCTACCCACCCCGTATCCGACGCGGGGACGAACTGCACGTCCCCGACCTCCTTTCGGTCCCGGACGCCGGGATCCGGATCGAACTCCCGCCGACGGACGCGAACGTCTACCGGATCGCGCCGCTGGCGTTCTACCTCGGCGCGACGGTCGAACCGGGACCGAACCCGGCGATCCATCTGGAGACTGGGTACACGGAACCGCTCCCCTCCGACGGGAACGCGCTCGAGGACCGCATCGAGGAGCTGCTCGGGACCTGCCTGCTCCTCGACTCGCTGGCTCGGACGGAGGGGTACGTCCCGTCGGATCGCTACGAGTACGAGCGTATCGGCTCCGAGCTCCCGTTTTACCCGCCGAAACTGGCGGACCGTACGCCAAGCGAACGGCTCATGGAGTACTTGGAGGTGGACCGTCGCGTCGTGGAACCGCACCTACCGAACTGGCCCGTTCGCGCCGTTCTCCGCCCGACGCCGGCCGCCGCCGAACTCCTCCCCCACCTCGCACACGTCCTCGCACCGGTTCGCATCGGCCGATCCGAGAACGAACCGGACTCCAACCGGCCGGCGCGGGGACGGGATGCAGCGATCGCGTGTGAGTCCACGCCGGCGTTCGGCTGGTCATCGCTGCGTCGGTCCGACGAGCCGTTCGAACGCGCGTCCGGGAGCCCGACCGAGCCGTGTCCGCCGAACGTCGCGGTGCTGCGCCCCGAGAGCTACGAAAACCGGTTGGATCGAACGATCACTCAACAGGGGAGCGTCGACGTCGCGTTCGTGATCGACTCCGCCGAGCGAGCGGAACGGATCCGGGATGTCATGGACGAGCCGGGCGCTCCGGACGGCGTCGAGTCGTGGACCACGAGCGAGCGCCCGTCACGCGAGGAGCTGATCGATCTGTTCGAGGATCCGGACCTCGATCTGCTGTGCTGTTTGCTCCCGCTCCGCGGGGAGCGAGTCCGTGCTCGTGACGGCGTCGTCGATCTCTCGACGCTCTCTGCGGTCCCGCCAGTCACCGTGTTCGAGGGGTCGACCGCGGTCGACGCGGGTCTCCGGACGGTTTCGGTCGGCGCGATCGGATCGATCGCCGCCGCAGATCGGATCGATCCGCCACGACTCCGAACGATAACCGGCCTGCTCGCCGTCGGGACGCCGTTGGGAGCGAGCGTGCGGCTCTCGGGAATCGCGGAGACCGGTCCCGTTCGGCTCGTCGGCGGTCCGACGCTTACTGCGGCCACGCCGGCGGGCGGCGTCGGCAAGAGCGTCTTCACGGTTCGATCCCGGACGGCGACCGAGCACGACGTCACGAGACGGCTGCTCCCGTCGACCGAGCTGCGTGTCGGCTCCGAGACCAACGGCGTGGGCGATTGGTCGCACGACCGACCGGAGCTCATCGGCACAGTCAGAGACGGGTATCCGACGTTGCGTTCATGGGACGTCGTCGACGTCGTCGCGGAGTCCGACAGTATCCTTCGGCTCAACGGGTCCGTCATCCTCGCCAACGACGGCCTGACGGAAGACGACGTGGAACGGTCGGCTCGGCGTGCGCTCCGGGAACGGGCCGACCCGCCGGACGAGCGGTGATCGGGCTCGGCTTTTTCACTCGTGCCCGCGAAGCGGTACGTATGCCCCAGATCCATCTGGACGAGGAGACGGTCGAACGGCTCGACTCGCTCCGAGTCGACGACGAGGAGTACGACGAGCTGGTGACCGAACTGATCAACATCTACGAGGCCGGCGAGCTGACGATGTTCCGGAGCGGCGACATCGAGTAGCGGCGGGGAGCGACGACTCGCGCTCACGGGACCCGCTTTGAGCGCTGCTACTCCTGATAGGACATGCGAACTTGGTCCCACTTGTCGGCGTCTTCCAGGTGCCGCTGGAGCTCGTCGGCGTACTCCTGCAGGAGGCGCTCTGCGGCCTCCAGTTCCTCGCGGTCCGGACCGTCGTCGCCGCCGAGCCCGAGCGCGCCCATGATCGAGTCGAGGAGCCCGCCGGAGGAACCGCCGCGGTCCGTCTCGGCGGGCGCACCGCCCATCGCCGCGACCTGCGATCGGACGGTGTCGAGTTCGGGCATGATCGCCGGAAGGTTCGACGTGTCCGCGACGATCCGGGCGTCGTCCGGATCGTCGGCGTTCTCGATCTCGAACTCCGCCGCGGTCATGATCAGTCCCCACTCCTGGTTCGAGAAGCGCGAGGACGCCAACCGGTCGTTGAACTCCCTGTCGACGGTCATCCGATCGCCGACGATCGCGTCGGTCCAGTCGCTCATACCCGCTCTTGGAGGGTGTGCTTAAAAAGGTCGTTCCCTCCGGTGGGCTACGGCCCAGATATCGACTCTCGACGTCCTGGTTCGTTCCGCAACCTGATAGCCGTGAAAAACTGACCGATCGCGTGAGCGAGCGGAAAACGGAGTCACCTCCCCTCCCGACGAGGAGACGACGAGCGCGAGTTCACCCAGCGACTGTTTATATTCCAGAGAGAATCGTATCGATCGCATCAGGCTCTCTCGCACGGACCATGACTACGGCCCCGCTTTCAGGTAACTCACCTACGATAGCAACGAACTCGTGGTATTGGGCGTTTCCGCCGGTTAGAACAACGTGTTCACCGTCGATCGTAGTCTCGTACTCCGTTTCCGTTCCGATCCCCCACAGCGACCGAAAGAGCGACGCTATCTCTGTAGCTGATTCGACTTTCGGTTCCACTCGAACGATATCACCCCTTCCATCGTTTGCTGGCTCCGCTTCGATACGGTTTAGTAGACGTTCGTTCAGTTCATCGTCGAGCGTCCATGGCTCATAATCGAAGCTAATAGGTGTGAACGTGACGTTGGACGCTTTGATCCGTTCATGCATCTCGAGCTCCCAACCTCGAGGGCTCTCCTCGTTCTCTCGATCGGTGTTCGCTCCGTTTTCAGTGCGATCTCGGTCTTCGATCGGGTCATGGCCGAATCGATAGACGCCGGCTCCGCCCGCCGTCACCGCTCCGAGTAGTATGAGAGCGCTACGTCTTCTCATTCGAACAGCACACCTCCGTTATCCGGCGGACCGAACTGCTGGTGGTTGACTGATGACCGCATCCGATCATTGACCGTGTCTATTACGTCTCCAAACGCATACATCGATCCTGCGTGACTGATCTGCCAGCTTTCACCTGCTGACTGGAGGGGATCAGGATCCTCCGAGACGGACTGGATCTGCCGCCAGTGCCACTTCTCGTTCAGTCGCTCCTGATATTTGAACATCCCATACATTGCGAACGTAGCCATCGAGTGATGGTGTGAAACGAACTGGAAGTAGCGAAAGACATCGACTGGACACGTGCGACTATCCCGATTGTTGATCCTGTGTTCCAGCTCAGTTATTTCCCCCAATAGCGGGATTCGAACCGTGTGATACGCGTTTCCGATCGCCGCGAACTCGGCGTTGAGACGGAACCCATCGGTGATGCTTCCTAATGTGTGACTGATCACTTCTCCCGAGACCACATTGAACAGTCGTCGTCTGCCGCTCGGCGAGTTTCGGCGCTTCCGTGTAGTGAACGCGTCAGTACGGGAGGCGATATTCGATTGTGCTGAGAGTAACTCATCGAACTCATCGATCGTCTCGACCGTGTTGTAGAGTTCGAGGCCGGCGATTCCGAACTCAAGGACGTCCTCCGGCAGCGTTGAGGTAGTAGTACTTTCTCCGAACGCGTCTTCAACGTCTTCCCAGTGGAGCGTCCAGTGTGACATCCCGCTCATTGCCTCTTCGTAGGGTGACTCGAACTCATCATGAGCCCAGCCGATCGAATCGCGAAGTGCACCCATCGCGACCGGAAGAGCGTCGGTTAATCCGGTTCTAGCCATAGCATACGTTTCGAGAGATGCTGAAGCGATCGAGCCAGCCTTCGACCACAGTTCACCAGCACGGTATCGGGGTCGCTGTTCGATCGAGACGTCACGCTCGTAGCTCCAGTTGAATCCATCAGATGAAATATACTCGCGGCCAACCTGATACAGCAACGCGTCCCAAGCTATCTCCGGCGAGACCAGTTCGTAGTCCGGCGTTGTCACGGCCAGTTCGTCTTGATCCAAAACAGGGATCTCTAGCAGGATCAGACAGTCAGATTCACCTTCTCCCATCGGGACGTCGACCTGGACTCCTGCTCGCTGTAGCTCCGACGGTTGAATGCTGTCCGCCGTCGGTGTTGGCGTCTCTACGGGTACCGAATCATCAACGATCCATGTCGCTTCGTCTCGGGCAAGAAGTCGAATCTCCCCTGTATTCGTTGCAATATCGATGTTGACCCGTCCGAATACTTCATCAGGCTTCACCTTTGGGGCGGAGAGATCATCCCTCGTGTAACGAAGCGTGAACTCCCCCGGACCTTCGAGTTCTCTTCTGAGGACAGTGTCCGTCGAATCCCGCGTTATCGGCTCCTCTCGCACCTTCAAAGCGTATGACATCGATGCTGGCTTCTCGAACTCAGAGACGTAGCCACTGACCTGAATCTCATCGTCTCTCTCCACGTGGCGAAGATAGCGTCGGTAGCCGGACGGAACCGTTGCTGAGTCGCTTGAGACAACAGTACCGTCCATTATAAGATGTATATCATATCTCACAAGCGACGGGAACGATCTCCCGATGAACTCATCCACTGAAACGTCATTGATAACTGGTGAAGCAGGTAATCTGTTCTCTCCCTCGATCGAATACACCAACCGGCGTTGTATAGTGTCTATCTCGACCCCACGAATCGTCTCCCCAGCAGGCCGTTCTATCGGAACCCGACCGTCGCCACCAGCGTCAGTTTGAATCCGTAACTCGTACTCCGTGCCCTCTCTGATACGGAAATCGTTCATCCATATCTGTGGAAACGAGTACTGTCGTCGTTCCTCTATGTCATCGCGTAGTTCTCCGAGATCGTGTGTCTCGGACAGGTCCTCCGCCATGTATTCATCCAACGGTCCGGTGGTGTGGGAGGGCTGTATCCACTCGATCTCCGGCACGCTACTCATCTGCGTCCTCAGTTACTGGTTCGATCGGATTCATAAACCACTCTTCGATGAGAATCAAATAAATGTATCGCTGCGAACATATACAGGATCGCGATCATCGGTACCCACTCCGATCGGATGGGTCTCGACAATACCCGCGAGAACGAAGCGGAGACAGCGTCGGTCGTGATTGGAGGGCGATGTAGGGCAACGTCGTGCTCGACACGTGTCGGGGATCGGCTCCGATCCTGTCGGACGCACGCATGACGTCGACGTAACGTCTATAGGTACCCCGTGAGTTGCGTACGTATCAATGGCGTCACTCACTGAACACCTCGCAGATCTCGTCGACGACGCCGACGCCGCGTTCCTGTTTTCCCCGACCGCCTCGTTCCACGAGCGCTTCGTCGGGGACGAACAGGACGTCGTCGTCGTCGCACCCGACAACGACGTCGACGCGGAGACGTTCGTCGAACTCCCGCTGTCGTTCGACAACGTCCGCGACCGGATCCGGTTCGGGATCGAGGGCGCAATGGACGCAGGTATCGTCGACGAGGGCGACGAAGTCGTCTGTATCGCGTCCGTCTTCGAGGGGGAAACGGACGCCGTCGTACGGCTGTCGGTGGACGACGAGGTACACACGGGGATCTACGACCTGTTCGTGAACTCCCGAGCCGATCCGGGCGTCATCCGCGACGTCTTCGAGGTCGCCATCGAACTCGGGAAGAAGGGACAGAAGGGGAAGCCCGTCGGCGCGCTGTTCGTCGTCGGCGACGCGGGCAAGGTGATGAACAAGTCCCGCCCGCTCAGCTACAACCCGTTCGAGAAGTCCCACGTCCACGTCGGCGACCCCATCGTCAACGTCATGCTCAAGGAGTTCTCGCGGCTCGACGGCGCGTTCGTCATCTCCGACTCCGGAAAGATCGTCTCCGCGTACCGTTACCTCGAACCGGCGGCTGAGGGCGTCGACATCCCGAAGGGGCTCGGCGCGCGCCACATGGCCGGCGGCGCGATCACGCGAGACACGAACGCGACGGCGATCGTCCTCTCGGAGTCGGACGGACTCGTCCGGGCGTTTAAAGGCGGGTCCATCGTCATGGAGATCGATCCGGAGGAGTACTGATGACGCTCGCCACCGCCGCCACGCTCGGGTCAGCGTCGGTGACGGGGCGAGCGTCACCGCTCCAGACGCTCCCGGAGTTTCTCGCGCCCGTCCCGGATCGCGTCTGGCTCGCGGCGTTCGTTCTCGTGTTCGGGTTCGGTCTCGCGTACCTCGTCGGCGTCGTGAACCGACGGCTGTTGACGCGTGCGGGAGTTCCGAGCGCGATCGAGGGGACCGCCTTCGAGCGGACCGCCCGCGAGTTCGACACGTCGACGGTGAACATCGTGGCGAAGCTCTCGATGTACTTCATCGCCGGCCTCACGATCATCGTCGCGCTCACCGTCGCGAACGTCCGGTACGTCGAACTGTTCTGGTCGGACGTCGCCACGTTCCTCCCCAAGCTGTTCGTGGCGGCCCTCGTGTTGATCGTCGGGATCGTGCTCGGAGACAAGGCCGAACTCCTCGTCGCCGAGCGGCTCCGCGGCGTCAAGCTCCCGGAGAGCAGCGTGCTCCCGACGCTCGTCAAGTACAGCGTCGTGTACGTTGCGGTCCTCATCGCACTCAGCCAGATCGGCGTCGAGACGTTCGCGCTCGTGGTGCTTCTGGCGGCGTACGCGTTCGCGGTCGTCCTCTTCACCGCGCTGGCGACGAAGGACCTCCTCGCGTCGGGCGCAGCCGGAGTGTTCCTCCTGTTACACCAGCCGTACGGCATCGGTGACGAGGTGAAAGTCGCCGGACAGCGCGGCATCGTCCAGGAGGTTAACCTGTTCGTCACCAACATCGAAGCCGACGGCGAGGAGCATATCGTTCCGAATCACGTCGTGTTCCGCGACGGGATCGTTCGGATCCGGAACTGAACGAGCCCGGGATCATTCGTATTCGGAACTGAACGAGACGGACGTTCGAGTCCGGGTCGCTGTCAACCGAAACAGTATTGTTTACTGTCCCCAATTTAGAACAACATGCTTCGGTCGTTTCTCACGGGGATCAAGTCCAACCTGATCTACGTCGTCGGTGGGTCACTGCTGGCCGGATTGGCGTTCGGGCAGATCGTTGGCGCGGACGCCGAGAGCGCACTGCAGGCCGCGGTCCTCCCGGTGTTGTTCCTCATGATCTACCCGATGATGATCAACATCGATCTCAAGGAGGTCGTGAACGTCCGGAGCCACGCCGGGCCCGTCCTGTTGAGTCTCCTCGTGAACTTCGGGTTCGCTCCGCTTCTGGCGGTCGGTCTCGCGCGACTGTTCTTTGACGGCTCCGTCGGGTACGCGATCGGCCTGTACTTCATCGCGCTGATTCCGACGTCGGGCATGACCGCCGCGTGGACGGGGCTCGCGAACGGCGACCTGGAGTCCGCCCTCGTCGCCATGGCCGTGAACCTCCTCGTCGCCGTCGCGGTCCTCCCCGCGTACCTCTCGGTGTTGGTCCCGGCGGAGGTCGGCTTCGATCCGACCGCGTTGTACCGCCAGCTCGCGGTCGTCATCATCGTCCCGATGGTCGCCGGCAACCTCACTCGCCGGGGGCTGCTCCGCCGCTACGGACCGCAGGGGTTCAAACAGCTCAAGCCGACGTTCGGCGGGCTCAGCTCGTTCGGCGTGATGCTCATCGTCTTCATCGCGATGGCGATGCGCTCCGAGAGCATCCTCGCCGACCCCGTCGCCTCCGCGCTCACGATCGTCCCGCTCCTGCTGTTTTACACGGCGATCCTCGCCGTCGGGGCGGCGCTGGGACGGTTCCTGCTCGACACCGCGAGCGGTGTCGCGCTCGTGTACGCGACGAGCATGCGCAACCTCTCGATCGCCGTGGCGGTCGTCGTCGCGTCGCCGACGATCCCGCAGACGGCGGTCCTCCCGATCGCGTTGGCGTACGTGCTTCAGCCGCCGCTTGGGGCCTTTTACATGCACTACCGGCGCGACGTCGTCGATGAAGGAGTGAGTCTCCGTGAGGCGGTGTCGTCGATCCTGTGACCCGCCGGGTCTCGGATCCGACCGGTCCGTTCGTCGACCCGTCCGACCGTGACCTACGCCTGACACGACTCGACGAGCGAGCGAACGAGCTTCCGTTCCACGTTGCTCAGTCGCTGTGAGACCGCCGAGTTCGACACGTCGAACTCCTCGGTGAGTTCCGAGAGCGATACCTCCCGCGGCTTCTCGTAGTAGCCGCGTTCGACCGCGATCTCGGCCGTCTCGATCTGTTGATCCGACAGGCCGTCGACCGTGATCACACACGGCGTCGACCCCTCCTGGGTCACGCAGTCGATCGACAGGGAGATCCCGGCGTTGTCCCCGAGACAGACGAGCAGATCGCGAGCAGCGTGCGGGTCCGAAACAGCGAGGCTCATCCGGACCGCCCCCTCGTGGCTCCGCTCCGAGGGGTCGACGTCACACGACGACGAGCTACTGCTCATCGGTGCCCTCACCTCCGTCCGCCCGTCCCTCGAGAACGGCCACCGTCCGTTCCACGACGGTGTCGAGCGTCCGGGCCGCCCACCGGTGGAACGCCACGTCGCTCGTCCGTTCGACGCGTTCGCGGAGCGCCGGCACCCAGTCGAAATGCTCCTCTGCGAAGGCGACGTACGCCCCGTCCGCCCCGTGCTCGAGCAACAGACTCGCGTACTCCAGTTCGAGCGCGACGTGGTCGGACGGGTACGCGTCGGGCGTCTCGACGCCGACCGCCTCGTACCGACGCTCCATATCGTGTGCCGGCGGGCCGGAGAGGATGCCGCGGTCGGTCCCGTCCCACCACGGCTCGTAGACGGACTCCGCAGGTGGTGCGTACTCGCCGCCCTCGAATGCGTCAAACGTCCGGAGGTACGCCTCGTGTGGCCGGTCCGGAAGCGGGGGCCGGTCGACGTCGATGTCCAGGACGCCGGCTCGCTCTCCGATACGCTCGACGATCGCTCCGGACCGGATCGCCTCGGACGTCTCCACGTCCGGCTGCTCGAAACACCGCGCGAGCAGGGCGTGCAGCGCCGCGAGCGATTCCAGTGTGACGCCCCCTCCCGTCGCCTCCGGGCCGGCATCCTCGGCGTCCCCGCGAGCGTCGCTCGCGACGTCGTCCTCGCCGAGCCCGTCCGCCGCGACCGGTTCGGATTCGACGGCCGTCATGCGACGACCACCACCGGGTTCTGCTCGGCCGCCAGCAGGAACAGGATCCGAATCACGAGCCCGCTCACCGTGAGGAGCCCGAAGGACCCGATCAGTATCGGGCCGCCGGCTCGCTCGACCGGCTCGGGGAGCCGTCCCGCGACCGCGGCGACGCCGAACGCGACTCCGACGAGCAGCGCCAGTACCAAGCCGACGGCGACGATCCAGACGCCCATCGCCAGCGTCCCGTCGGTCAATGCACCGTAGGAGGCGCTCGCCGCCGGAACGTCGCTCGCGGCGAGGCTGCTCCACCCGTACCACGCGATCAGCAGACTCGCGCCGGAGAGCACGCCGACGACGACCGCGTAGCCGCCGAACACCGGGCCGATCTCACGCTCGAACAGCATGGTGACCGCAAGCGTCAGCCCGATCCCCGCGGCGATGCCGCTGGTGAGGAACAGCGCCGGAACGATGACCGGCTCGTTCCACAGCGGCACCGTCTCGACGATCGCCAGCTCGAACCCCGTGTACATCGTCGCCAGCGCGAAGAGGCTTCCGAGGACGTGAAGCACCGCGACCCCCGCCATCGGTGGGCGAAGGCGGTCAACGAGCCGATCGACCGTCTCGAGGACCCCGAGCTTCGCGACGATCGCCCGTGGCCAGAGGCTCGCGCCCTCGTCGGCCGCCGCCGACTCGCCGAACAGCTGGAGCGCCAGACACAGCATGGCGAGCACCGACAGGATCACGAGGATCCACGTCCCGATCGTGATCCACGAACTGAAGTTGGTGAGATACACCGGGAAGAGGATCGCCCGGTAAACCACCGCGAGGTGTGACAGCACGGCAAGTCCCGCGCCCGCGGCGCTAAACACGGCGATCAAAAACCCCCATCGGGCGATCTCCGACTCCAGAGGTCCGGAGCCGCGCCACGACCGGATGAAGGAGGCGGACGCACCGGTGAGGTACGCACCGCCGGCGAGGACTGCCAAGTAGAGATACACCGGGATCGACAGATCCCAGTAGTTGGCCGGCAGCCACCGGAACCCGACGAACGTTTCGAGCGTGATGAGTGCGGTCGTCATCGTGATCACCCGTTGAGCCAGTCACGACCCCGTTGATCACCGGCGCTCCCGTCGACCGAAGCCGCCGTGTCGGCTCCCGTGTCGGCTCCCGAGGTGGCGCTCTCCGGCGGCTCGGCGGCCTCACTCAGCGATTCGGTGGCGTCCTCGTCCATCGGCTCGACGATCACGCGCGAGTCGTACGCGCCGTTCTTGAATCGCTGGGCGGCCGACTCGGATGACTCCTCCATCATCTCGCTCACCGGTCCGGCCTTGATCGCCTGGCCGACACAGTTATCGACACACGAGGGTTTGGCCCCGCCGTCCTCCGGCTTCTGCTTCGGCGGCTTCCCGTGACCGCTTCCCGGCCCCTCGCCGAGACACATGTTACATTTCGACATGAGCCCCTCCTCACCGTACGTCGGCGCGCCGTACGGACAGGCCCACGCGCAGTAGTGACAGCCGATACAGAGGTCCCGGTCGACGGTGACGATGCCGTCCTCCTCGCGCTTCTCGATCGCGTTCGGCGGACACACCTTCTCACACGGTGCGTCGTGACAGTGCATACACGACATCGACACCGGAACCTCCTCGAAGTCGGGGTACTCCCCGCTTTTGAGATGGGTCACCGTCCGCCAGTCGTCCGCGTCGGCGTCGCGATTGTGTCGCTGCTTACACGAGATCGAGCAGGCGTGACAGCCGATACACCGGTTCGGGTCGAAGTAGAACATCCACTGTTCTCCCATCGTCAGTCACCTCCCACCTTCGTGACGTCGGCAGCGACGTGTCTGTCGGGCTGTCCCGTGATCGGGTCCATCTGCTTGTCGTGTAGTAACATCGTGTTCATCCCCTCGTCGTCGGGTCGTAGCGAGCCCTCTCCGAACCCGTACTCCGCGGTGATGAAGCCCGGCTGGGTTCGCTCGCTCACGTACGCCATCAGTTCGCCGTGTCCGGTCTCGGACTCGAGCCGAACCATGTCGCCGCTCTCGATCCCGCGCGGGTCGGCGTCCCGCGGGTTCATCACCAGGTAGTTTCCGCGGTACTCCTCACCGTCGAGGTCGTGTCGCTCGGCGTACTTCTCGAGCAGCCGGTCGAGCGCCTGGTCGCTGCCGTGTGAGAAGTATACGGCCCGAGTGTCGTAGAACTCGAGCGGGTACTCGTCGTTTAGTTCGTCGCCGTACGTTCCCGGCGGGATCCACTCGGGTGCGGTGTCCATCCCCGCCTCGTCGGCCGCCTGCACGAGCGGCGGAATACGATCGAGATCGAACTGGAACTGGTAGTCGTCACCCCACTGCTCGTAGGGGTACTCGTCGAGCAGCTCGTAGTTCCTCTCGCCGCTGCTGAGCTCCGCGAGCGTGAGGTCGTGTACCGAGAGCTGGTCGTCGATGAACTCCTCGGCGTCGTCCCATGGGAAGTACTCCCCCCAGCCCATCGCCTCGGCGATCCCGACGAGGATCTCGTAGTCCGGCTTCGTGTCGAACTGCGGCTCGACGGCGGCCTGCCCGCCGGTCACCCACGTCCTGTCGCTGTAGGCGTTCCAGCTCCCGGTGTTTACGGTGTCCTTCTCGAGCTGGGTCGCGTCCGCGAACACCACGTCGGCGTTCCGGGTAATTCCGTTCCAGTACGCGTCGACGGCGATGACCAGATCCATCTCCTCGATCGCGTCGAGCCACCCCTGTGCGTTGCCGTCCTTTAACGGCATGTCGTGGTGGCAGTAGATGCCGTTGATGTGGCCGTTTTCGACCATATCGGGGACGAGGTTGTGAGCGATCCCTTCGATGTGACGGACCGGGTACTCCTCGTACTCCTCGTACCGTTGGAGCGCCGGGGTCTTCCCCTCCGCGTTGTTCGGCAGGTCGATGTCCCGCACCGCGAACGGGTTCGCGAGCTCCGCGGACTGCCACATGCGGAGCCCGCCGGGACGGTCGATGTTCCCGACGAGCCCGTTCAGGGCGGTGATGTTCTGTGCGCTCTTCCAGCCGTTGCCGACCTGTGCGACGCCGGTCCAGATGCTGATCCCCGCCTGCGGTGCCGCCTCGGCGAACCCGATCGCGACCTCGCGGATGTCGTCGGGGTCGAGTCCGGTGATCTCTGCGGCCCACTCGGGTGGTTTGTCCGCGACGGCCTCGCGGTACGCCTCGAACCCGTACGTGTGGTTCTCGACGAACTCCTCGTCGTACAGCTCCTCCTCGATGATGACGTGCGCCATCGCCAGCGCGAGCGCACCGTCCGTTCGCGGCCTGATCGGAAGCCACTTGTCAGACTTCTGGACGGTCTCGGTGTGTTGCGGGTCGATCGTGACGAGCGTCGCGTCGTTGTTGTCGATCGCCTCGAGCACGCCTTTGGGCTCGAACTGCCCGCCGAACGCCTCCATCATGTTCCGCCCCCACGCGATGATATACTCGGAGTTCTGGTAGTCGGGGATCCGGTTGTTCGAGCCGACGCCCATCATCCCGCCCGCGACGAACGTCGGACCGGCACAGACGTGGACCCCGCGACCGATCCGCTCGGGCGTTCCGTACAGGTCCCGCCAAATGTTACGGAAGATAGGTGTTTCGGCCCAGCTTCCGGCGTCGAGGAACGTCTCCGCGCCGTGTTCCTCGTCGAACTCCGTCAACCGTTCGGCGGTGTACTCGAACGCCTCCTCCCACGTCGCCTCGCGAAGCTCACCGTCCTCGCGGATGTACGGCTGTTTGATCCGGTCGGGGTCGTGGGTCTTGTCCAGCTGGTTCAACCCCTTCGGACACAGCGTCCCCTCGGTTCCCGCGCCGGCGCTCCCTCGTGGGTTCCCGTCGACGCCCGTGATGTCCACGACCGTTCCGTCGTTGACGAACGCCTTCTGACTGCAGTCGTGACAGCACATCCAACAGTTGCCGAACGCGACCTCCGCGTCGCCGAGTCGGTTGAGGTCCCGGTCGACGTCGCCCTCGATAAGGTCGGTACAGCCGCTCAGCCCCGCGAGCCCTGCGGCCGCACCGGTCGTTTTCAGAAGCGCCCGGCGGGAGAGGCTCGGCCCTCCCTGCTGGTTGCTACTCATCGTCGATCCCCTCCGGTGCGACGTATTCGTCGCCGAACTCGGATTTGAACCGCTCGTGGAACAGCTCGTGGAACCGCTCCTCGGAGAGCTCCCCGTTCGCGACCCGCATCGCGGCCTCGCCGACCTCGCGTCCGAGGTCCTGATCGTACTCGCTCGGTTCCGGCTCGGTGTCGAGCGATTCGAGCGTTTCCAACGGATCCAGTTCGTTGTTTCGGGACATCAGTGGCTCACATGTGTACCCTGGGTACGACCACCCATAGCGGACACTCGGGACCGATAAAGGTTTTATAAGCGATCCACGAGTTTTGGTACGATCGTCTAACAGCGAATTTCCAGAATTCGGGCACAAATACTCGTATAGGACCCGTATAGCGCAACCATACAGCTAAAACGCTATCACCCTCGGATTTAACAGTTTAAAAGAGAATTCGATATTACTCGACGACCGATCGGATGTGTGGTTCCGAGTGGTGATCGTCAGGGTCCCGCCAAGCGCCAGTCGCCGGCGGTCGGTGCCGAGAGCGGGTCGCGACGTCAGTCGCCGGCGGTCGGTGCCATGAGCGAGCCGCAGCCCCAGTCGCCGCCACCATCGCCGTCGGCGGCGTCACCCATGTACTCGAGGTCGGCCTGTTCGATCTGGTTCGCCTCGGGCGAGTCGAGCGCGGGGATCTCGTCGACCGCGATCTCCAGTTCGCTGTCGCCGGTGTCGCCGTCCGTACGGTCATGCATGTCGACGCGCCACTCGTCCGGCGGGGTGTTCGCGTCGTCGTTGTTGCCGTCGTAGTTGGCCCACTGTCTGGAGAACGAGCCGTCGTAGACGCTCACATCGTCGTATCCGAGGATCCCGTCGAGTGCGAAGTACCCCATCGCGGCGCGGTAGCCGCTGCCACAGAACGTCACGAACGTGTCGCCGTCCGAGACGCCGTCCAGTCCGAAGAGGTGCGATTCGACCGCGTCGGCCCCCTTCCAGCGTCCGCCCTCCTCGTAGGTGGTCGCGTAGCTGTCGCCATCGTGGTAGTTAGCGGGGTCGTCGATGACCGACGTGGCGATCGTCGCGGCGGGATCGGGACGGTTGTCGAGGAAGACGTCGTCGCGCTCACCCTCCCCTTTGAGGTCGACGCGCTGGATCACTTGTGCGATCCCGAGACGCTCGTCGTTGTTCAGGCCGTCGTTCGCCTCCACGCTGAACTCCGCGGACGGTGCGTCCGGCTCGCCGCCGGTTTCCAGCCCGTACTCCTCGCCGTAAGCGTGATAGCCACCGTTGAGGACCTTCACGCGCTCACGTGGAAAGCCCCAGTACCGCAGCGTCCAGTACGCTCTCGCGGTGCGCAACGCGCTCGGTCCGGAGAGCACGATCGTCGTCTGCGGACAGACGCCGCTTCGCTGAATGACCTCGTCCATCAGCTCGCCGTCCGGGACCATCGGGGCCGCCTCGCCGAGTCCCTCGAGCCGGCTCGCGTGGAACTCGCTCGCGTCCCACTTGAGCGCGCCGGGAACGTGGCCGTCCTCGTACGTGTCGGTCTCCCAGACGCGGAGGACGACGACCCGTTTTCTGTCGTCGAGCTCCTGCAGATTGACGAGGCCGGCGTCCTGCCACTCCTTGAGCGTCGCGGGCTCGATGAGGGCGTTCGCCGTCTCCTCCGGGTTCGGCGGCTCCTCCTCCTCGTCTTCCTCCTCTTCTTCTTCCGGTTCGGGCTCTTCTTCCGGTTCGGGCTCCTCGGTTTCGAGGTCCGCTTCCGGCTCGTCGTCGCCACCGAGGCAGCCGGCGAGTGCTGCGCCGATTCCGATGCTGGTCGCCGTGAGTATCGACCGACGGTTGACGCTGAGTCGGTCCGTGTGGGAGTCGTCGTTCATGGGTCTCACGTTCGGACGTACTCCCGGTCCGCGGATAGAGCGTTCTCGGGACCGATAAAGGTTTTATATACTCCGAACCATCCCACCGAGCAGTGCCGAGACGAGCGATCGCGGGAAACGAGGAGGTTTCTGCCCGTTACCACCTGTTTTCGGGGGACTGAATCGCCGAATCCGATTGAAAAGCGTTAGCTACTTATAACCCAAACGGACACCGGAACGAACCGCTACGAGTCCATCCAACAGCTACACTCACAGTCCAGCTGTCGGAGGATGTTGGCTTCCGCTCGCTGGAGACGCTGTGAGAGCGCCGACGTCGAGATATCGATCTCCGCGGCGACGTCCGCCAACGACGTGTCCGAGTCCGGATCGTAGTGGCCACAGTCCTGGGCTTTCGAGACGGCTTCGCGTTGTTTCGGCGTCAACGAGGAGATGTCCACCGAACACGACTCCGTCCCGTCCGGTCCCTCGGTCGAGGTGAGCGACCGAACAGTTACGCTTGCACAGCGTTGTCGGACCTCGTTGACAAGCGTCGAGAGGGTGTCGACGGTATCGAGTCGCGTTTCGACCACGAAGGAGCCGGTCCCGGTCTCCAGAAAGCGAGGGATACAGCCGTACCGCGAGAACACGATCCCCGGACAGTGCTCGCAGATCGGCGCGGAGAACTGCTTCGTCGACGAGGTGGTCGCTCCATACTCGAGAACCTCGACCTCCGCGAGACACTGACCCATCTGATACCGAACGTCGACGTCCAGCACGTTCCCATCGAACTCGTCCAGCAGACAAGAGCCGCCACGCTCGACCTGTAACACCGCTCGCACCCCGCGATCCTCGTACGGCGATCGATCGGACGCGCTCGCCGCCTTCCCGTCGGTCTCGCGCTCCGGCGTCGGTCCGGTGTCCCGGCTCGTCGGTGACTCGGCGGCCGCTGTCTCGTCGGGGGTCGCGGTGCCGCGGTCTACCATGAGCTCGTGTCGAAGTTCGCTACCGGAACACATGAGTAAAATGTGAATTCTCAGTGAGTAGGAACGGCAGATCTCCCGGTAAAACCGTGGTTTCATGCGATGAGAAAACAGGTATTTGGCGACCCTCTCCCGATTTTTTGACGCCTGAGCCGAGGAGTCCGATCACATCGACCGAACTCGATCGGCAAGACACCGACTCCGGCGGGAGCCGCAATCCGGCCGGCTCCGATAGTACCGACCGTCCCTCAGGCGCGACCCGTCGACGGTTACGGCCCATGACGGCAACGATTCCGGGCGACCACAACCGGTTAGGCGTTCCCGCCCCCTACGGGTGTCGTGGACGACGTCATCGACTGGCTTCGTGGCCGCCCATACTACGAGGGACAGATCGCGGAGCACAGACGCGTGTCCGCCCGCGCTCCCGAGTTCGCCGACGTCGATCTCGAACCGCGCCTCGCGGACGCGCTCGCGGAGCGCGGCATCGATCGCCCGTATCGCCATCAGGCGGAGGCGATCACGGCGCTCCGCGACGGCGACGACGTGGTGCTCGCCACGGAGACCGCGAGCGGCAAGTCCCTCGCGTACACCGTTCCCGCGTTCGAGGCCGCGATGGACCACGGCGGACGGACGCTGTACGTCGGCCCGCAGAACGCATTGATCGCCGATCAGGCGGAGACGCTCTCCGATCTCGCTCACGGTCTCGGCTTCGGGAGCCGCGTCTCCGTCGACTCGTACACCGGGCGGCTTTCACGGGCGGAGAAACGTGACGTCCGCGACCGCCGTCCCACGGTTCTGTTATCGAACCCGGACATGCTCCACTACGCGCTGTTGCCGTACGCCGGACGGCTCTGGGAGTGGTTCTTCTCCTCGCTGGAGTACGTCGTCATCGACGAGGTCCACAACTATCGCGGCGTGTTCGGCTCGCAGGTCGCGTTGACGCTTCGTCGGCTCGCGCGCACCTGCGAGCGCTTCGGAACCGACCCGCAGTTCGTCTGCTGTTCGGCGACGATCAACAACCCCGTCGACCACGCCGCGACGGTCACCGGACGCGACCCCGACCGGATCGCGCTCGTCGACGAGGACGCCTCCGGACACGGACCTCGCGACTGGGTGTTGTGGAACCCGCCGGAGTACGACGACGACTGGCAGGAGCGGGGAGCCGGCCGCCGGCGGTCGAGCCACACCGAGAGCAAGCGGCTGTTCGTCGACCTCGTCGCGGCCGGTAGTCAGACGCTGGCGTTCACGCGGGCCCGCCAGACGGCCGAGCAGTACGCGACCGACAGCGCGAGCGAACTCCGCGAGCGCGGCGAGAGCGACCTCGCAGCGAACGTGGGTGCGTATCAGGCGGCGCTCACCGACGGGAAGCGCCGCGCCATCGAGGCCGATCTCCACGCCGGCGACCTGCGGGGCGTCTGGTCGACGAACGCGCTCGAACTCGGCGTCGACGTGGGCGGGCTCGACGCCGTGATCCTCGACGGCTACCCCGGAACGCGGATGTCGGCGTACCAACGCGCGGGGCGGGCGGGGCGCGGCGACGACCCCGCGCTCGTGGTCATGGTCGCCGGCGAGGACCAGCTCGACCAGTACCTGATGAATCATCCGGAGGACTTCTTCGAGGCTCCGCCGGAGGACGCGATCTGCGACCCGGAGAACGACCAGCTGCTCCCGCGACACGTCGCGTGTGCCGCCGACGAGAGCTGGCTGTCTCCGGCAGACCGCATACACTTCGGCGAGTCGTTCCCGCGCGTCGTCGCCGACCTGACCGACGCCGGGGTGCTCGAACGGCGGAACGCCGCGGACGGGACGCGGTGGACGTTCAACGGGTCGTCGAGCCCGCAACACGACATGAGCCTCCGGACCGCCGAGGAGCGCGAGATCGACCTGATCGATGGCTCCTCGAACGACGTCGTCGCATCGCTCGGCTTCTCGGACGCGCTTCGCGACGCCCACCCGGGCGCGATCTACCACCAGCAGGGGCGCACGTACGAGGTGACCGATCTCGATCTCGACCGTGACGTCGCACGCCTCCAGTCGTCGTGGGCGGACTACTACACGCAGGTGCTCTCGGAGAAGGACGTCGTCGTCAACGAGGACCTCGCCGAGCGGACGCTCTCGGCCCGGCCGGACGCACCGGTCCGGTTCGCGGACGTCACGGTGACCGAGCGGATCACGGGATTCGTCCGGAAGGACTCGGCGACCGGGCAGTCGCTCGGCGAGTCGACGCTGGATCTCCCCGAGACGACGCTCCGAACGAAGGCGATCCACGTCCCCGTTCCCGAGGACGTCGAAGCGGAGATGCGATCGATCGGTGGTGCGGCGGGGACGGACGGAGAGACGGGGGCGGACACCGGATCGGCGAGGGTGGATGACGGTATGGTCGGGGCGGACACCGGATCGGCGGGACCGAGCGACGGAACGGCCGGGGCGGGCGGCGAGTACGCCTTCAACGGCGGGATTCACGCCGCGGAACACGGCCTCATCTCGCTGTTCCCGTTCCACATGCTCTGTGATCGCGCGGACGTGGGCGGGCTCTCGACGCCGTATCACCCCCACAACGACGCGGCGACCGTGTTCGTGTACGACGGCTATCCCGGCGGCGTCGGCCTCGCGCGCCGCGGCCACGAGCGGATCGAGGAGCTGATGGGCCGGACGGCGCGGCTGATCGACGGCTGTGACTGTGCGGACGGGTGTCCCGCCTGCGTCCAGTCGCCCCATTGTGGCAACGCGAACGAGCCGTTGACGAAGGCGACCGCGGTCCACCTCCTGGAGGCGCTGACGTCGTGATCCCGGACGCCGAGTTCGGCTACGAACTGCTCGTCTGTCGGTACGCCGAACTCGCCTGGTATCCCGACGAGTCGCCCCGCCCCGTCATCGTCTCCCGACAGCTCGGAACGAAGCGGCGACGGTGGGACACCGTCGTCATCGAGGTCGATCCGGAGGGACTCGCCAGCCGACGGGCGTTCGGCGCTCGGACCATCGACTCCGACCTCCTCCACGTCGTCCGATACGCTCCGGCGACATGGGCGTGGTATCGCGACGCGCTCCCGCAGCCGGGGTACCCGTGGCGGTACGTTCGGCAGGCGGTCCACCGGGCTGCGGACCGTGACCTGATCGAGAAGCGCCGCCGCGGGAATCGGATCGAGCTGCGCCGGACGCGACCGTATCCGGACTGGGTGCGGCGGATCGTCGCGATCGAGAACAAGCCGGATCTCGACGCGAGCGCGGCAGACGCGCTCGCGGACCAGCTGTCCCACGACGTCGACGCCGCGCTCGCCGACGAGGTCTGGCTCGCGACGGAGACGACCGGCGACCGGGTCGAGCCCGCGCTCCTGCGCGCGATGCCCGTCGAAGCGGGGATCCTCACGACCGACTTCGAGAGCGGCGTCGACGACGACGCCGGACGCGTCGACTGGTACCCGAGCGATCTCACGCCGTCGGAGCGCGACAAGCAGACGATCACTCGGCGGCTGGAGATCGCGGAGCGGGCCTACGGAAAGGGATGGCGCTCGTTCCACGAGACGATGCGGCCCGACTGTCGCTGCTTCGAGCTTCGACGAGCCGGACGCGCGCTCGTTCCTCACTGCGCCGCCAAGGAACGAACGCCCACCGCTCGAGAGTGTTCGGGGTCGTGTCCGGAGTTCGCGCCGGAGCCGCCGGGCTGGCGGACGAACGGGTGGCCGATCGAGGGCGGACCGGGTGCGGGGATCAAGCGGCTTCTGGAACGACGCCGCGATCGGGAGCGAAACGGGCACTGATCGGTACGGTCACGATCAGCGGTCCGGACGCACGTCGTCGTCTCGACGTGCGCGGACCGCCATCAGTGCCGGAAAATCGTTTTATAAGTCGTATCGTCGCGTGCGCTCGTCACTCTGATCGGGAGCCGTCGTCTTGGTCACTCGATCGGGAGCCGTCGTCTTGGTCACTCGATCGGGAGGCCTCGGTTCCGCATCGTTCCGCCGCAGTTCGGGCAGACGCCCGGGTGTCCGTCCCCGTCGTCCACGATCGTCGCACAGTCGAAGCACTCGTAGGGGGTCGCGTCACCGGTGTCGAGGTCGGGAGGTAGGTCCATCATGGGTTGAAACTGAGCGACATCAGGTGTTCGGACGCGCTCGGCTGAGTATACAAGGTGTATAAGGGAATAGAAAGCGGTTCGATAACGAACCTATTTCGGAATTGGGGGTTCGATTATCAACCTCATGTCGGCGTTCTCTCGGTTCCCGGTCCGTTGGAGTCCCCATCATTCAGGATAATACGGACTGAAGCATCCGTTCACTGAAGATGCAGCGGCGATCGATAACGGGAGTGAGTATTGCAGTCCGCCGGTCGTGCTGCGGTATTTAAACGACCGTGAGCGACGTCGATGGTTATTTATAAAGAACGCATGCGGTGGCGTGCGCCCGTGAGCGGCCGTCAGGCCGCGAACGGCCTCGCGCGAGGGAGTCAGAGGCGGTCGCCGGAACCGCTCGGCGACCGCCCCTGACGAGGCTGGGGAGGCGTGAGGTGCGGGTGCGGTGCTGTGCGGGGTGGGACTCAAAGGGGCAGCCGTGATCCCCGCGAACGGAGTGAGCGGGGGCTCGGGAGACGGAGTCTCCCGGTGGGGCGAAGCCCGCCGCAGCAAGCAGCGTGGCGCTACGCGCCACGGGCAGCCGGCGGCAGAGCCGCCGGCGACACCGCAGCGAGGAAGCGACAGCGACTGAGCGAGGCGCGCAGCAAGGCGCGCGAGTCGTCGCGGCTGGGGCTTTGCAGGTGTTCACCGTCGATCCGAGTAAGACCATTTATAAGCGAGCGGCTGGGGCTTTGCAGGTGTTCACCGTCGATCCGAGGAAGACCGCTTATAAGCGAGCGGCTGGGGCTTTGCAGGTGTTTACCGTCGATCCGAGTAAGATCGCTTATAAGTGAGTGACTAAGGCTTTGGAGGTGTTCACCGCCCCGCTAGCAGCTTATAAACACCCGCCAGCAACACCTCAGTTCCACGTATAAACGGCCAGACCACCGATCTGAGTCATGTACTCCCGCTATCGATCGCCGCTGTGTCCGTACTGACCGCGATCGGGGCCAGGTACATCAGATATTGAGGATTTCAACAGAGCTTGCGATCTTCACTAATCGCGTTTACTGTTTATTCACCCCATCCTTTTTATTATTAATAACCATACTCGATATATGTGTATGTGTCTCCACTCTCCATCGGCTAGACGTGAGCCCTGCTGTCATACGACTGCGTTCACGGAGCGTTCCCTGTGACTGGGGGGACGGTGCGTTCTCGTGAGGCGAGACAGCAACTGTACGACATCGTTCGGCAGGACATCCCATTCACGGAGAAAGGACGTGAGGCACTCGCGCTCGGTGCCGAGTATTTGGGGGCAGATAACGGTCATCTCACCCGAATCGATCAGGAAACCAACTACTGGGAAGCAGAGATAAGTACTGATCCAAAAGATGGCCCGTTCCCCCCGGGGTTGCAACTCGACCTTGGAACGACGTATTGCCGGCGCACGCTCGAGTCTGACTCGCAGATCGCCCTTCACGATGCCCCGAACCAAGGGTGGGAAAACGACATCGCGTTCGAGTCACACGGCCTCAACTGTTATCTCGGGACGACACTCGTCGTTGACGGAGAGTCGTACGGAACGGTCTGTTTCGTAGCGGACGATCCGCGAGAGGACCCATTTAGCAACGAGGAGACGATGTTTGCGGAACTCATCGCTCGACTCCTCGAACGCGAACTCGAACGGGAACAACACGAGGCTACCCTCACACGGTATGCAAACCTCGCACTCGTACTCAACCGAGTGCTCCGGCATAACCTCCGAAACGACATGTCCGTCATTCGAGGATATACCAAGCTTATGGCCGAGAAGCTTGACGGGGACACCTACGGGGAGACTGCGCTGAAAAACATCGATGGACTCATCGAACTCACGGAGAAGGCCCGCGAACTCGATGAAATCGTCGCCGCTGAGGACGAACGAGAGCCCACGGAAGTGGTTTCGCTCGTCGAGGACGTCGTGGACACCGCCCGTCGGAAGTATCCGAATGCGACGGTGACCCTCGAATCCGACCAAGCCATCACAACGGACCTCTTCCCGGGGTTCGAGCGCGCTCTCTGGGAACTGCTTGAGAACGCTGCGAAACACAGCGGGACACACCCACGCATCACCGTTACTGTCGAAACGGTTCCGAACGCCGTTGAGATCCATATCGAGGACAACGGACCCGGACTCGACGAGGAAGAAGCGGAAGTACTCGAAACCGGGGCGGAAACTCCGCTTATCCATGGAAGCGGATTGGGGCTATGGCTGATACATTGGATCGTCTCGAATCACGACGGGAAGACCACTGCCAAATCCTCACCAGACGGGACGACGATGACGGTCTCGATCCCGCGGAAGACCGCAGCGAACCCTCAACAACGGTTGGCGAAGCTCACCCGTGCTCGTGACCAGTATCAGGCAGCGTTCCAAGAGTCCACCGACACGATGCTGATCGTCAACGACGACGCAAGAGTGGTTGAGGCGAATCCCGCTGCGGAACACGTGTTCGGCGTGGACCGGAAGACGTTACTCGGTCGGCATCTCTCGGAGTTCATTCCGGCGGAAGTCGATTTCGACGCCACCTGGAGCGAATTCCAACGGTCCGGTGTTGCTCACGATACGATACCGGTCACGGGCGATGATGGGGTGACGAGGCAGGTCGAATACTCGGCAGTGACCGATATCGTACCCGGCGAGCATCTCGTCATCAGTCGTGATGTCACCGACCGTGTCGAACGTGCGAACGAACTCAGATGGAAAACGAAGGCGATGGAGAACGCACCGGTCGGCATCACGATCACGGATCCGATACAGCCGGACAATCCGATGGTGTACGCCAACGAACAGTTCCGTGAGTTGACCGGATACGATGCAGAAGAGATCTCCGGACGGAACTGTCGGTTCCTCCAAGGAGCGGAGACGGACCCTGAAACGGTTGAGACGATCAGTCGTGCTATTGCATCTGAAGAGCCGGTATCGGTTCGGATTCGGAATTACCGGAAGGATGGAACGCCGTTTTGGAACCGGGTCAGCATCGCACCGGTGAAAGACAACGACGGAACCCTCACGAACTTTATCGGGTTTCAAGAGGACATTACCGATCAAGTCACGCGGGAACGAGAACTCACAGACACGACAGAGCGGCTTGAAGCGATTATCGAGATCTCACCGGACCCGATCATTGCGGTTGATGTGGATGGACGAATCGAGTTGTGGAACGAGGCCGCTGAAAACGTATTTGGGTACGAGACAGAGTCAGTCGTTGGTGAACAGGTTCAGGATCTCAGGCTATACAGCGAGGCGCAAGAACCCGAGTTTGAAACTCGATTCACGCGTGTGCTTGGCGGTGAGATACTCAGGAACGACGAGATCCTACGGTACACGGAAGACGGCGACCGCGTTCGGTTGATCCTCTCGGCAGCACCGATTCGGGACGTGTCAGGAACGATCACGGGTGTGATAGCCGTCGCCAAAGACGTCACGGACGAGCTGTAGACAGCCAGAGGATCCCGCCGTGTACGGCGGGCGTGAATCACGAGTCGAGTGCAGTTTCGACTTCCTCGACGTCGTTCGGGTGGACGCGCCGTTCCCGCGCACGAAGTGGAGTCGACGTCATCTGATTGTGTGTGCAACACGGCGACTGGGATGTCGTCGATCGACAGATCGCTCGTCGTCCCCTGTTGGCTTACGGAGATCGCCTGACTATGAGAGCTCGCCAGGAAGCCCTCGCCCTCTCGAGGGGACGAAAGACACCAGCGGTGGCCCGCTTTCCAGTGTCTCAGCGGCCGATCGTGCCGTGGCGCGTGATCGGGGCGTCAGGGTTGATGGTGAACGCGACGATGGTCGAGTCCTCAACTGCGGTGACGGTGACGTCGCTGTCGTCAGTCACGAGTGCGCTCTCGGTGTCCCCGATGGACGCCTCACCGAGGTCGACGGTACCGTCGAAGACGTACAGATAGGTGTGCCAGTCCGACCGGGACGGGAGCGTAACCGTGGCACCGGCGTCGAGGCGGCAGTCGTAGAAATCGACGTCGTTGCGGACGAACAGCGGGGCGTTGGTTCCCTTGGGACCGAACAGATGCCGCCACTCGTTCGCGACGGGACCGGGAATCGGCTCGTGCTGGATGCCTGGCTCGAGATCGAGGCTGTGCGGCCGGACGAAGATCTGGAGCATCCGCAGCGGTGGGTCGTCAGCGAGCGTCTCTTCGGCGTGCCAGAAGCCGCTGCCGGCGTTCATCACCATCAGGTGCTCGGAGTCAGTCACGAGCTCGTTGTCCTGGCGGTCGTCGTGGCGCATCACGCCGTCGGGCACCCACGAGATTATCTCCTCGTTGCGATGCTGGTGCATCCGAATGAGCGTGCCCGGATCCATGAACGACTCGACGACGGTCGCGAGTGGCCCGTACCCGTGATCGTCGTGGTCGGGGACTGCCCGACCGGGGAAGTTCAAGTGGATCCGGAACTTGCCCTGATTCTGCGAGACCTCCGTTCGTGGAGCAGTATATATTCGTGAGTGCGTCCGTGCCGAAGAGGCGTCCTCCATTACCACCTCATAGGCGCTCGGACGCTAAATGGGTTCTGCGGGATGGTTTCCTGAACTGATGGACGGATAGTCCTGAACGGCGGTGCCCTGAACCGGCGGGGCTGCGCCGGCTATCCCGTACCCTCTCGATAGCCCAAAAACGGAACGACCCTGCGTTACCCAACAGCGGAGAATAAATACCCGCCAACAACACCCACATTCGACGTATAAGCACCCGCGCCACCGATCTGATTCACGTACTCCCGCCATCGATCACGAAGCACCCTTCAGCGACCGGGTGTTCCACGCTGTATCGTGTCCGATGGGTGATATTTCAACGGAGCCGGGGAATCATAAGTCCGGGACGGTGACGTGGAAGCCGCCATCGCGGGACTCGACGAGACAGAGGTGGTAGCCGCGCTTCCGTGAGAGCTTCACGAAGCTCTTGCGTTTCGACCGGCCGAACAGGCCGCCACCGACGGCGTTGCTCGCGGCCTCCAGCGCACCGGGCTCGAAGAAGCTCGCCGTGACGGCGAACGCGCCCGCGAAGGAGTCGTTCGACTCCGCGATGTCGCCGCCTTCCGCGACGAGCGACTCCAAGGTTCCCTCGACGGTCGGGTCACGGCTGTCGTTCAGCTCCGCGATGAAAAGCGGGTTCCCCATCCGGTCGCGCAACACGAGATCGAATGTGCGCTGCTCGCGGGTCTCCTCGCCGCCCTCGCGGGTGATGATCGACACCGATCCGTCTATCTCCGCGCGGTCGATGTCGGGGAGCGCGTCGTACAGGTCGCGAAGCGCGCTCTCGTTTCCGGTGTCCCGAACCTCGAACGGCAGCTCCTCGACGAGCCAGCGCGTGAACCCGTACTCCATCGTCCCGTGAAGGAACTCCCTGAAGGGCGCGCCGTCGACGAGCACACCGTCGCTGTCGAAGCTCGTGTGATGTTCGATCCGGAGGTTCTCGCGAAGAGCCGCCGGGTCGACGTCGCCGTCGTGTGCGTCCTCCAGAGTCACGCCACCCTTCGAATCGTACCTGATGAACAGGTTCGTCTCGCTGCGTGCCTCGGCCGCCGGGAGCAGTCGCTCGTCGCCGGAGCGACCCGGCTGGATCGCGGTCAACTCCTCGCGTGCCTGCTCGAGCTCGGAGCGGAGTTCGGTGACTTCCGATTCGAGACGCTCGACTTCGGCTTCGAGACCGTCGACCTCCGATTCGAGCCGATCGCGCTCCTCGGCGATCTCGGTCCGCTCGGTCGCCAGCGACTCGCGCGCCGACTCCGCCGCCTCGAGTTGTGATTCGAGCCGTTGGACCTCCCGATGGAGCTCGCTCCGCTGGACGGACGGACGCTTCGAGACGGCCGATTTTCCCGACTCGGACCGATCGGTCGAACGCGGGCTCGGCGGCGAGTCGCGCCGCTTCGTGTCCGTCGATGAGCGGGACGGCTCGCTGGACGACGAGTCGCTTCGATCCGCCGACGAGTCGCGGCGACCGTCGTCACGAGACCGGCGTTCCGCCCGTGCACTCGCCTCGCTCGGATCGAGTGCCGGGATCGATTTCGCCTCCCGCCACTCAGCCTCCTCGGAGAAGACGTCCTCGTCTTCCGCGTTGGCGGCCGTGTCGGCCACCTGTGATCGTCCGTCTGTAGCCGCGACGTCCTCGTCCGTACTCGATCGCTCGTCGACGTTCGCCCGCCCGTCAGCGTGCGACTCCCCGAGACGTTCCGAAGCGGCGTCATCGGTGGACACCCCGTGAGCGTCGTCGTCGGATCCGTCGAGTGTGGCGTTCCGCTCCGCGGTGGCGTCGGATCCGCTCGACGCTGCATTTGCGGCGGACGCGCGCGCGGTCTCGGTATCGACGGGGCCCGATCGACCGTTCGTCGCGTTCTCATCGCCCGCTGGGGAGTCACCGCCGCCCGGCTGGGCGTCGCCGTCCGTCGACGAGGTGCCGGCGGCGGATGATGACCGCTCGTCGTTCCCGGTCACGTCCGTCTCGATCGGTTCGTCGTCGTCACCGACTGCGGGTTCCGTCTCGTCCGATCCAGTGGTGGACGCGTCCGCGGGTTCAGGGATCTCCCGGACGTCGAGGTCGACCTCGTAGACGGTGTAGATGCCGACCTCGTCGTCGGCGAGGTCGAACGCCTGCTCGCCCGTCTCCAGCCGGCGCGAGTTCCCGACGTACGCGGCGGCTCGCGACTCGCCGGCCGTGTACGTGACGTAGTAGTCGCCGGAGAGCACGTTCTCGGAGAGCTCGACGTACCCCGTGAAGCCGCCCTGTGAGAGCTTCCGATCCGCGTCCGACAGCGGCGTGTCGTTCGTGTAGTACTGTGCTCGCTTCTCGCCGCCGTGCTCCTGCATCGCGAACAGCAGCGGGAGCACCTCCTCCGGGGCCTTGTACACGGTGCCCGAGGCATCGGCGAAGTCGTCGAGGTCGGCGTCGACGGTGCCGACGACGCGACCGTTCAACACGAACAGCCACCCTGAACCGTCCGTCGCCGCCCCGGAGAACCCCCGATCCGCGAGACGGCGTAGACCGGCGAACCCGTCGGAGAAGCTCCGGCCGTCCCATTCGGTGATGTCCTCGATTCGCTGGGCGTCCATTACTGGATGTAGTTCGCCGGAGACGACGCAAATACTTTCCGGAGCGTAGGACGCCCGTCAGACGCCTCGTGGGGCGATAGCGCACCGAAGCGGACGCGGCGGATCGGCCCGTTGGGGAAGGGTCACGCCGGCGGTCGATCGACGGCGAGGCATGGATCGAGCGGTCGGGAGCGACGCCGAGACCGCACCGACCAGAGCGGTGGTGTGACCCGATCCCGTGTGTGTTCCGCGCCGTTCGAGCACTGTCGCCACCGGCGATCGTCGGCGCGCGCCCTCGGTATCACCCACCTCGTCCCGTCGACCCGTCGAGAGACGCACCAGAGCCACTATCTCGATCGCACCGAACGGATCGGTGTGAACCGTCTCAGATGAACCGTCGCACCGCACTCGCCGCGATCGCCGGTATCGGTGTGCTCGGCGGTGGTGGGTACGTCGCACGACGACGGGGAACGGACACCCTCTCGCCGACGCGGATAGAGACGCTTACGGCCCCCGGAAGCACCGCCGGGTATCGGCTCGTCCCAGAGCCCGGGTCGGTCACCGTCCTCGAGTTCTTCGCGACGTGGTGTTCGACGTGTGCGTCGTACATGAACGCGCTCCGAAAGACACGTCGTGTGACCGACGCGGAGTTCGTCTCCGTCACCAACGAACCGGTCGGCGTGTCCGTCGACCGATCGGACGTCGTCGACTGGTGGCGCGAGCACGACGGCGAGTGGACCGTCGGACTCGATGAGGAACTGGCGCTTACGACGGCGCTCGACGCCTCTGCCGTCCCGTACACCGTCGTCTTCGACGAGACGAACGCGGCCGTGTACGCCGAGTCGGGAACGACGAGTGCATCCGAGCTCGTCGCGGTCGTTCGGAACGCATGACGGGGGTAACAGCGGCGACGGCGTTCGCAGCGGGAGTGGGTGCGGCGGCGTTTTTCTCCCCGTGTTCGTACGCACTGTTGCCGGGATACGTCGGGTACTACGTCTCGGCGTCGAACCCCGAGCGCTCGCCGGTCGCGGGGGCGGCGCTCCGCGGCAGTGCGGCGGCGCTCGGTGCCGTCGCCACGTTCACCGTCCTCGGCGGACTCACGGCGGTCGTTGGGAACTCCCTCCGGTCGGTGATACCCACCTTCGAGGCCGGCGTCGGCATCGTTCTCGTCGCGTTGGGTACGCTCGTCGTCGCCGAGTACGACGTGTCCGCTCACGTTCCGCTACCGAGACGGCGGACCGGCGTCGTCGGATTCGGTCTGTTCGGGGCGATGTACGCGCTCGCCGCGGCGGGCTGTGTCTCCCCACTGTTCCTCGCCGTCGTCGTACAGGCCCTCGCGCTTCCGCCGGCCGGTGTGTTGAGCGTCTTCGCCGCGCTCGCTGGGACGTTCGTCCTGCTGCTGCTCGGGGCCACGGTCGTCATCGCCGCCGGGCACAGTGCGGGGACCGCACTCGTCTCCGGGATGTCCCGACGGCTGACCCGCCTCGGCGGCGTGCTCCTCGTCGTTGGTGGGGTCGTTCAGTTGTGGCTCGCGCTGTGAGTTCGGCAGTCGCACCAGACCGGTTATCCTCGTCCCGCCCGTCGGTCCGACAATGAGACGACGAGCGGTGCTCGGAGGGATGGCGACGATTCCGACCGCGGGGCTCGCCGGGTGTACCGAGCGTCTGTTCGACGACCGACAGGAGGGGGTCGTACTGGGGCCACAGGAGGACCAGCTCGCGGAGAGCGACGCCCTGTCGTACCCCGCCTACGGTCAACCGCTGCCCGAGTTCGAACTCCGCGACCCGATCGGGGACGTGACGATCGACACCGCGACGCTCGACAGAACGGCGCTGATCACCGCCGTCTTCACCTCCTGTCCCGCGGAGTGCGGGATCCTCCTCAACCAGCTCGTCGGCGTCCAGGGAGCCGTCGCGGAGGCGGGGATGACCGACGACGTCGCGTTCCTCCCGATCACCTTCGACCCCGAACGTGACGACGCCGACGCGTTGCGCGAGAACGCCGAGACCCTCGGAGTCGACCTCGACCTGGGGAACTGGCACTACCTGCGGCCCGAGTCTCCCGAGGAGGCGACGGACATCGTCTCGGACCGGTTGGGAATCGGGTTCGAGCGCGACACCGAGAGCGAGCGCATGGAGGGATACGACTTCGCTCACGTCATCGTGACGCTGCTCGTCAATCCCGACGGGACCGTTGAGCGGGCTTACCGCGGCGAGAACCTCGACCGCACCCGCGTGAACGAGGACGTGTTCGCCGTCGTCGACGCGTTCGAGGGATGAGACGCTCGCAGGCGACGGTGATCGATGGTTCGAGGGCTGATCGATGGTTCGAGGGCGCTCACAGCGCGTCGATCGTCGCGCGATCGACCGACTCCGCAGCCATCGGTTCGCCCCCGTAGTCGTCGACGAACGACTCGACGTCGGCGTCGTCGCTGAAGGGGATCAGATCCGGCCCCATCGAACCGGCGACCTCGCTCGTTGCAACGACCGTGAGCTCCGTCGTCCGGGTGAACGCCTCGGCCTCGACGTGGGAGGAGAACAGTACGTCAGAGCCCTCCTCGAACACGTCTTGGTCGACGATCGAGTAGTCGGTGAGAAAGACGGTACGGACGTCGCGACCGACGTCCGAGGCGTCGAAGCGGTAGGTGTATGTACACGTGCTGCTGCAGAATCCGGCGGGTCGACCGCCCTCCGGCTCGTCGTCGGCGAAGTGTATCTGTCCGACGGGCCCGGGATGGTCCTCGATGATCATCCCACACTGGTCACACGTCCGTTCTCCGTCGAGAGTGATCGGGGTGGCGGTCTCGTCCCTCCCACCCAGACAGCCGGCGATCGAGACGGAGAGGCTGGCACCGACGCTCGTCAGGAGGCGTCGTCTTCCGAGCGACACACGGATGGAGTCGAACATCGATCGATCGTAGTCGGCTGCAGCGGTTTATCGCCTCGGGACGGGTTCACGCTCCCGTTCGAGGAACGAACCAGACCGGATAAATGCCGCGGCGACGAACGCGTTACGTAGTGATTTTCGGTCCCTCAGACGACCGTTCCCGTCACGTTCTCCTCGCGCTCGCCGTCCTCCTCGTACTGGCGGTGATCGTGACGGCCGGGGCGTTCCTGACCGACCCCGGTGCGGCAGCACCGTCCCCGGTCGCGTACAACGACGCCGTCGAACTCGGCGTCTCCTCGGAAACCGACGAACTCATGACGGGATCGGCGACCGTCCCCCGGATACAGGTGTTCTATTCGCAGCTCCAGTACGTCGTGGGGTACAACGGGATCGAGTCGTTCGTCGGGACGATCGACGACGGGCGGACCGACGGTCAGTTCGGGTATCCGCTCGCCGCCTACGTCGAGACGTTCGACGACGCCGACCCCGGCTCGACCGCCGACGGCCTCTTCAGCGCGCAGGGCGCTCCGTCGTGGACGTCAGCAACCGACGCCGTATACGTCGTCGACAGCGACGTCCGAACCCCCGCCGGAAAGACGGTTGTCCCCTTCGCCGAGCGGGAGGCCGCGGGTGCGTTCGCCGACGTGCACGGGGGAACGATCATCGACTGGACGACGCTCCGAACGCTGTCGTTCGACGTCGACACGGCCGTTTCGGTTCGGTCGATGGCTCCCGATCGGTGGGAGCGGGCTGACGAGCGCATCGCGACCGCCGAGGTCGACACCGACCGACCGGTTTCGGTCGTCGTCGGGGCGGACGAGCCGACGATCGGAGCGGCGGTGGCGGCCGCACCGCCGAACACGACCGTCCTCGTTCCGCCCGGTCGCTACGAGGAGACCGTCGAGGTGACGAAGCCGATCAGCCTCGTGGGGGAGAACGCCCACCTGCACGGTGGCGGCGAGGGGTCGGTGGTCACCGTCCGCGCGCCGAACGTCGCCATCGTCGGGGTGACGGTTACCGGAACCGGAGGCGAGACGCGCAACGCCGACGCTGCGGAGGGGCCACCGGACGCCGACGAGGCGTGGGACACGAACGTCCAGCTCGGGTACGGGCACGGCGATGCCGCGATCCGGGCCGTCGGCGCGCCCGGACTCTTCGTCGACGGTGTCGACGTCGACACGAACGCGAGCGGCGTTCTCCTGCGGGATGGGTCCGACGCGGTGATACGCGACCTCCACGTGGAGGGACCGGACGACTGGCGAGACGGGTTTATGGGCGTTATCGCGATGGAGTCGAGAGTGACGCTCACGAACGCCACGGTTTCGGGCGGGCGTGACGGGGTGTACCTCCACCGCGCCGACGGCTCCGTCGTCCGGAACGCCACCTTCGTGGGGAACCGGTACGGGCTCCACCTCATGTACACGGGTGACGCGCTCCTCGCGGACAACGTCGTCCGGGATGCGGAGTTCGGTGGCATCACCGTGATGACGAGACCGTCAGGCAACGCGATCGTCGGCAACGACGTGCGCGATTCGTCCGCGGGGATTCAGGCGTCCGGCACGCGGTCGTACGTCGGCTACAACACGCTCGCGAACAACCGGCTCGGGTTCTCGACGAGTGCTCGGGGATCGCTGTACGAGCACAACGTCCTCGTCGACAACGAGGAAGGGGCCCGAGCCACCACGGTCGTCCCGTCGAGTCGCATCGTCGCCAACGACTTCGTCGGCAACGACCGCCACGCCGGCGCAGGCGCGGGTGCCCTCCGGATATGGGCCGACGGGGAGCGCGGAAACTACTGGGAGGGCGCAGCCGTCGGCGTGCACGAGCCGGGGGAGCGTGCGTACCGCCCCACGTCGCCGGTCGACGCCGCACTCCACCGAGAGGTCGCCGCAGTCGCCGTGAGAGAATCGCCCGCCACAGCCCTCCTCCACCGACTCCAGGGAACGGTTCCCGGTGCCCGATCGGGAGCCATCATCGATCCGTCCCCCGCGACCGGACCCCACGCACCAGACCGTATCGCCGCGGCGAGGGGGGCGGACACCGCCCGTGCCGACTGGCGCATGGAACTCGACCGACCGATGACGATACACGAGACCGGCCGAATCACGAGCGAGACGACCGCCGGGAGCACGAGCGGAACGACCGCCGGGAGCACGAGCGGGACGGATGGGTGGGGAGGATGACTGCGGGCGTGCTCGTCGACCTGTCGAACGTTACCCGGACGTACGGCGGGGTCCGTGTCCTCGATTCCGTTTCGATGGCGATCCGGCCGGGCGTGACGGTCGTGATCGGACCCAACGGGTCGGGGAAGTCGACCCTGCTCGGATCGATCGCCGGCACGATCGATCCGACCGCGGGAGACGTTCGATACACGGGGCCAGACGCCGCTCGGCGGATCGGGTATCTGCCCCAGCGAATTCCGTTCCGGGACGGGTTTACCGCCCGTGAGACGATCGCGTTCTACGCCAGCCTCGTCGATGAGCCCCCCGACGAGACGCTCGAGCGCGTCGGGCTCACGGACGCCGCCGATCGTCGCGTCGAGGCGCTGTCAGGCGGGATGCGCCGACTCCTCGGGATCGCCCAGGCGACCGTCGGCGATCCACCCCTCGTCGTGCTCGACGAGCCGGCGAGCGGACTCGATCCGGGAATGCGCGAGCGCGCCTTCGAGGTGGCTACCTCACGGGCGTCCGAAAGCACCGCGGTCGTCGTCAGTTCCCACGACCTCGATCTCGTGGATCGACACACGGACGACGTCGTGCTGCTTCACCGTGGACGCGTCGCCGCCGCCGGCTCGCGAGAATCGCTACTGAACGAGTACGGGGTCGCGGACGTCGAAGAGTTGTATCGAGCGATAATCGAGGACGGCGGACGGACCGACGACGAACCGGAGGCCGTCCACGTCGCGGGGGTCTCGGATCGATGACGGCCGCTCTCTCGCTCGTCGTCGAAGCAGCGGAGGACGTTCGTGACGTGTTCGGCGGCGTCGGACCGGTGTTCCACCGCGAGCTCGCGACCGTCGCGAGAACGCCCGGATACGGCGTTCTCGCCGTCGGACTACTGGCCGTCCTGCTGGGGATTCTCACGGTCGGTGGCGGAGGTGGGACCGGGTTCGTTCCCGGCGTCGTCGACCTCCTCTTTCCAACCGAGGTGCTGGTGCCGGCGATCGCCGTCGTGCTCGGCTATCGTGCACTGCTCACCGACGTCGCGAGCGGCGAGCTCGACGTGATACGGACGTATCCGGTGAGCGTGGTCGGCTACGTCTCGGGGGTGTTGTTCGCCCGGTTGCTGGCGTTCCTCGCCGTCGTCGGCGTCCCGTTCGCGCTGGTTGGCGGGTACGTCTGGCTGACCGCGAGTCCGGATACGGGGATCTACGCCACTCACGCCGGGATCGACTCGCCGCTCCTATACGTCCGGTTCCTCGCGTTCGTTACTCTGCTGGGTGCGGCGTACCTCTCGATCGCGGTCGTGGTGTCTGCGGTCGTGTCGAGCCGTCGCAGCGCCGTCGCGCTCGGTACGCTCCTCCTCGTGGGCGGGGTACTCGGCGGTGACCTCGCGCTCCTGCGGTCGTTGGATGCCGGCACGTCGGCTGCGTCGATCCCCTCCCTCCTCGCGCTCACGCCCAACGGGGCGTTCCGTGGGCTCGTGTTTGAGTACGTGATCGGCGTCGCGTTCGCACCCGATGGGGGATTCGTCGACACCGGACGGGCCCTCGGGACGCTCGTCGGGTGGATCGTCGTCAGCACCGTCGGCTCGGCGGGGATCCTGACGTACGGCCGTCGGCTGGACACGCTCCTCGAAGGTGCCCGCGTCCGATTCCTCGAGTGAGAGGAGGCGTCGGACGCGGCGATGAGTTGCAGGCGATTTCTCACCGGAACCGTCGGTTGGCTACGTTTACCCGGATGAGTTCGTAGCGGGACGCCGCTTCGGTCACTTCGATGTGGTCTCGGACAGCGATCCGGGTGCGTGGGCATACACCGCATAGAGCACGGTCGCAGCGATCAGAAAGTCGAGGCTGTGTTCGAGGAAGTGGTGGATCGGCATCGGTACGTAGCCGAGGACGGTTCCGGCCCCGACGATCGACCGTGCCAGAAGTCCCCCGACTGCGACGCTTATCAACAGGTACTGGCTGGTGCGGCGACGACGATACGCGACGAGGCTCACGAGAAACAGCACGCCGGTCCCGAGTCCGGCAACGAACACGACCGCGAGGAGGAGCAGCGACCCTTCAACCCCCCACCCCTCGATCGCCGACAGTGTGGTCACGGAAGTCACGTGTACGAGCAGTAGTGTGAGGAGCGATAAGAAATCACGCCCCGATCGGTCCAGCCGATCGAGAACGGGCGCGAGCCTTTTATCTCGTGATCGACGACCGTTCAACACGCACCGATGCCGGACACCAGAACGCGGATCAAGCGACACGTTCGAGACACCCCCGGAGTGCATTTCAACAGAGTGAGTCGCGACCTCGACATCGCAACGGGACAGACCCAGTATCATCTCCGTCGACTCGTGACGGACGGAGAGCTCGTCGTCGAGCGGATCGGTGGAAAGAGCCATTATTTCGAGACGACGTTCGACCCGTGGGACCGCCGACTGATCGCGTACCTGCAGCGCGAGACGCCGCGCGCGATCGTCGTCCGGCTCTACGCCGAAGGCCCGACGCGCCAGACCACGCTCGCGTCGGAACTCGACGTCGCACGAAGCACGATCGCCTGGCACGTCTCGAACCTGGTCGAGCACGGTATCGTAACGAAGTCGGTCGATCACCCGATGACCCTCACGCTCGTGGACGCCGAGCGGACCGGAGCGCTCCTCGATGAGGTGTCGCCGACGCTCCCCGAGAGCGTCGTGGACCGCTTCATCCGCACCGTCGACGAACTGCTCGATTGAGGCCCGCTTGCCCGACTCGGTCACACGACACGGAGCGTCGTGACCGTCGTGGAGCCACACCGACCGGGTCGGTGTGGGTAGCGTGAAAAGGGCCGGTTCGCTGGAGTTCAGGGGTCGATCGTTTCGCCGGTCCGGCCGTTTCGCCGACCGAACTGTTTTCGGGCGTTACCCGAGGAGGTACTGGAGTTTGGGGTAGCGTTCGACGAGGGGTTGGCCGCCGACGTCGAGGCGCTCGAGGTAGGCGTCGACGCCGAGGATGCGACCCGCGCCGAAGGCGGCGACCGTCAGGAAGACGATCGCGTAGATGAGCGTCGAGTCGAACAGCGCGAGCAGTTCGCCCTCCCAGCCGCCGAGGTAGAACATGAGCATCTGGAGCGCGCCGCCGAGCGCGGCGAGTCGGACGAACGCGCCCGCGATGAGCGCGACGCCGATGAGCACCTGGGTGACCGGGATGACGACGTTGATGATCTCCATGAGCAGCGGGCTGCCGGCCATGGCGGCGAACAGGCCGCTCACCGGACTGGCCGCATCCACGCCGTGGACCAAGTACCCGCTCGCATCGAACGGCCATCCCTGCACCTTCCCGATGCCCGCAAAGAGGATCATCCCGCCGATCAGCGCCCGCAACGCGACGATGAACAGCGCCGACAGCGAGTGGGCCTCTCCCCGCAGCGATACGCCACCGAACTCCCCGCCGAACTCGTTTCGTGCTTTCGTTGACATTGTGTCTCCCTCTACCTGAACGAACGACTCCAGTGAAGGTATAAACCCCACCAGATTCCATACTTCGGAGAAACGACCGTCCACACATATGGATAGTTTAGTCATTTATAAATTATCTCGATCCAAAAAGCGCGAACACGGCCGTTGTGAGGCTTCCGGACGCGGTACGGGAGGCGACCTTACGACGTTCGGAACTCGAACCGTGCGCCGCCCGCGTCGCTCTCGGTCAGTTCGACGGTCCAGCCGTGTGCCTCGGCGATGCTGGCGACGATCGAGAGCCCGAACCCTGTTCCGCCCTGTGTGGTCGTGTAGCCGAACTCGAACACCTTCGATCGGAGGTCTTCTGGAATCCCTGGGCCGTCGTCTTCGACGTAGAACCCGGCGTCGTTCGGGAGCGCACCGACCGTTATCGTGAGCTCATCGCTCGGGTCGTCGCCGGATGTCTCCCGATCGCTCGTCGAGCCGTGTTCCACGCTATCACCGACCTCCGGCCGGTTTCCCGTCGAGCCATGCTCGACGCTGTCATCGGGCTCCGCCCGATTGCTCGTGGAACCGTGTTCCACGCTGTTCCGAATCAGGTTCTCGATCAACTGCCTGAGTCGGTTGGGGTCCGCCTCGATCGTCGCGTCCGTCAGCACCCGGAGCTCGGCGGCGTCCGTTTCGACGGTGTTCCAACACTGGGTGACCAGCCGTCGGAGTTCGATCGGCTCCGGGTCGTCGACGGCCTCGCCGTTCCGTGCGAGCGTGAGCAGGTCGTCGATGAGGGTCTCTATCCGATCGTGGGCACGACCGATCGCTGCGTGATGCGGGGAGTCGGAGCTCTCTCTCGCGAGTTGAAGCCGGCCCTGCGCGACGGTCAGCGGGTTCCGGAGGTCGTGGCTCAACACGTCCGCGAACCGTTCGAGTCGCGTGTTCTGGGCCTCGAGTTCGTCACGCTGCCGACGGAGCGCCGCCTTCCGCTCGTTCGCCTCCAGAACCGTCTCGACGGTGGTCGCGAGGATCCGCGCCATCGAGACGTCGGAGTCGTCGAAGGCGTTCGGCTCCAGTTCTCCGACTGAGAGCGTTCCGTACTCGCCGATCGGGAGGATCATCAGACTCCGAAGACCCGTCCCACTGTCGAACGCGCCGTGCTCCCGTTCGATATCGTCGTACACGGCGATCTCACCACGCTCGTACGTCCGCCAGTTGAGACTGCCGTCGCCGGGTACGAACGCCTTCCGTGGTGGAAGCACGTCGTCGACCGCCTCGCTCTCGGCGACTGGCACCAGCCCACCGACGTCCTCGTCGTACAGACGAACGACCGAGATCGAGAACCCGAGGATATCACCGGCGGCCTCGATGGCCTTGGTCGCGACCTCGGCCTCCGTCTCGGAGGCGATCAGGTCACGCGTCGCCTCGTGGAGCCGAGCCAGACGACGCTCGCGTTCGTACCGCCGTTCGTCACGCTCGACGCGGTCCAACGCGGTGGTGAGCGTCCGCGCGAGGATCTCGGTGAGGGCGTCGTCGGCGTCCGTGAACGCGTCCGTCTCCAGTGCAGAGACGATGAACACGCCGTGGTCGTCGAGCGGGTGGACGATGATGCTTCCAGCCGGGGTATCCTCGCGGATCCGGTCGTCTCCCGCGACGTCGTCGACACGCCGTGGGGTCCCGCTCTCGAAGACGTCCCAGATGAACGCGTCGCGCGTCCCGTACGCCGCGTCCCGCTCGTACTTCGGAACCGTCTCGAACGCTTCGAGGGCCGTCCCGGTCAACACGGTGGGGCCGATCGTCTCACCGCTCTCGTCGAGGAGGTGGATGCCGCTCAGCCGGGCTTCCATCACCTTCTCGGCGGCGTCGACCGCGATACGGGTGGCCTCCGCTTTCGTCGTCGCGAACGCCAACTCGCGTAACTGGTCGCGGAGTTGGCTCACCCGACGCTCGCGCTCGACGCGGTCGCTCACGTCCTGAAACGCCGAGAGGACCGATCTGAGACCGCCCGACGCGTTCGTCACCGCCCGGTGGTGCCACTCACAGGAGACCGTCTCGCCGCCCTCGGTCAGCGTTTCGCTGACGAGCGTCGTCTGCGATTCCCCCTCGCGAAGCCGATCCATCGTCTCACGAACCGCGGCGGGCTCGTCGTCGGGAACGAGTTCGGTCCACGTCGCTCCACGGAGGCGTGTTCCGTCCTGCTCGAGGATCGACTCCGCGGCCTCGTTGACCCGAACGATCTCGGTCGAGTCGTTCCACACGATCGCTCCGACCGGGAGTCGCTCGAAGGGGCTCTCTCGACGGCGCTCGACCGCATCGATGATCCGTGCCGCGAGGTCGTCGTAGGCGGCCTCCGTGTCGTCGTTAGCGACGTAGTCGGTCGCGCCGTGACGCATGGCCTCGACGGCGACGCGCTCGGAATCGGTCCGGAGAAATAGGACGAACGGAAGGTCGCCATGCTCGTCACGGACCGCATCGAGGAGTTCGATTCCGGTCCCGTCGGGCAGATCCCGATCGGAGACGACGCAGTCGACCGCCGCCGTGTCCAACGTCTCGACGCCCGTCCGCATCGACTCAGCCGTCGTGACATCGATCCGGTCGTTCGCCGCCGCGAGCCGCGTGGCGGCTCGATCGTCGGCGGCGACGTAAAGTACCCGGATCGATCCAGTCATGCGGAAAATACCACATTCTGATACCAAAACCGTTTGGATCGATCGTCAGTCCTCGACCGTCTCGAACAACCGGCGGAGCGGGTTTCGCGCGCGGCAGCGCGAGTCATCTCCTAGAGAGCGTACTCTCTACAGATCGTACCCTAGAGAGCGTACTCTCTACAGATCGTACAGTTCGCCGTACTTCTCCTCGACGTAGTCGATGAACGCGTCCGCAGCGAACGGCTCGCCGGTCGCACGCTCGACCAGTTCGTTCGTCTCGTAGCGGGAGCCGTGCCGGTGGACGTGCTCGGCGAGCCACTCGTGGAGCGCCTCGAAGTCACCGTCGGCGACGTTCGCTTCGAGGTCCTCGATATCCGCCTCTGCGGCGGCGTACAGCTGTGCGGCCATCACGGAGCCGAGCGAGTAGGTGGGGAAGTAACCGAAGTTGCCGTGGCTCCAGTGGATGTCCTGGAGACACCCCGCCGAATCGGTGTCGGGACGGATCCCGAGGTACTCCTCGTACGTATCGTTCCAGACCTCCGGTACGTCTTCGACGGCCAGATCCCCGCGGATCAGGTCGCGCTCGATCTCGAATCGGACGATGATGTGGAGGTGGTACGTGAGCTCGTCTGCCTCCACGCGAATGAGGTTGTCCTCGTACACCTGGTTGGCCGCCTCGTAGGCGTCCTCGACGGTCGCGTCCGCGGTCTCCGGGAACTGCGCCTGGAACGTCGGCAAGAACAGCTCCCAGAACGCGCGGCTGCGACCGACGTGGTTCTCCCAGAGCCGCGATTGCGACTCGTGGACGGACAGATCGCGCGACTCCCCGAGCGGGGTGCCCCACGCCTCCTTCGGAAGCCCGAGGGTGTACTGGGCGTGGCCGAACTCGTGGATCGTCGAGCCGATCGCACCGAGCGGGTCCGACTCGTCGAACCGGGTCGTCACGCGGCAGTCGAACTGGGTCCCCGACGTGAACGGGTGCGAGGAGACGTCGAGTCGACCGCGCGAGAAGTCGTAGCCGACCAGTTTCAGTGCGTCACGTGCGAGCGCCTCCTGGTCGTCCGCAGGGAACTCCCCGTGGAAGGTGTCGACGGCCAGATCGCGATCCGACTCGCGGATCTCGTCGATCATGGGGACGAGCGTCTCTCGAAGCTCCTCGAGGATCGCCTCGGCACGATCGATCGAGAGGCACGGCTCGTAGTCCTCGAAGAGGACCTCGTAGGGGTCCCGATCGGGATCGATGTGTTCGGCGTACTCGCGCTTGAGCTCGACGTGTTTCTCCAGGTACGGGGCGAACGCCGCGAAATCGTCGTTCGCCCTCGCTTCCTCCCACGCCTGAAGGGCCTTCGAGCTCGTCTCCGAGATCTCCTTGACGAGCTCGACCGGGACGGCGTCGGCGCGCTCGTACGCCCGGCCGAGCTCTCGAACGACGGCCGTCTGCTCGTCCGTGAGGTCGGCATCGTCGAGTTCGGCGAGGAGTTCGCCGGTCGCCTCGTCGGTGAGAACGTCGTGTTGCAGCGACGAGAGCGTCGAGAGCTGCTTCGATCGGGCGGGCGTACCGCCCTCGGGCATCATCACCTGCTGGTCCCAGCCGAGCACGCCCGCGGCGCTGCCGATCGTGTTCCACCGCCGAGCCCGATCGAGGAGGTCCTCGTACGCGTCGGGAGCGGCGGATACGTCGTCGGCTGCGGCTTCCGTTTCCATACCCGTGATATTCGCCGCCTGACTTAAGAAGGGTCCGAACGCGGAACTCGATCGACGATCGGCCCCGGTTCCCGTCCGCGACGTCGCGACGGGATATCGGAGCGCGAGTTATTTCCGGTCGGCCGTCGAACCGCCGCCAACGAATGTCCGAAGCCGACGAGTTCATCGACCTGCGATCCGACACCGTCACGACCCCGTCCGACGCGATGCGCGACGCCGCCCGCGACGCCGACGTCGGCGACGACGTGTACCGCGACGACCCGACGGTCAACGAGCTGGAGCGTCGAGCCGCCGACGCGCTCGGGATGGCGGCCGCGCTGTACGTGCCCTCCGGCACGATGGGCAACCAGATCGCCGTCAAGGTCCACACGGAGCCGGGCCAGGAGCTCGTACTGGAGCGAGAGTCGCACCTCTATCGCTGGGAACTGGCCGGCGCGTCGGAGCTCTCGGGACTCCAGACCCGACCGATCGACGCGGGGTCGCGGTGCGTCCCCACCCCGGAAACGGTCGAGCGGGAGCTGGTGACCGAGGACCTCCACCGTCCCGGAACCGGGCTGTTCTCCCTGGAGAACACCCACAACTACCGGGGCGGAACCGCGGTCCCGAAAGACCGGCTCGACGCGGCCGCCGCGGTCGCCCACGATGCCGGGGTCCCGGTTCACCTCGACGGCGCGCGCGTGTTCAACGCCGCCGTCGCGCTCGACGTGCCCACGCCCGAACTCGTCGAGGCGGTCGACTCGGTTAACGTCTGTCTCTCCAAGGGACTCGGCGCGCCCGTCGGCTCGATCCTCGCGGGGAGCGAGGCGTTCATCGAGGAGGCGCGGCGCGTCCGCAAGCTGTTCGGCGGGGGAATGCGACAGGCGGGTATGATCGCCGCGCCCGGTCTGCTCGCGTTGGAGAACGTCGACCGGCTCGCGGACGACCACGCCAACGCCGAGCGGCTCGCCGCCGGGCTCGACGAACTGACGGGGATCGACGCCCCGGAACCGGACACGAACATCGTCGTCGCCCACACCGACGAGGCGGGGATCGAGGCCGCAGCGCTCGTCGATGCCTGTGCGGACGCGGGCGTCGGTGCGGTGGAGTTCGACACCCATACGACCCGCTTTACGACCCATCTCGACGTCGACGGCGACGACGTCGCGGTCGCGATCGATCGGATATCCGAGGTCGTCGACCGGCTCCTGGCGGAGGCGTGAGAGCGGTTCCCCCCGCGAGACGGGCCGCCGAATGCGCAAGTATTACACGTGTCGACGACCGGCCGATCGAGTGCCACGTTCCGGCGTCGACCCGTCTCTCCGCCGATCAGCCCTGAATCGGAGGCGATCGGTGCGGCGAGCGCCGTCGTGAACGACGGTGGATCGAGCCGCGGATAACACCGTTATGCGGGTCCCGCTCGAGGGATCGATCGATGACGAGAGACACGACACGGACGTCGACGGATCGTCGGGGGTTCCTCGCAGCCGCCGGAGCGACGCTGACGGCGGCCGTCGCCGGCTGTCTCGGAGTCGCGGACGACACCGAGACGCCCGAGGCGTACACCACGCCCGCCGCCGAGGAGTTCGACGGCGTCGTCGACAGCCAGTGGTTGACGGAGAACCTCGACGACGTGAAACTGCTCGACGTTCGAGACGAGGCGGCGGTCGAGGAGGCGCGGATCCCCGGTGCACACCACTTCTCGAACGAGAACATGCTCCGGAGCCACACCGAGGAGACCGAGGACGGCTTCCAAGCGTCGCCGGAGACGATCGCGCTGCTACTCGAGAACGCCGGGATCGCCAGCGACGACGACGTCGTCGTGTACGGTGCGGAGTCGAACCTCTGGGAGACGTACGCGATCTACACGCTGAACGCCATCGGTCATACGGGAACGGTCTCGCTGCTCGACGGCGGCTACTCCGTGTGGACGGCCGGCGGCGGCGACACGGTCTCGGAGCCGCCGGAGGCGGAGGCGGCGTCGTACGACCCGGAGCTCGACACCGACGTCGTTGCGACCCGGGAGTTCGTCGCCGAGCACGTCGCCGAGGACGGCGCGGCGGTACCGATTCTCGACATGCGCTCGCCCGACGAGTACCACGGGATCGAACAACGCGACGGCACGGAGCGGTTCGGGCACATCACCGGCGCGCTCAACGTCAACTTCCCGCAGAGCATCGACGGCGAGGCGGGTCGACTCCGAACGCCCGAGGAGCTCGAAACGCTGTGGATCGACGACACCGGGCTCTCGCCGGACGAGACGACGGTCGCGTACTGTCAGACCGCAGTGCGGGCGTCAGTCGGCTGGTTCGTCCTCGAGGAGCTCGGCTGGGAGGACGTACGCAACTACGAGGGGAGCTGGGCCGACTGGGGGAACCTCACCGACGAGGCGGGGTACTACTACACGACCGGCGAGGACACCGGGACCGTGATCGACACGTTCGCGTAGGTGCTACTTCCCGACGACCCCGTCGCCCGTCGTCGCGGCGTCGACGTCGGGTGCGGAGCCGTCGATATATCGTTCGGTCCACGTGCCGCGGGCGAACCACACCACGCCGATCAGCGCGCCGAGAACGTTTCCGAGCGCCATTCCGACCCAGATACCGGTCGCGCCCCAGCCGGCGACGAACACGAGGTAGCCCACGCTCGCGACGCGACCGACCCAGAGGGTCAGAATCGAGATCACCATCGCGATCTTGGTGTTGCCGGCACCGCGGAACGCGCCGAGAATCACCTGCGTGACGCCGATGAAGGCGAACTCGACGGACCGGATCCGCACGTACTCGACCGCATACGAGATCGTCGCGGGCGCGTCCGGCACGTCACCGAGGAAGACGGAGACGATCGGCTCGGTGAACGCGACGGCGACGACGGCGACGAGCACCATCACTCCCGCGCCGGTGCCCGCGGCGAGTTTCACGGCGCGGGCGGCTCGGTCGGCGCGGTTCGCGCCGAGGTTCTGTCCGACCATCGTGTCGATGGCGCGTCCGAGCCCCATCGCGGGGAGGAAGACGAGCGAGATGAGCCGGTTCCCGAGCCCGTAGGCGGCGACGACGGGCGGCGAGAACGTGACGACCATCGCGGTCAGGGTGATCATCGCCATCGCGCTCGTCGTTTGCTCGACGCTGGACGGGAGTCCGAGCCGGAAGATGTCCTCGATGAACTCGAGGTCGGGCCGGAGATGTGCGAGGGTGACCGTCGGTCCGAGCCCCGTCGCGAACAGGAGCCACAGGCCGACCGCGGTGGCGACGCCGCGGGAGGCGATCGTCGCGAGTGCAGCCCCCTCGATCCCGTATCCGGTGAATTCGGTGGCCGCGAACAGCGCGGACTCGACAGCGACCGGATCGAGCGCTGCGACGCCGGGGACGGCCGCGAGCCAGCCGAACAGCGGGTTGTTCGCGAACCCGAAGATGAGGAACGGATCGAGGACGACGTTCAACAGGACCGAGAGGAACATCACGGCCATCGGCGTCCGGGTGTCGCCGTAGCCGCGCATCAGCGCGGAGAACACGAAGAAGCCGAACATCAGCGGGATCCCGAGGAAGATGATCTCCATGTAGTCGGCCGCGAGCGGGATCACCGACGCCGCCGTGTCCGGGTCGCTCGGTAGCAGCTCCAGCGCCGGACGGGTATAAAAGTAGCCGACGACACCGATGAGAACCGAGAGGGCGGCGACGGTGACGACCGTCTGGCCGGCGACGAGTCCTGCCGACCGGTCGCCGTCCGCGCCCGTGTACTGCGCGACGAGGATCGCTCCCGCCGTCGTGAACCCGCCCGCCACGGCGATGAGCAGGAAAATGAGCGGGAACGCGAGGCTGATCGCCCCGACCGCCTCCGCGGACAGGCGACCGAGGTATAAGGTGTCGACGACGTTGTACGTCACCTGTAACAGCTGAATGACGACGATCGGCCACGCGAGATGGAACAGGGGTCCGACGAGGCTCCCCTCGGTGATCGAGTCGTTCGTGTCGTCGTCGGTCGGGTCGGTGTCGTCGTCGGTCGGGCCGCCGTATATCCGATCGGGGTCGTCCGAGCTATCTGCTCCGGCAGGGTCTCCGTCGGGGTCCGACGGGTCACTGGAGGGCTTGTCCGTCACTAGTTTATAAGTGAGGCCGTTCGGATATCAGCGTTCCGATCGCTTGAAACCGCATCACACGGGGTCGTCCGGCTCTGCCGCATCGAGATGCGTGTCGCCGGTCCCTGCCTCATCTCCTGCACGTTTTCGTTCACCGTCGCCCGTTTCCGTGTCGTCACCGTCTCCCGTCTCTGCCCGCTCACCGTCTCGCCCGTCATCGCCGTCGACGCCCACGCGAGCGACGCCGGAGGTGTCGTCGAACACGAGGTGGCGGTGCGGGTACGCCATCTCGACGTTGGCGTCGGCGGTGAGTGCACGGATACGGGCGTTGACGTCCGACTGGACCTTCCCGAGTTTGTACGGCTTCTTCACCCAGTAGCGAAGCCGGAGCAACACGCCGTCGTCGCCGAACTCCTCGACCCGACAGTCGGGGCTCGCGTTGTACCGCGCGACGCCGATCCGGATGTCGGGTCCGCCGTCGATAACCGCCTCACAGTCGCGGGCGGCACGTTCGATGAGCCGTCGGGCCTCCTCGACGTCGCACTCGTAGGTGACGAGCACGTCGAGCGTCCGTCGAGTCCGTTCGTCCTCCGCGGAGTAGTTGGTGACGTCGCGTTCGCGGATGTTGCCGTTCGGCACGACGAGAAACGTGTTGTCGATCGTGAATATCTTCGTGTATCGGATCGTGATGTCCTCGACGAACCCCTGCGTCCCGTCGTCGAGCTCGATCATGTCGCCGATCTCGTACGGCTGGTCGGCGAGGATGAACACGCCGTTGATGAAGTTCCCGATCAGCGGCGCGAGGATGATACCGACCACCGCGGATAACACCGCGGTCCCGAGGAGGAGGTCGGCGAACCGGACGCCGATCGCCCACAGCGCGAACAGCAGCGTGGCGGTTATCGTGCCGGCTCTGACGCCGCGGATGACAGTCTGTGCGACGCTCTGACGGGCGAACCGCCGCGCGACCGGACGACCGATGAGTCGGACGAGGAAGTTCGACAGGACGACGCCGAGCGCGAACACGATGAGGACGAACAGGGCGCGAGCACCCGGCAGATCCGCGAACCACGGGAACCACTCGGCCACCGGAACGGTTCCCTCGGTCTCGACCATGCGCTATCCGCGGCCCCCACCCGAAAAAGCGTTTCCTCCCGTGGCGGCCAGCACCCGATCGGATACGTTCGTCCGAGGTCCGACTGGGGCCCCTCAGCCATCGAGGCGAGCGCGTTTCGGGGGAAACGCTAACACGCAGCCGGGCGAACTCCCCATATGTTCGGTATGTTCAAGACGCCTCCGTCGTTCGACGTCACCCACGAATCAGCCCCGAGCTCGACGCTCGTTGCCGGTTTCTCGGCGTACGGGCTCGCCGGCCTCACGGCCGTCGACTACCTCGTCGACCACCTCGAACTGGTGGAGACCGGCTACGTGCGAGCGGAGGGTATCCCCTCGATCACGCCGTTCGAGAAGGGTCGACCGCGACACCCGACTCGGCTGTACTCGCGTCCCGACCTCGACGTGACCATTCTCGTGGGCGAGCAGTTCGTTCCGTCCGTGCTCGGCGAGTCGCTGGCGGAGTCGATCCTGGAGTGGACTGAGGCGGCCGACATCTCCGAGATAGCGGTTCTCGCCGGCGTCCCGATTCCGCACGGCCCCGAGGGACACCGGACGTTCTACGTCGCCACCGACGACTATCGGGAACAACGACTCGATACGAGTGACGTCGAGCCGATGGCGGCCGGATTCCTCGACGGGACGAACGCGGCACTGCTCGAACGGGGAATGGAGTCGCCGCTCGGGGTGGGGCTGTTCGTCACGCCGGTACACGCACAAGCACCGGACGTCGACGCCGCAGTACGGCTCGTCGAGACGATCGACGACACTTACGATCTCGGCGTCGACGCCGGGCCGCTGTCGGCGTTCGCCGACGAGATCCGACAGTACTACGAGGACCTCGCGGAACGGATCGAGGAGCGCGAACCCGAGGGCACCTACGACCGAATGTACATGTAACCGAAATCGAGCATCGAACGGCGATCCCGCGTACGACGGTCGAAGACGGGCACTGGCCCGATCGCTGACCTCGCTCCGAAACTCCGTGCAACTCGGGGTATAGTAAAAACCTATACCGGGGGAGCGTGTTGGGCCGCGTATGGCAGACGACCTCCGCGCGACGCTCGATTACGTCGGGGACCGGTTCAACCTCGGAGAGTACGAGATCGACGCGTACCTTGCGGTGTTAGAACACGGAGAGTTGACGGCGAGCGACATCGCCGACCGAACGAATATCCCGCAGCCGCGAGTGTACGATACGGTGCGGAGCCTTTCGGACCGCGGGCTCGTCGAGCTACGTGAGTCGCGGCCGATGAAGATCGTCGCCGTCGATCCCGAGGAGGCGTTCGGCGAGCTTCGCTCGTCGTTCTCGGAGATGGTCGACGAGCTGGAGGCGCGATACACGGCCCCGACCCGCGAGACCGAGGCCGTGTCGCTCGTGAAGTCGCGCTCGACGATCCTCCGGTACATCGAGGAGGTGATAACTGGAGCGGAGTACGAGCTCGCCGTCTCGTTCACGCCGGAGATCCTGCGTCGCTTCCGCGATGACCTGGCGCAGAAGATAAACGAAGGGGTCAGCATCGAGCTCCTCGTCACGCCGGCCTCGCGTGCGCCGAATCCCGACGAGTTCGACTACCTCGACGTCGCGACCATCGCTCGCGCGCGGAGGGGGATCACGACGCCCGTCCTCGCGGTCGGCGACGGGGAGTACTCCGTATACGCCACACAGGACGCGCTGCGGGACGACCGCGAGCGCTACGGCGTCATCTTCAACCGCTCCGCGCTCGGCTTCCTCGTGTCCGGGTTCTTCGGGACCGTCCTCTGGACGACCGCCGAGACGCTCGCCGCGGACGGGAAGGCCCGACCGTTCCCCCGCCGATACGCCTCGATCCGCCGTGCCGTGAAGGACGTCCGGGAGATGGGCGGGGAGTTCTACGCCACCGTCGAGGGACGCGACATCGAGACGGGCGAGTCGGTCACCGTCGGCGGTCGGGTCGTCGACGTCGCCTTCGAGGACACCGAGGAGGTCGCCTCGCTCGTGGTCGAGACCGCCGAGGGCCGCGTCGAGATCGGCGGCCGCGTCGCCGCGTTAGAGGACATCGAAGGACAGGAGATCGTTCTCGGCCGCCACGAGCCGCCGGCGCTGTAGGGGCGTGCTCGACGGCGACGGGCGCTTATACGTAGCGGCACAGCGTAGTGGAGCCGAAGACGAGAGCGAAACGAACTCGGAACCGGAGAGATCGGTGGTAGCAAACTAGTTTCCGAGCCGCTTCTCTATTTCCTGCACGGGACCGTGTGCGAACGGCTTCATGGACTGGTGAAGATTGATGTAGTTCATGGACTGGCGAAGATTGATGTACTCTTGGAATGGAGTAGTGTTAGTGTATCGATGAACTCGGTTGTGACTGGGACCACAGCGGAGGCTGCTCACCGAGCCCCGGAGCCGATCGGATGGAAGCAATCCGAGGCTCACACTTCCGGGGAGGATCTACCGAAACTCCGCTCGTGACTGTTCCGCGAGACGGTCGGAACGTCTTCGACGGTGTCGCGGATGGACTCGCCGTGCACGATCCCGATTCAACAAGGATAGTTGACATTAACGAGACATATCTCGAGATGGTGGGCTACGAATACGGTGAGATCGTCGGCGAAACAATAGAACGTCTTAGCGCGGACGACCCGACCTATTCGATCGAGACGGCCCTCGACCGGATCCAGGAAGCTTCTAAAGAGGAGAAGATCCGATTTGAGTGGCAGGTACGGCGACGTGATGGGACGTCGTTTCCGGCAGAGGTGATACTCACCCTCGTTGACATCGACGATCGGGAGCGGGTGCTCGCGTCCGTCCGAGACATCAGCGATCGCAAAACGGCAGAGCGGGATGCATTGGAACACCGGAACAAGTACCGAGTGCTCGCTGAGAATTTCCCGAACGGTGTGGTTTCGCTGGTTAACGAGGAGTTGGAGTACGAACTGGTAGTGGGCCAGTGGTTCGGCCGACTCGATCTATGTCGGTCCGACCTCGAAGGCTCCCGAGTCTCGGAGGCACTGCCGGAGCCGATCGGCTCGGAGATGGAAGCTCGGTACAGGTCGGCGCTCAATGGGGAATCGTGCCGGTTCGAAACGGAGGTGCAAGACCGGATCGCCCGGATCCGCGTTCGTCCCGTTCGAGAGAACGGTTCGATCGTCGCAGCGATGGGGATGTCTCAGGACGTCACTGTCGAACGTCGCCAGCAACGGACGATCGAAACGGCACGTCGAAAGTATCTGACACTGATCGACGCCTCACCCGACCCGATCGTCGTTACAGACGTGGAAACCGGAGCGATCGTGGAGACGAACGAAGCGGCAGCCGAGCTGTTCGGGACGCCACAGCAGGGTCTCGTCGGACGACACTACACCGATCTGTACCCCGAGGTCGACGAGGACCAGTACCGACGGCAGTTTAATCTCTGCGTCGAGAGGCAGGGTAGTTGCAGGCGACTCCCCAACGGCGATCGGATACGTGCAATCGATAACGATGGGATCGAGGTCCCGGTCGAGTGGTCGACATCAACGGTCGAGCTTGAGGACCGCCATGTAGTGTATACGACGCTGAGAGACGTTTCCGACCACGTCAGATACGAAGACGCACTCGAGACACTCAACGAGGTGGGCGAGCAACTTCTCACTGCAGGGACGAACCAATCGATCGCGGATATCGCAGTGGACACCACACAAGACGTGACCGACGCCACGAGCGTGAAACTGTATCTTTTTAATGATGACGAGGGCGTTCTTGAGCCGATCGCGTGTTCCGACGACGTCGACGAACACGTCGACGAACTGCCGACTCTGGGACCGAATGAGAACATCGCTTGGCACGTCTTCGAGACCGGTTCCCCCGAGACGTTCGACGACGTTCGAGCCGACGACGCCGACCGGTGCGATCCCGACACCGTGTCCAGGAGCGAGATCGTGTATCCGCTCGGCGATCACGGCGTCTTGCTCGTCGGATCGGCCGGACGAGGAGCCTACGCCGAGAACACGACCACCCTCCTTGAGCTGTTGGGAGCGAAGGCGACTGCGGCGTTCGATCGTGTCGAACGGGAGCGGTCGCTGCGACGGCATGAACGCGAGCTCCGGGAACGGAACGAACGGCTCGAACTGCTCGCACAGTTGAACGGCGAGATCAGAGGCCTTACCGGGGCGCTGATCACTGCTACCACCCGTACCGAACTCGAGAGAGCGGTCTGCGAACAGCTAGCCGAAAACGATCGGGTCGAATTCGTGTGGATAGCCGAACGCGATCCGGTTGACGATCGGATCGTCGAGCGACAGCGTGCGGGAGACGGACAGGGGTATCTGGATCGCCTTTCCAAGTCGATCGATGACGGGCACGAGCCGACTTTCGAAGCGATCCGGACCGGGGAGCTCTCGATCGTCGAGAACACGGCGAAGGACGCACGCCGTCAGCCGTGGCGGGGCCGTGCACTCGAACGAGGCTTCAAATCCGTGTTCGCGGTTCCGATCCGGTACGAAGACAGTGTGTACGGAGTCCTTACCGTCTATGTAAACGACGTGGACCCGTTCCGTGGCCCGGTTCGATCGGTGTGGACCGAACTCGGGCGAATCACCGGCTACGCGATCAATGCGGTCCAACGGAAGAACGCGCTCGTTACGAACCAGGCAACCGAACTCGAGTTTCGAGTGACGGATCTCTCATGCTTCGTCCTCCGGTTCGCTCAACGGACGGATACCCACCTCAGAGTCGAGGGAATGGTCCCGCAGGAGAGCGGAACGACACACCTGTTCGTCACCGTCGTTGACGGTTCGGCCGATGGACTCCTCGAACATGCCAAGGAGGCGAGCGAAGTCGACAGTACCCAGTTTATTCTCGATGACGAGTCGGAGCCGTTGGTACAGCTAGAGGTGTCCGGGACGTTCATTGGGACGAGACTCGCCGATCACGGGATCAAGATCAAGCGGATCACGGCTGCCGAGAAGGCGGCGACTGTCGTCGTCGGCGTGTCACCGACCATGAACGTCCACACTGCCGTCGAAACGCTCACCACTCTGTATCCCGACTCGGAACTGACGGCTCAGCGGAGTCAGGAGGAAACGCCGGACACGTTGACCTCGCTACCAGGATCGATTCTCGATCGGCTCACCGCTCGTCAACGAGAAGCGATCGAACTGGCGTACCGGAGCGGATACTTCACCTCGCCAAAACAGGCAAGCGGAGTCGAACTCGCCGATATGATGGATCTCTCGACGTCGGCGTTTCATCGCCATCTCCGAGCAGCCGAACGGACCATACTTTCGGGTCTGTTGGACGGCGACCGAGACGGGTGAGAGAGACGGAACCAGTTCGGAACTACTCGAGTGAGTTTCATTGCTGATCCTTGTAATGAGAATTCTTGATCCGGAGCGGATGAGTCCTCCCTCCTCGTCTGGGAAATATCACCCCCATTGGTAGTCTAGGCGGGATATTTTGCCCCTGACGTTCTTACATATATGAGTTATGCTATCCATAAGCTCAATGTCGGATGATACTTCAGCGAGGATCACCGCGGAGGAGCGTCCACAGGTCGATGGAGGTCGACTCACCGACGATATCGGAATTTCGGAACAGGATATCGAATGGTGGAAGCGCTTCACGAGACTCGAGTCAGACGACATCAACCGTCGCACGTCGATGTCCGACACGTTCGAGGCGGTCTCGGCCGACTTCGTCGATGAGTTTTACGCTCCCTTACAGCCTCATTCCGAGGCGATCTCCGTCGTCGATTCGTCATCGAAGCGCTCGGTAACGGTCAGTACGACCGAGGAGAGCCACCAATGAGCGACAATGATACGACGGCAAGCGATCGAGAGTTGATGGTATCGACGGAGAACCACGAGCCCGAGACCGATGGACAGGAGTAACGATCCGAGTGCAACGGACGACAACGAACGACCGGCGTCAGTGAGAGAGGATGGCGATGGGGTTTCGGACGGTAGAGTGTTGATCGTCGAAGATGAACCGTTCCTGCTCGGGATGTACGCGGCAAGACTCGAGGACAGCTACACGATCGAAACCGCTACCACGGGGACAGAAGCGATCGAGTACCTGTTTGACAATGAGACGCCAGTTCCGGACGTCGTCCTGCTCGATCGGCGCATGCCGGGTCTCTCCGGTGATAAAGTGCTCTATCGAATCCGGGATCGTGGCCTCGACTGTCGTGTCGCAATGATCACCGCCATCGAACCGGACGCCGACATCGTCGACATGGAGTTCGACGCCTATCTGATCAAGCCTGTTCGAGAACGAGAGCTGCGATCGCTTGTCGAGTCATTGTTCGAACGGCGGGCCCTCGAGGACCGAATGCAGGAGCTGTTCTCCATTACATCCCGACTGATCGCACTTGAACAAACGGGATATATCGACATCGTCGAGAACGATCCGGAGTACCTCGCACTGAAAGAACGGAAGGCGGAACTGGAAGCGGAAACTGACTCGCGTCTCGAAACGCTACTAAGCGATCAAACGCGAGCACGACTACTCTACTGTGATCTACTCTCGAGATACAAAGAATGAGCCAGAAACAGTCCGAGATCGGAACCGAGTTACAGGTGTTACACGTCGACGACGACGAATCCTTCGCCGAGTTGGTCTCAAGATATCTAACTCGGAGCGAGCGAATCGACGTAACGACCGAAACCGATCCCGAACGGGCGCTCGAACGACTAAACGACAGTGTCGACTGCGTCGTCAGTGACTACCAGATGCCGGATATGAACGGGATCGAGCTGCTCGAACGGGTCCGAGAGCAGAAACCTGATCTCCCATTTGTGCTCTTCACCGGTAAGGGGTCAGAGGAAGTCGCCGAGCGAGCGCTTTCAGCGGGAGCAACGGAATATATTCAAAAAGAGCACGGTACCAGCCAGTATCAGGTGCTCAGGAACCGGATCGAGAACATCGTTGATCGCTACCATGCCGAGCGACACGCTGAGCGAATCGAACGGATCAACCACGTCGCTCAGGAGGTACGCGAAGTTCTGGTTCGGAAGACCTCACGGACGGAACTCGAACGGTACGTCTGTGACGTTTTCAGCCGGTCCGAACTGTACGACGACGCGACGATCCGTTCCGACGGACCCGAAAGCGGCGACGTGGGATCTCGATATGCGTCCGACGAGGATACCGAGACGTTGGATCGTTGGTACCGATCCGAAACGATCGCGGAAGTGCCGCTTACGTATCAGGGTACCAACTACGGGATACTGTGTGTCGGTACGGATCGACACGCCAATATCGGAGGGTTCGAACGGAAGCTTCTCGAACGACTGGGAGACGACATCGCTCACGCGATCAATGCGATTGAGACGACGGCAAAGCTCCGAGCCGAACGGAACCGACTCCGAGCGATCTACGAGGCATCATCGGACGGACTGATAGTCTTCGACCGCGACGGAAACTGCGAAGGACCCGTCACAGACCACCCGGAGCATGATGCAGTGTCTTCATCGCTCCTTGACGAAGAGTCGTTCCGCGAATACGTTTCGGCGGAGGAGAGAGACCGGATCGGGAACGCATGCCGTGAGACGATCCGATCCGAAACGTCCCAGCGGATCGAGTTCCCACTCGAACTCGACGATCGGACGTTGTGGTACGAGGGAAACATGGCCCCGATGAGACACCACGTGGCCGGCGATCGAGTGTTGATGGCGATTCGCGATGTCACCGAAAAGAAACGTCGACAGCGGCGACTTCGAACCTTCAAGCGGGCGATCGATGAATCCGGGCATGCGATATATATCACCGACATCGACGCCGAAATAGAGTACGTCAATCCCGCCTTCGAAGCGATCACCGGTTACAGCTCCGATGAAGCGGTTGGGAACACACCAACGATCCTCCAGTCGGGTGAACACGATGAAGCGTTCTACCGGGAGCTGTGGCGAACGATCCTCGACGGTCGGGTATGGCGAAACCGAGTGATAAATCGGCGAAAGAACGGCGATCGGTACGTGATCGACCAGACGATCGCACCGATCACTGACGAGAACGGAACAGTCCGAAAGTTCGTTGCGGTGAACACGGACGTCACCGCTCGTGAGAAACGCAAACGTCAGTTCAAAGCACTGAACGACGCGATGGAAACGTTGCTGGACGCGGAAACTCGGACCGAGGTGGCCGAAGTCGGCGTCGAGGCCGCACGAGACGCTCTGGGGCTCGATACGAACGGCATCCACTATTACGAGGAGGAATCAGCGACGCTCGTTCCCGCCGCGATAACGGAGGCCGGCGAGTCGCTTATCGGCGATCCGCCAACTCTGACGGAAAACAGTATCGCCTGGCGAGCATATGAAAACCAAGCGCCGATCGCGATCGATGACGTTCGCGAGAAGGGTGACGCGTACAACCCGGAGACCGATGTCCACAGTGAACTGTTCCTTCCGCTCGGGGAGCACGGCGTGTTGATCGCAACGTCAAAGCAACGAGGAGCGTTCGGTCGTGAGGATATCGCCGTCGGAGAAGTACTGTCAGAACATATCAGAACGGCACTCGATCAGCTCGAACGGAAACAGCAATTACGGGATCGAGAACGGGAGCTAACACGCCAAAACGACCGACTGGAAGCGTTCACATGTACGGTGTCACACGATCTTCGGAACCCGCTCTCGATTGCCATGGGACGTCTGGAGTTGTACCGAGAAGACGGCGAGCAGGAACATCTCGATCGAGTGAACGCATCGTTGAATCGAATGGATCGGATCCTCGAGGATCTCCTTTGGCTCTCTCAAACGGGACGGGACATCGCCGAGACCCAGCCGACGGATATCGATCGCATCGCGAGCAATGCATGGAAATACGTGGACACCGAGGGGGCGTCACTCGAGATCGAGGGGAGGGGAACGATCCTCGCCGATCCGGATCGTCTCCAGCGAGTGTTCGAGAACCTGTTCCGAAACAGCGTCAAGCACGGAGGAAATGACGTGACCATTCGGGTCGTGCTCGGGGAGAGTGGATTTTACGTCGCGGACGACGGTTGCGGTATTCCGGAATCCGATCGTGATCGCGTGTTTGAGGAAGAGTACTCGAACAGCTCGGACAGCACGGGCTACGGACTATGGATCGTTCGATCGATCGTCGAGGCACACGGCTGGGAAGTAACCGCGACCGAAAGTGAAACCGGCGGTGCGCGCATCGACATCGATGGCGTCGAAATCGTCGATCAGTAGCCGGTCGGAACGGTCCCGTTGTGTGCTCCGCTGTGGGACGTCGACCTTGCTTGACCGTCAGATCACCGGCTCCGTCACGTCCCGATACACCCACAGATGTCCCTTACCGTCGGGGAGATCGATCGGTCGGTACGTCCGTCGGAAGCTGCGTCCGTCGGCCAGCGCGATCCGCTCGTTCGGGACGGGCTCTCGGGCGTCGACGATCTCGTTGATCCGCTCGAGGAACCGGTCAGGATCCGCGAACATGCCGCTGACCTCGATGGCGAACCGCTCGCAGTCGGCTCCGACGGCCTCCTCGGGCGATCCCTCCACGCCGAACAGGTCGTACAGCTGCTGGTTGACCGCGATGACTCGGCGGTCGGCGTCCTCCGCGAGCATACCGACTGAGAGCGTGTCGAAGATGGTCGAGAGCACGGCGTTCGTCCGTTCTATCTCCCGCTTTCTGGACTCCTGGGCGGTGATGTCCTCGAACTGCGAGAAGATCCGGATCACCTCCCCGTCCGCGTCGGTCACGACTTGATTGTGCCACGCACACAGGATTCGCGTGTCGTTCGATCGAACGTTTTCGTTGACGCTCCGGTAGCCGCCCTTATCGGAGAGCAGCTGTCGTTCGACCTCGGCGACGAGCCGTTGTTCGTCGTCGGGGACGAACGGCATCCACGTCCCGTCGACGATCTCCGACTCGTCGTACCCGAGGATCTCCTCGGCGGCGGCGTTCACGCGAACGATCCGAAACCGGTCGTCGTACTCGATCGTCCCCAGCGGCGACTGGTCGATGAATCGCGAGAGTCGCTCCTGACTGGCGGCGAGCGCTCGCTTCGAGCGGTGCTGTTCGACCGCGTTCCGGATCCGGTTGGCGAGCACCGTGTACTGGTCGCCGCCCACCTCCTTCTGGATGTAGTCGGTGACGCCCGCCGAGATCGCCTCGCTCGCTATCTCCTCGCTTCCTTTACCGGTGAACAGGACGAACGGAACGTCGTCGTCGCGCTCCCTGACGCGATCGAGGAACTCCAAGCCGTCCATTTCGGGCATATCGTAGTCGCTGACGACACAGTCGATCCGTTCGTCCCCGAGCGCGTCCAGCGCGGGAGTGACGCTCGTCTCCGAACGCACCTCGATCGACTCGTCGATCCGATCGAGGTACGTCGCCGTGAGTGCGGTGAAATCCGGATCGTCGTCGACGTGGAGGACGCGGACCTCACCGGAGTCCCCGGAGGCCATCCGACGATCGGATCGAGACATGGTGTTCCGTTCAACAGCCGCCTCGTATATGGTAGTATGGGATGGGGAAGCGCGAAAGAGGACGAGAACGGACGAGACCCGGGCGAGGACCCAGTTAGCTCGCCTCGTCGGCGGACTCGTTCGACGTGTCACCGTGCGCCCCCGACCCGCGGGCGGAGCGGAACAGCCCGACGAGCGCGACGGTGACGAGCACCGCACCCTCCAGTCTGGCGGCGACGTGGAACCACTCTCGGGGCTCGGCGTCGTCCGCGTCTCGATACGCGACTCGCGTGAACAGCCGGACCATCCAGCTCGGGACGAGGAGTTCGATCAGTCCGACGAGACCGACGACCAACAGGAGGACGTTCTTCATGTCGGAACGTACGACGGGTGCGGTCAAAAGCGATGCGGCGGAAGCGAGGGGCGCGCTCGGGCTCCGCGGCTCATCTTCCGTCAAGCGGTTATACCCACCGAATGACGGTCTCACCCACCGTACACGGACGGGATCGCACGGACGACGTCGCCGTCCTCGACCGGCGTGTCCAGTCCATCGAGATGTCTGAGGTCGGTCGTGTTCACGCTGACGACGGTTCGCCCCGCGAGGTCGTCTCCGCCGTCCGCGAGCAGCCGCCCGTCGAGCTCCGGATACCGTTCCGCCAACCGCGCAAGCAGTTCGCGGTACGTCTCGACGTCGACGTCCAGCGTCACCCGCTTCTCACCGACGTCGTCACGGAAGGGTCCGAAGAACCGGCACTCGACCTCCATGGCGTTCGATGCGGTCGGGCGGGCCTTCTACCCGTCGGTCCGGAACCGACCTCTCGTCAATCGTTGCCGGCGACCGGGTCCGTTCGCAGGGTTCGCCGCCACACGGGAGCATCAACAGCTATCGCCGCCGTAGACCGCGTTAAACCGGTCCGGGCCGAGGGTCGGGTATGGATACCGAGTTCGCGTACTGGGTGCCGAACGTCAGCGGCGGGCTGGTCGTTTCGGACTGGGAGACGGAGACGGACTGGACGTACGAGTACAACCTCGACCTCGCTCGAACGGCGGAGGAGGTCGGCTTCGACTACGCGCTCGCACAGGCGCGGTTCTTCGGCAGCTACGGCGCGGACCGCCAGCTGGAGGCGCTGTCGATCGCGAACGCGCTCGCGGCACAGACCGACGAGCTCCACGTCATCGGCGCGGTCCACCCCGGACTCTGGGAGCCCGGCCCGCTGGCGAACTTCATCGCCACCTCCGACCGCATCAGCGACGGCCGGTTCTCGATAAACGTCGTCTCCGGCTGGTTCAAAGGCGAGTTCACCGGCTTCGGGCAGCCCTGGCTCGCACACGACGAGCGATACGCCCGATCGGAGGAGTTCATCGAGGTCCTGAAAGCGCTGTGGACGGAAGAGCGGGCCACCTACGACGGTCGGTTCTACACGATCGGCAGGGACATCGACGGCTTCGAGGGCGCGCCGCTGGAGCCGAAGCCCGTTCAGGACCCGTATCCGAAGGTGTTCCAGGGCGGTAACTCGCAGGCCGCACGACGGATGGCGGCGAGGCAGGCGGACGTGCTGTTCATCAACGGCGGGAGCCTCCAGGAGATCCGCGCCGTCATCGAGGACGTCGAGGAGTACGCCGCGGAGTTCGAGACCGAACCGCCCCGGTTCGCCGCGAACGCGTTCGTCATCCAGCGAGACACCGAGTCGAAGGCGAAATCGGTGCTCGAAGGCGTGATCGAGAACGCCACCGACGAGGCGGTCGAGGCGTTCCGCGAGCAGGTGAAACAGGCCGGACAGTCCTCCGCGGAGGGCGACGGGATGTGGTCCGACTCCGATTTCGAGGACCTGGTTCAGTACAACGACGGCTTCAAAACCGGTCTCATCGGGACGGACGAACAGATCGTCGAGCGGATACGGAAGCTCGATGCGATCGGAATCGACGTCGTGCTCGCGGGGTTCCTCGATTACGACGAGGACCTCGAACGCTTCGGGCAGACGATCATTCCGGCCGTCGAGGAGGCCGAGCCCCTCGCCCCCGAGGACGTCGACGCGGTCGACGAGATCGAGACGGTCGGCGGCGCGAGGGTCGCTCGATAGATGACGGCACGAACGCTCCTCGGGATCGTCGGCAGCGTCTCCACCGAGTCGCGGACCCGGAGCGCGGTCGAGGTCGCGATCGACGCCGCGGCGGCGAGTCACGACGAGGTGGTCGCCGAGACGCTCCACCTCGCGGAGTACGACCTCGCGACGGCGGACGGTCGCGGACGCGACGCCTACGAGGGCGACACGGCCGAGGCGCTCGATCGGATCGTCGACGCCGACGCGTACGTCGTCGGAACGCCGGTGTATCGGGGGTCGTACTCGGGTGCGCTGAAGAACCTGCTCGACGCCGTCCCGCGCGGCGGGTGGCAGGGAGACGTCGCTCCGTTCGAGAACGCGGCGGTCGGACTCGTGGCGACCGGCGCGACCGATCACCACTTCCTCGCGATCGATCAGGAGCTCCGCCCACTCTTCGCGTTCTTCGGCGCACACGCGGTCGGCGGCGCGGCGTACGCGAACGCCGACGACTTCGAGGACCGGGCCGTCGCCGACGCGGACGCTCGCGAGCGGCTGGAACTGCTGGGCGAGGCGACGGCGGACCTCTCGATCGCGATCGACGGGTCGGACGCGCTCGGGTCTCTCGGTCCACAGATCTGATCCGCGTCGACGGCGTGGCCCGATGTCGTCGTTACTCCTCGTCGGCGGCCGCGACGTCGACCGTCGGCGGCGGGCCCGCGGCGCGAACCGCCGCGAGGATCTCCTCGAAGGCGTCCGATCCGGTCGCGATCACCTCGCCCGCGACCGTCGAACCGTCGCCGTCCCCGAGCCACACCGTCGGGAGGTCGGTCCCCGAGAACCCCTCGATGAGGACGAGATCGTATCCGCGGTCCGCGAACCGACGGAGCGTCGCGTGTAGCGCCGCGCGCTTCGCCGCGTCCGAGTCGGTCGGATCCGACTCCGTCGCGTTCGCGGAGTCGCCGATCGGCGAGACCTCGAACGCGAACGACGGCGTGATCCCGACCACGGACGCAGCGCCCGCGGTGCGATGACGGTGCGTGTCTGTTCCCGCCGTGTCGGGCTCGATGTCGTGGTGGATCGATTTCACGGTCGCCACCGTGAGTTCACCGTCGAACGCCTCGAGGAGTCGCTCGACGAGCGTCGTCTTGCCCGCGTCGCTCGGGCCGGCGATGCGAACGACCGACGGGACCTCGATCTCGGTCTCTGTCCGCGTCATTGGGTGATCGTGGCGGCCCCTCCGCTTAACAGATCCGCGTGCTCGTCGACGTCCGCGAGCGAGTGCCGGAGCGAGTCGTCGGCGTGGGTCGCCGGAACGGTCACGAGCGGGGAGAGCCGTTCGACGACGCCGCGAAGGCTCGTCCGGGGACACGCGCCCTCGATGGCCCGTCGGAGGTCGTTGACGCGGTAGACACCGTGAAGCGGCTCCGGGTGACCGCCAGACACCGGCACGACACCCGCGGGCGAGAGGTGTTCCGCGCGCTCGCCGAGGCGTCTGATCGCCCGCGGGGAGAGCCACGGCATGTCGCCGCCACAGACGAACACCCACGGCGTATCGACCGTGTCGAGCGCGGCGGCAACGCCCGCGACCGGCCCTTCGTACTCCTCATCGTCGTGGACGAACGACGGCGTGACGCCGTCGATGGCGTCGTCGAGGCGGGACGCGTGATCGCGGTCCCGCGTCGCGACGATCGGGTCGGTTCGGGTCGCACGTGCCACCGCGACCGCGGCCCGATCGATCAGTGGCCGTCCGTTCAGTTCCGCCACGAGCTTGTCTCGGCTCCCGAACCGGAGCGACCGCCCGCCCGCGACGACGATCGGCGTCGCGTCCAGCACCATCAGTCGGACACCTCCGTCGGATCGTCGACGTCTCCCCGCTCGGCGGTCCCGTCGTGGTCCGCGTCCGATTCACCGAGGAACCGCGGCTCCGCATCCGCATCCGCGGGCAGCGAGACCGCTTCGAGTCGGACGAGATCGCGCACGGTTCGTGGACCCTCGATCCCGCTTCCGACGAGCCGCGGAAGTCCGTTGGAGTCCGCTCCGTCGTCGACGCGCTCCGCCGCGACGACGGTCTCGAACGCGTCCACGATCGGAACCGGAACGCAGTATCCATCGGAGGAGACGGCTCGCACGTGTGTCGTCTCCGGATCCGCGTCCGCGAGGAGGTCTCCGACGGGAACGCCGCGCCACTCGCCGCCGAACGTCTCCCCGGAGTGACACCGGTACGAACACGACACCGTCACCCGCTCGTGATCCGCATCGGTCGGGTCGATGCGGGCGAGCAGGTCGTCGGACGAGTCGGGGTCGTCCTCCGTTGCCGGGATGGGGTCGTCCTCCGTTGCCGGGATGGGGTCGTCCTCCGTTGCCGGAGCGGCCGTCACGACACGACCACCTCGCGTTTCGCGGTCGTGTCGGCGGTTTCGTCATGCGGTAACCCCTCGGCGAACCGCTTCATCAGTCGCTCCTCGGCGCGCTGGAGCGTCTCGCTGCAGGTGGATTTAGCGATCCCTTCCCGCTCGGCGAGCTCCGTCAGCGTACACCGGCGCGGGGTGGCGTAGTAGCCGGCGTCGATCGCCGCCAACACGAGATCCCGTTGGGTGTCGGTCAGCACGCGATTCGCGGCGTCGTACTGCCCGACGAGCTCCACGTCGAACGCGATGTCGAGGGAGGCGAGGTGACGACCGAGCGACGAGATCCGTTCGTGATCGCCGGCAACTTCGATCGACGTGCCGCCGTCGACGACCTCGATCGGCGGCTCGACCGGAAGTCCGGACCGGCGGACGGCGTCGAAGAACTGCGGCGTCTCGCCGGTCACGTGCAGCGTCGTCTCGAACTCGTCGCTACCGAGGGTCTCGACCTGCTCGATTCCCTCGAGTACGTCGAGGTCCTCGGCGGCGGATTCCCGCTTCGGACCGACGACCGAGAGCAGCGTGTAACCGACGTCGTCATCCGAGACGATGCCCAGAGCCCGATACGTCGTCATCGGGTTCGCTCGTGAGACGTCCGCGATCCACGACCCGTCCGGGAGCCCGAGGCGAAACCTGACCCACGTCATCGTCGACACCCGAGACGGTCCGCGGAACGTCGCAGTCCGTCGGCCGATCCCCCACCGACGTGGCGTCGGTGAGCGACCGTGTCGAACCGCGTGCGACACGATTCACCGGCGGCGTATCGGTTCATTACGTCTCGAAGGACGCACCGGTTCCCCCTCTGGTTACCCCTTCATTCGTTTCGACTTTTAAATACACGAACGGGTTCGGACCGGGTCACACGACTACGGCCCCGTCCTGGCGTGCGAACGCGACACGGAGGGATCGGAGGTGATGGGTGGTATCCAGCCGTCGATCGTCGCCGTTGATCGACCACCGCCTCAACGATCGTCGGCATCGGCGAACGGACACTGTGTTCGGATGGCCAACAATAACCCGAACCAGTCGATGGACACAACAGCTTTACCTTCATCAGACGTTGGTCAGCGCAGGAAACATGTCCACAGCAGACACACATCTCTACTGGGCGACCGGATGCACGAGCTGTTTGCGCGTCAAGGAGTTCTTAGAGCGCAACGGGGTGGAGTTCGTGTCACACAACGTGGTGGGTCCCGACGCCGAGCGGGACCCGACGGATCCGTCGCCGATAGGGGTTCAGGGAGCGGATCCGGAGATCATCGAGGAGATGACCGAGCTCGGACTCCCCGGGCACGTTCCGGTCGTCAGGGTCGGGGACGACTGGGCGGACGGCAAGGACATCCCGAACGTCGCGGACCTCGTCGGGATCGAGCACGAAGCGGAGCCGTTGCCAGTCGAGGAGCTCGGTGATCGACTCGACACTATGCTGTCGGCAGCGCTCCGATATCTCGAACTGATCCCGGAGTCGGAGCTGTCCACCGACATCCCGAACAGACCGCGGAGCTACGGTGAGCTGATCCAGCACGTGTTCAGTCTGCCGGACGTGTTCATGATGCACGAGGCCGGCGTCCCGATGGACGGCGTCCCACGAATGGACCACGACTGGGACCCCCATTCGACGGTCGCGCTCGACACGTACGGTCGCTCCGTCAGAGGGCGGTTCCGGGACTGGATCGAGGGGCCGGGCTCGACGACGGACTGGTCGGAGACCGCGGACGTGTTCTGGGGCCAGCCGACGAAACACGAGTTCTTCGAGCGGACGACGTGGCACACGGGCCAACACGTGCGACAGCTCGAGTGGATACTGGAACACGAACTGGACGTCGGCTTCGACGACCCGATCGATCCGGCGCTGTGGGAGGGTCTCCCGATGCCACGGAAAGTCTGGAACGAGTGACATCCTCCCCGACCTAACGGGACGAGGCTTTCTCCTTGCATTTCGGTAACCGGGAGCGACCGGTCAGGCCGCCGTCGTTATACTCGCCCGGCACGTTCTTCGATCGCATGCTTCCGAGCGTCGTCGACGTCCTCGTCGTGCTCCAGGCGCTGGCGGTCCCTACCATCGTCCTGCTCTTCTACTTGGACGGGATGATCGTCGGGAAGCTCACCCCGCCGGCGGCCCTGTACGTCGCGTACGTCGCGCTGACATCGCCGACCGACGCGGCGTTGGCGGTGATCGCCGCCGTGTGCGTCGTCGCGTCCACGCTCGGACAGTTCACGATCTATCGCGGCTTCAACGAGGAGAGTCCGGAGTTCATCGGGGTCCGACGGACGGTGCCGTACGTCGACCGGATCCCCTCCCTCGTGAAGCGCCGGATCGGGAACCGGCGGGTGGCACTCGTCACGAGGCTCTTCGACCGGTTCGGTGGGGTTGGGATCTGTGTCACGAACACCGTTCCCGGGATTCGGAGCCTGATGGCGATCCCCGCCGGGCTGAGCGCGTATCCGTCCGGGCGGTTCCTCGCGTTCTCGACCGCCGGAAACGTCGTCTATCTCGTGATGGTGACCGCGATCGCACGGGGACTGATCGAGCTCGCCGCCTTCGTTCCCGGAGCGTGAGGCATGGCCGGAACGACACGGACGTCGTCTGCGCCGGTCGTCGTCGGTCCGTGACGACCGTTGTCGTCTGCGCCGGCCGCCGTCGGTCAGTGACGGCCGTTGTCGGTCAGTGCCGGCCGCCGTCGGTCAGTGCGATCGGGTCCTCCTCGTCAGTCGTGTCCGGAGCCGCGGGGGTCGTCGACCTCGCGTCGTCCGTCCCCGTCGTCGCCGAGTCGACGTCGAAATGCGTCCAGAGCGTGGCACCGACGACCGCGTACGCGACGAGGTCGTAGTGAACGGTGCCGCCGAAGCCGGTGAACGCGGCGAGCGTACTGTACCCGTACACGGCGAGGACGCCGACGACGAACGCCGCCTCGTTCGTCGGTCGACCGGCTTTTACCGCCGCGACCGACCGGCGAATGGTTGGGCCGCAGGCGACGAGGAAGGCGACGCCGGAGAGCGCGGCGAGGTTGACGAAGAAGTGGGTGGCGACCCGCGAGTCGAGGATCGACTGCAGGTACGCCACGGTGACGGGGTCGTAGAACAGCCACTCGACCCGGGTCGGATACAACACGCCGACGTACGGCACCGCGACCATCAGTCCGAAGAGGACCGCGACGGCGACGCGGGCGGAGTCGAACTGGGCGGCTCGGCGGCTCGCGAACGCCTCGTCGCCCGGAGCAACGACGAGCCCGTACGACTCGAGCTCCGCCCGCAGTTCGTCCCGTGACACCGACGGATCGTGGTGTATCCCGACCGTGCCGTTCCGTTCGGTCGCAGAGGCGGCGCTCACGTCGTCGCGGGCGGCGAGAAGCGCCTCCAGAAGGGACTCCCGCCGCTTCGTGTCGATGCCGTCGACGTCGAACGTGTCGTTGACGTGGGGCTCCGGGACCCGCGATACCCGCGGGCCGGGTCCCCGATCCGGGTCGTCGATCCGCCGCTCGCGGACCGCGGCTTCGAGGGGGTCTCGCGGACCACCGACGTCATCACCATGCATGTGTATCACATGCGGTTACGCGAGCATGAAGTTTGTCCCACTGGTTCCGTCGAGATCCTATTCTTCAAATACAACGGAGAATGAAACAGTCGGTCGCCGAACGGTGTTTCTTGATCGATAGCGGGAGTGGGTGTTGCAGGTCGTCGGTTGTAATATAGTATTTAAACGATCGTGAGCGACGGCGATGGCTACTTATAAAGAATGCATGCGGTGGCGTGCGCCCGTGAGCGGCCGTCAGGCCGCGAACGGCCTCGCGCGAGGGAGTCAGGGGCGGTCGCCGAGCGGCTCC